>JBEBYB010000177.1:0-5861 GCA_040391295.1 Phenylobacterium sp. | reverse complement strand
TTCTCTCCAGTCTGTGTCACATGGACCCCCGAAACGCCTGGCCACCATTTTCCAATGGAGCGGTCCCAGCGGTCCTTTTCCCACGCCACAACGAGGTCGCAGCGAAGATTAAACGAGCCCGAGGAAGAGGTATCGGAACCAAAGGCGATGCGCAACAGCAAAAAAGGCCGTGAACAAGGGGCGCCGTCCCTGCTTCCAAGGGTAAGAATTCCGTTAAACTAGTCTTCGCGGAGCGCGTCGCGGATCGTGTCGGTCAACGGGCTCACGATATAGGACAGAATCGAGCGCCGACCCGTTACAATCATGGCTTCTGCGGGCATGCCAGGGGTCAGTTTCGAGCCCTTGGGCAGTTTGGCCAGTTCGGCCGGCGGGATGCGCAGGTCGGTCCTGAAGTAACCGACCCCGGTCTTTTCATCGATCAACTGGTCCGCCGATACGGTGATCACCTCGGCGTCGACGGGCGGCGCGGTACGGGCGTTGAAGGCCGAAAGCCGAACCCGGGCGGTCATTCCGGCATGCACGCTATCGATGTCCTGCGGCCTGATTCGCGCGGTCACGATCAGCGGGGCGTCGGCCGGAACGACGCTCATCAGCCGCTCGCCGGGCGCCACGACGCCGCCTACGGTGAACTGGGTCAAGTCGAGCACATAGCCGTCGGACGGGGAGCGCACGGTCGCCGAATTCAGCGTCTGGCGCGCGGCGGTCAGCTTCGGGGTCACCTCGGCCAGGCCGGTCTGCATCTGGCGCAGGCCTTCGGCGGCCTGGCTGATACGCTGCTCGCGCAGGGTGGTGATCTGTAGCCGGGTCTCGCCGATCTGCTCGCGCAGGCGGGTGATCTCGGCGATCAGTTGGCCGCGGCGCCCGGCCAGGTCGGCCAGGGTGCGCTTGTAGCGCAGGATCAGGGTCTTGGGCGCGTAGCCCTTTTCGTAGAGGGTCTGATAGCCGGCGAGTTCCTCGCGGGTCAGGTCGTCGGATTCCTTGACGGCGTCGACCTGGGCCTGGACCCCGCCGATCTGGGTCTCGAGTTGCTGCAGCTTCTGGGCCAGCACCGCGCTCTGGGTCTCGAAGAAGGCCTGGCGCGTCGAGAACAGGAACTCCTGGTCGCGAATAATGCCGGCGACGCGGGGATCGCTCGCGGCCCGCGCGGTCAATTCCGGCGCGAACGTCACCGTCGGCTGGCTGGTCGCCTCGGCCTGGAACCGGGCGGTCTGCGACAGCAGGGCGTCATACTGGTTCTGCAGGACGTCGGTCGTCGATTTCGGCTGCACCTCGTCGAAGGTGAGCAGCACCTGGTTCTGCTTCACCCGCTGGCCTTCCTTGACCAGGATCGCCTTCACTGTCCCGCCTTCGCGGTGACGGATGGTCTTGCGGTTGTCCTCGACCCGGACCGTGCCGGGCGCCACCACGGCGCTGTCGATCTTGGCGACGGCGGCGAAGAGGGTCAGGCCGACGACGAAAATCCCGACCACCACGCTGCCGACGATGATCGGCCGCTTGATGCGCCGATCCATGGTCCCGTCGAGCGGAACCAGATCCTTGTCGCCAAAGCTCGGCGCCTCGTAGGCCTTGGGGGCGTTGAAATCCAGTTTCATCGGCCGGCCTCGATCACGCGCGGGGTGGCGGGTTGGACGACCCGGGCCATGACCTGCTCTCGCGGTCCGAACATCTCGATCCGGCCGTCGCGCAGCATCAGCATCTTGTCGGCTGAGCGGAAGACGCTCGGCTTGTGGGACACGATCACGATAGTGGAGCCGCCAGCCTTCAGCGCGTCGAGGGCGGTGACCAGGGCTTCTTCACCCTCGGCGTCGAGCGCCGCGTTCGGCTCGTCGAGGACCAGCAGCCGGGGGGCGCCCAGCAAGGCCCGCGCCAGGCCGACCCGCTGTCGCTGACCGGCGGACAGGACATGGCCGGTCTCGCCAAGCTCGGTGTCGTAACCGTTCGGCAACCGCAGGATCAGCTGGTGAACGCCCGCGGTCTGCGCGGCGCGAACGACCTGCTCGTCATCCACATCGGAGCGGAACCGGGCGATATTGTCGCGAATGCTGCCCGAGAACAGTTCGGTATCCTGCGGCAGGTAGCCGACATGCCGACCAAAGTCGGTCCGGTCCCAGGAATAGACGTCGGCGCCGTCCAGACGGACGTGGCCGCTGTTCGGCTGCCAGATCCCCACCATCAGTCGGGCGAGCGAGGACTTGCCGGCGCCGGACGGGCCGATGACCCCAAGCATTTCGCCAGGCTCGATCTTCAAGCTGATGCCTTGCAGCACGAACCGGGTGGCGCCCACGGGCGCGAAGTTCACGCCCTCGACCGACAGTTGGCCCAGCGGCTTGGGCAAGGTGGTCATGGCCTTGGAAGGCTTATAGTCGGCGAACAGCGCGTTCAGGCGCTCATAGGCGCGATAGCCGTTGGTCAGAGAGTCCCAGGAGCTGACCAACCGCTCGATCGGCTGGAGCGCGCGCGCGGCCAGGATCATGTTGGCGAACAGCAGACCCGAGTGGATCTTGCCCTTGACGACCAGATAGGCGCCGATCCCGATGATCAGGACCTGAATGGCCTGACGGGTGAACTTGCTGATGTTGCTAAGGACCGAAGCGCGCTCGCTCGCGGCGGCGCTACGCTCCATGGTGATCGCCCGGAAATTGGCCCAGCGCGCGCCCAGCGGCTCGATCATCCCCATGGCCCGGACCACTTCACCATTGCGAAGCGCCGCGTCGGTGAAGGCGTAGCTGCGCAAAGCCGCCTCGTTGGCTTCCTTGAGCGCCGGACGGGTCGCGCGGTCCTGCAGCAGCGCGATGCCGAACAACAGGCCGGCGCCGACCATGGTCACCAGGCCGATGACCGGGTCGATAATGAACAGGACGAACATGAAGACCGGCATCCAGGGCAGGTCGAAGAACGTGCCGAAAGCCGGGCCCGTCAGCATCTGCCGGAAGCCGTCCAGGTCGCGCAGCGCCTGCGAGCGCGCCGCCGGATTGCCGCGGATCACGGTGTCGAAGAGAGCCGAGAACACCCGGCCGGAGACCCGCTGGTCCATGACCACGCCGAAATTCACCATCACCCGAGCGCGATAGTCGTCGATCACGCCGGAGATCACGAAGGCCAGCAGCACGCCGAAGGTGATCACCAGCAGCGTGGGCACGCTGTAGCTGGTCATGACCCGGCCGTAGATCTGGAACGTGTAGATCGGCAGCGCCATGTACAGCAGGTTGGAGACCAGGCTGAACAGGCCGGCGAACGCCAAGGGGGTATAGCCCTCCTTGATGGCGCGGGTCAGCGGATTGTCGGGTTGATCCGCTAGCGGATTAAAAATCTTCATGCGCGTCGCGCTGTTCCGTGATGCTCGATGAGGACAGCCTGAGCGACCGTCGCCGAATATGCTGCTCGAAGTTCGAGACTGAATACGCCGAAAACGCGGGAGACATGATCGGGCCTCTTAACGATGTCAATGGCGCACTCAAGGGCGCCGATTCGCGCACCGCGTGTTAAACCTCGACTGTCCAGTCTTTCCGTGTCGCTAGGAACCCATCTTGTCCAAGGTCGCCATAATCGGCAGCTGCATTACCCGAGACTTGTGGCCAATCGTGGGCGCAGAGCCTTCTGACCTCCTCTATATCTCACGCACCAGCCTGCCGAGCCTGTTTGCTCGGCCGCTTGAAGGTGTCGAGATGGCGCAGGAGCCGCCGCCCGGCCTCGGCGTCTTTACGCATCGTGCGATGATCAACGACCTGAAGAAGCGCGCCCTGGCCGCGCTGGTCGCCCATCAGCCCACCCACATCATTTTCGACTTCATCGACGAGCGGCTCGACCTGCTGTCGGTTGGGGGCACGGTCGTGACCCATAGCTGGGAGCTGGATGTCAGCGGCTATCTGGACCAACCCGCGTTCGCGGAGGCCGCGACGATCAAGCGGACCTCCACGGCCTGCGAACTGTTGTGGCTGCAGGCGGCCGACGAAATGGCGGCGTTCATCCAATCAACGCCGCTGCGCGACGCCGCTCTGATCGTCCACGAAGCCCAGTGGGCGAGGCGCTACCAGGACGAGACCGGCGAGGTTCGAGACTTCACCGACGAGGTGGAGATATTCCAGGGCAAGCCGGCCGCCATCGCCGAGCACAACGCCATGCTGGACCTTTACCAGCCCGCATTCCGCGCCCGCCTGCCCCAGGCCTTGAGCGTCGCCGCCTCGCCGGAACTGCACTTGGCCAGCCTAGGCCACCGCTGGGGCCTCAGCCCCTTCCACTATGTCGACGATTATTATCGCGAGGTCTGGTCGGGGCTCAAAGCGCTGGGGGTCTGAGCGTCCCCCAGCCGCGCCCAATGCTCCAGCGGCGTCATCCCCTTGGCCGCCAGATCCCGCGCCGCGGTGAGGAAGGCCGGCGTGGTCTTGCCGGGCCACGGCTCGCCGATGCTCCAGGCCCCGCCCTGCAGGTAGTCCGCCAGCAGGTTGGCGCCGGCCGGCAGATCCTCGCCCCGCAGCGCGCGGTAGCGCAGGGCGTCGAACCAGGGACTGGGGTGACGCCCCTCGGCCCCGCCGGAGGCCGCATAATGGCTCAAGGGTTCGAAACCGCCCTCGGCGACGTCGGGATACTGGCCGCGATACCAGTCGGGATCGAACAACGGATGGGGCCGCAGGCCCGCCGCCGCGCCTTGCGTCAGGTAGTGGACGAGCGGCGCGGTTTCCGGCGCCCCGCCGGCCGCCATCTGCGCCGTATAGAAATCGGCGGCGAACAGCGGGTGGGGACTTAGCCCCCGGCGCCAGCCGACCTGCAGATAGTGAGTGATCGGGTTGCCGCCCGAGGCGATCAGGTCCGGCGCCTGGCGGACATAGTGGCCGATGCTGAACAGCGGATGCGGATCGCGGCCTTCCGCCGCGCCGACCCGGACGAAATGCTCCAGCGGCGTTAGGCCGGTGGCGGCCAGCTCGGCGGCGTTGCGCGCGCCATAGTATGCGGAGTCGAACAGCGGGTGGGGACTGGCCCCTTCGGCCCCGCCATGCAGCAGGTAGTGGACCAGCGGGCTGGTCCGCGAACCGGCCAGATCGGCGCGCCCCTTCAGATACCAGGCCTGGTCGAAGATCGCCGCGGGCTGGACCGCCGGATCGGCGCCGCGCCGCGCATAGCCGGCCATGGCGCGCAGGCTCCCGTTTTCCCAGACCCCGGAGCGCGCGATGACCAGGGCGCGGCCGGATGAGCGGGCCAGATCCAGGCCCCGGTCGATGAGCCGGGCCACGCGATTGCGCCGCCGGGGGCGCATGAACCTCGCCGCGGCGGCGCGATAGCCGACCAGGGCGATGTCGCGAGCTTCCTGTTCGACCCGCGCGCGCGCCAGCATGGCGTCGGCGAGCGCCACGCCAAGCCGCGTCCGGTTCAGGGCCTCGTCGACCTCCGAGCGCTGGACATCGCCACGCGCCGCCGCATAGCGGCGCGCCAGGACCTCGAGCTTGCCGATCAGGTCGGGGGACGCTTGCGCGGGGGCCTGCTGGGCCAGATTGTCGGCCGCCATGATGGCCGGGCCCTCCTTGATGTCACCGCCTCGTGTCGGGCGCGGGCTGGATGCTGTCAAGCCGCGGGCCGCTCGGCCAGGCCCTCGTCCATCAGCCAGCCAAGGTAGCCGCCGCCTTGCGTGGAGAAGGGATCGGGGAAGCGCTCGCGCAGGTCGGCGCGGTCACGCCAGATCAATCGGTGGGCCTTGGCGATGGGCGTCCCGTCGCCATAGGCGCCATAGGCCCAATAGCGTTCGGGGATAGCCGGCTCGCTGGCGGCGGTGACCTGCTCCTTGTACCAGCGCCAGATCTCATAGACCGCGTGGTTGTCGCCGGCGTAGCGCTTGGTCATCGCGTCGCCCGTGGGGCCGAGCTTGGTGA
>JBEBYB010000176.1:0-5874 GCA_040391295.1 Phenylobacterium sp. | reverse complement strand
CCGTGTCATTCGAGGCAGTTTTCGGCATGGTTCAGATCAAGTCGGTCGGCGTCATCGGCGCGGGCCAAATGGGATCGGGCATCGCGCACGTTTGCGCACTCGCGGGCTACGACGTGCTGCTGCACGATGTCAGCGAAGACAAGATCGCCGCAGGCCTGTCGCTGATCGAGCGCAATCTCAGCCGGCAGGTGGTGCGCGGCATCATCGACCAGGCCGCCATGGACGGCGCGGTGGCCCGCATCAAGGGCGCGCCGGAACTTCAAGCCATCGGCGCGACCGACATCGCCATCGAGGCCGCCACCGAGAACGAAGAGGTCAAGAAGGCCATCTTCAAGGCTCTGACACCGCATCTTGGCCCGAACACCATCCTGGCCTCGAACACCTCTTCGATCTCGATCACCCGCCTGGGCGCGGCGTCCGATCGGCCCGAGCGTTTCATCGGCCTGCACTTCATGAACCCGGTGCCGCTGATGAAGCTGGTGGAGATCATCCGCGGCATAGCGACCGACGCGCCGACCTATGAGACCGCGGTCAATTTCGCCAAGTCGCTGGGTAAGACCACCGCCAACGCCGAGGACTTCCCGGCCTTCATCGTCAACCGCATCCTGGTTCCGATGATCAACGAGGCGATCTACACCCTGTACGAAGGGGTCGGCACGGTCGACGCCATCGACACCGCCCTGAAGCTGGGTGCCAATCATCCGATGGGCCCCCTGGAACTGGGCGACTTCATCGGCCTCGACACGGTCCTGTCGATCATGAACGTGCTCTACGAGGGCCTGGCGGATTCCAAGTATCGGCCCTGCCCGCTGCTGGTGAAGTACGTCGAGGCCGGTTGGCTGGGCCGCAAGGCCGGCCGCGGCTTCTATGATTACCGCGGCGAGACTCCCGTCCCGACGCGGTAGGGACGGGCCATGGCGCCCAGCTTGGGCGCGCCGCCGTTAATCCATTCGACTTGGTGAGCTTCGCCGTCCGATACTCCGGGTGATTCGGACACGCGGGCTCATGCGGCAGTTCACCTCGGTGGCGCTCGGCGCCACCTATCTCTGTCTCGCTCTGATCGTCGCCCTGCTGCTGTGGCGGAACGGCGGCGGCTGGGCTGCGGGCGTCGCCGCCCTGGTCGGCGGGCTCGGCCTTTGCTTCGCCGTCCACGGCCTGATCGCCCAATCCCTGAAGCTGCGAGCCCTGCGCAAGGAACTGGAGTCCGTGCGCGACGCCCAGCGGATCATGCTTAGCCAGATGGAACTGGTGGACGCGCGGATGAGCGAGGTCGCCGACGCGGTCAGCGACGACGCCCACCGCTCCGAGGCGCTCTCCGACGAGGTCCACATGCTGGAGGACTTGGTCGAGCGTATGGGCCACCGGCTGGAAGACCGCGCCTCCGTCGCCCCGTTCCCGGCCCGCCAGGACGTCCGCGTCCGGCAGTCGGCCGCCCTGCTCGACACCGTCCGGGCGGCCCTGGCCGAGAACCGCGTCGATCTCTACCTGCAGCCGGTCGTCAGCCTGCCCCAACGTCGGACGGTCTTCTACGAAAGCTATTCGCGCCTGCGTGACGAGAGCGGCCGCGTCCTGATGCCGGCGGAGTATCTGTCGGTCGCCGAGCCCGAGGGCCTGGTCACCTCGATCGACAATCTGCTGCTGTTCCGCTGCGTTCAGATCGTGCGCCGGTTGGCCAAGCAGGACCGCAAGGTCGGGATCTTCTGCAATATCTCCATCGCCAGCCTGGCCGACGAGACCTTCTTCCCGCAGTTCCTCGAACTGCTGGCCGACAACCGCGACCTCGCCGGCGCCCTGATCTTCGAGCTGGGCCAGGCCGCGTTCGACGCGCGCGGCCCGGTCGAGGCCCGCAATATGAGCCGGCTGGCCGAACTCGGCTTCCGGTTCTCGCTCGACAAGGTCCACGACCTCGACATCGATTTCCACGACCTGACCCGCGCCGATGTGAAATTCCTGAAAGTCAGCGCGCCCTTCCTGCTCGAAGAACTGCTGGAGAGCGAAGACGGCCTGGTATTCCGCTCGATGCCGGATCTCGCGGCCCAGGACTTCGCCTCCCTGACCCGCCGCTACGGCGTCGATCTGATCGCCGAAAAGGTCGAGAGCGAGCGCCAGATCGTCGACATCCTGGAACTCGACATCGCCTTTGGCCAAGGCCACCTGTTCGGCGAGCCCCGCGCGATCCGCGACTCGGTCCTGGCCGAGACCGATCCGCCGGCCGAATTCCCACATCGGACCCAGCCGAGACGCGCCGGCTCGCGGGGCTGAAACCCTTCGGCGCATTGACCTTCGCCGCCCGGCCCGCTACCGCCCGAGGATGACCGCACCCGCCCTGATCCCCGGCCTGTCGGCCGTGGCCGACCGCTACGACGTGTTGCTCTCAGATGTCTGGGGCGTGATCCACAATGGCCGCGAGAGTTTCCCCGCCGCCTACGAGGCCCTGGCCCGCTGGCGCGCCGAGCGTGGGCCGGTGATCCTGATCTCCAATTCGCCGCGCCCGTCCAGCGCCGTGCATGAGCAGCTCGACGATCTGGGCGTGCCGCGCGAGGCTTGGTCGGCCTTCGTCTCCTCCGGCGACGCCACCCGCATCCTGCTCAGCGGCCGCGCGCCCGGCCCGGCCTGGGCCATCGGTCCCGAACGCGACTTCGTCCTCTATGAAGGCCTCGACCTGGCCTTCGCCGGGCCGCAGGACGCCGCGTTCATCTCCTGCACCGGTCCGGTGGACGACGAGGTCGAGGGGCCTGACGACTACGAAGAACGCTTCAAGGCGACGATCGCACGCGGCCTGCCGATGATCTGCGCCAACCCCGACATCGTCGTGCAGCGCGGCGACAAGCTGATCTATTGCGGCGGGGCCCTGGCCCAGCGCTATGCGGAGCTGGGCGGCCAGGTGATCATGGCCGGCAAGCCGCACGCGCCGATCTACGACCTCTGCCTGGGCGAGGCCCAGGTCCTGCTGGGCAAGCACCTGGACCGCTCGCGGGTGCTCTGCATCGGCGACGCCGTGGCCACCGACGCCAAGGGCGCCAACGACCAGGACCTCGACGTGCTGTTCGTCGCCAGCGGCATCCATGGCGCCGAGACGATCGGCGCTGACGGCCTGGACGCCGGCGCGGTCGAGCGCCTGCTCGCCAAGGACGGCGCGCGCGCGACCTACGCCATCGCCGATCTGGCGTGGTGAGCAAAAGCCGCTAACTAGGGCGCGGACTGAGGAGTGGTGGGCGTGCAGGGGATGTTCTTCGAGGATCTGACCATTGGTCAGTCAGCCGAGACCACCAAGATCGTGGGCGCGGCCGACGTGGAGGCCTTCGCCGCGGTGTCGGGCGACACCAACCCCGTCCACCTGGACGAGGCCTACGCCATGACCACGCCGTTCCAGGGCCGGATCGCCCACGGCATGCTGTCGGGCGCCTATATCTCGGCGATGCTGGGCACCAAGCTGCCGGGCCCCGGCGCCATCTATCTCACCCAATCCCTGCGTTTCCGACGACCGGTCAAGATCGGCGACCCTGTCGTCACCCGCGTCACGGTCCTGGCGCTGGACGAGCGACGCGCCCACGCCACGCTCACCACGGTCTGCCAGGTCGACGGCAAGACGGTGGTGGACGGCGAGGCCGTGGTCATGGTCCCGCGCCGCAGCACGACAAAGGCCGGCTAATCCCATGCGTATCGTTCATGGCTGGAAGAACCTCGAGGCCTCCGACCGCGGGGCGGCCGTCGCCTTCGGCAATTTCGACGGGGTTCATCGCGGCCACCAGAAGGTCATCGCCCAGGCGGCCAAGGCGGCCCAGGCGCTGAAGGCGCCGCTCGGCGTCATCAGCTTCGATCCGCATCCGCGCCAGATCTTCCAGCCGGGCGCCCCGACCTTCCGGATCATGAAGACCGACCAGCAGGCCCGCGCGCTGGCCGCCCTGGGCGTCGAGATCTTCCACGTCCTGCCGTTCGACCGCGAAATGGCCGACCTCACCGATCACGAATTCGCCGCCCAGGTGTTGGCGGAGGGCCTGGGCGTCCGCCACGTCGCCGTCGGCTTCGACGTCTCGTTCGGCAAGGGCCGCACCGGCAGCCCCGAACTGATGGCGCAGTACGGCAAGGAGCTGGGCTTCACGGTCTCGGTGGCCGAGGCGCTGGGGCAGGGCGAAACCAAGTTCTCCTCGACCGGCGTGCGCGAAGCGCTGCGCGACGGGCGCCCGGAAGCCGCCGCCTTCATCCTCGGCCGCCCGTTCGCCATCGAGGGCGTGGTCGAGCGCGGCCGCCAGCTTGGCCGCACCCTGGGCTTCCCCACCGCCAATGTGGCGCTGACCGACTATGTGATCCCCAAGTTGGGGGTCTACGCCACCCGCACGCGCCTGCCCGACGGCCGCGAGATCGCCGGCGTGGCCAATATCGGGGTCAATCCAACCGTAGCCGGCGAGATCGCCCCACGGCTGGAGGTCTGGTTGTTCGACTTCGACGAGGACATCTACGATCAGGTGATCGAGACCGACCTGGTCACCTTCCTGCGCCCGGAAGAGAAGTTCGACAGCCTCGAGACCATGACCGTCCAGGTCATGGCCGACGCCGCCCAGGCCCGGGCGCTGCTGCTGCCCGAGTTCTAGTCCTCGATCGTGAGCACCTCGATCTCGCGCGGCTTTTCGTCCGGACCCAGCCAGCGGAAGACGTCGCCGACCGACAGGCCCATCAGCGCCGCGCCGACCGGGGCGAGCACGGAGATGCGGTTCTCGTCCACGTTTGCCTCGCCGGGCAGGCCGACGCGGACCGTGCGATCGCGCTGGAGGACCAGGTCGCGATAGGTCACCTGCGAGCCCAGGCGGACGAACTTCAGCCGCCGGTCGGTCTGCTCGGAGACGATGGCGAAGCGTTCAAGCTCCTCCAGCAGCAGGGTGGCGCCCGGCATCGGCGCGCGCGAGGCCCGGCCGATGGCGGCCAGCTTCTCGAAATCGGCCTCGGTGACCCGCACCTTGGGGCGGGCCTTGGACTTGGTGGTCATGTTCAGTTCCTTGAAGGGTCAGGCCGCCGAGGGCGGCGGCTGGTCGTCGGGGTCGGGGAATGCGGCCTCTGGTCGTGGGCGGAACGGCAACACTTCAGCCGTCGGCTCTTCCGGATCTCGCGCACGGGACAGATCACCCGCAGTATCTGCGGGAGGCGTTTTCTGTTTCGACATGGCGCGATGCTCCGCGTGACGAAACGTCACGGCTATCGAGATAGTGATCAGGATTTTAGAGGAAGCATCCCCGAACCCTCGGCGCACAGCCGATATGAGTCCGGGGCTAGTCTCCTTGGACTAGGCGGCCCGCATGGTGCGCTCGGCGCGGCATGTTCATGCAAATACTCATCGCACTTAGATAGTGGGGGGCCGAACGCCGGAAGTCAAATCACGGGCCGGCGACGACTTGGCCGGCCAATGGGGGCTCGCGCGCGGCGGCGCCCTCTGCTACAGCCCGAACATGACTTCGGTTCGGAAAACCCTGCGAATTATCCGCCCGGCGTGACGCCGCCGGACGATCGCTCCAGCGCGCGCCGGGTTCCACCCGTCTAAGTCCCCAAGTTCCGAGCCAAGCTGGAAAGTCCCATGGCCGACGACGCCGAAATGCCTTCGCGCGATTACCGCGAAACCGTCTTCCTCCCCGATACGCCGTTCCCAATGCGCGCCGGGTTGCCGAAGAAGGAACCCGAGATCCTGGAGAGCTGGGCCAAGCTCGACCTCTACAACGCCATCCGCGCCGAGCGGCAACGCGCGGGCGCGCCGCTGTTCGTGCTGCACGACGGACCGCCCTATGCGAACGGCGCCATCCACATCGGCCACGCGCTGCAGAAGACGCTGAAGGACTTCGTGGTCCGCTCGCGCTTCCTGCTCGGCTACGACGTGGACTACGTCCC
>JBEBYB010000175.1:0-5877 GCA_040391295.1 Phenylobacterium sp. | reverse complement strand
GGCGCCAGGGCCACGCGCGACCAGCCGATCAGGCGTTGGCTCTCCTTGCCGTCCGAGCCGGTCACCAGGGCGTAGACCTGCGGGGTGTCGATGCCCGCGGCCGCGCCGGTGTTGGTGACGTCCAGGCTGACGGTCAGGGTCTCGCCGCCCTCCACCGTCAGACCGTCATAGGCGAAGGCCGTGTAGGAGAGGCCATAGCCGAACGGGAACAGGGTCGGCTTGCCGGTCTTGGCGAACCAGCGGTAACCGACGTCCGCCCCCTCCGGGTGCTCGACCGAGAACCGGCCCTTGTGCTGCTGCACGTCGGGGAACGAGGTCGGCAGGGTCTTGCCCTCGACCGGCGGGCCGAAGATCATGCCGGGGATTTCCGGCCGCACCAGATCGGCGACATCGCGCGGGAAGCTGATCGGCAGGCGGCCCGAGGGGTTCACCTCGCCGAACAGGATGCGGGCGATGGCCTCGCCGCCGCGCGTGCCCGGATACCAGGCCTGCAGCAGGGCGCCGACCTTATCCAGCCACGGCGTCAGCACCGGGGTGCCGGTTTCCAGCACCACGACGGTCTTGGCGTTGGCCGCGGCTACCGCCTCGATCAGGGCGTCCTGATTGTTCGGCAGCGACAGGGTCGGTAGGTCTTCGGCCTCGGTCGCCCACTGGTCGGCGAAGACGATGGCGACGTCGGCGTCCTTGGCCAGGGCGGCGGCGGCGGCGTGATCCTCGCCGCTCGCATAGACGACCTCGGTGTTGCGGGTCATCCCCCGGATCGCCGCCAGCGGCGCCGAGGGATGGTAGGTGATCTGCGAGAAGGCCGAAGAGAGCCCCATCGTCACCTTGATCTCCAGGCCCGCGCCGCCGACCGGCAGCACCTGGGACGAACCGCCGCCCGACAGCACCCCGACATCGGCATGGGCGCCGATCACGGCGATCTTGCGAAGGTTGCCCTTCAGCGGCAGCACGCCGTCGTTCTTCAGCATCACCACGCCGGCCTCGGCGGCGGCCTGGGCGACCTTGGCGTTAGCCTCATAGTCGGTGGGCCGCTTTTCGGCGGGCCTATCGAACACGCCCTTGTCGATCAGGCTGCGCAGGATGCGGTGGACCATGTTGGACAGGCGCTCGAACGGCACCTCGCCCTGCTGCACGGCCTCCTTCAGCAGCTCGCCGAAATAGACCTCCTTGTCGAGCTGCTCGCCGCTCTCCTGGTCCATGCCGGCCAGGGCCGCCTTGGCCGTGGTGTGGACCGCGCCCCAGTCGCTCATCACCCAGCCGCGATAATCCCAGTCGTTCTTCAACACTTGGTTCAGCAGGAAATCGCTCTCGCCCGCCCACTCGCCGTTGACGCGGTTGTAGGCGCACATCACCGAGCCCGGATCGCCGATCTCGATGGCGATCTGGAAGGCCAGCAGATCGCTCTCGCGCAGCGCGCCCTCGTCGATGCGGGCGTCGACCACGTGGCGGCAGGTCTCCTGATCGTTCAGGGCGAAGTGCTTCAGGGTGCAGACGATGTCGTTGGACTGCGCGCCCTTGATCGCCTCGCCGGCCAGCACCCCGGCCAGCAGCGGGTCTTCGCCCAGATATTCGAAGTTGCGTCCGCAGCGCGGTTCGCGGGTCAGGTTCGCGCCGCCGCCCAGCAGCACGTTGAAACCCTTGTCGCGCGCTTCGGACCCGACCATCACCCCGGCCGCATAAGCCAGCTCCGGATCCCAGGTCGAGGCCAGGGCCAGGCCCGACGGCAGGCCGGTGGCGCCGTCGCCCTTGCGCACCTGGCGCGGGTTGGCGATGCCGAGGCTAGCGTCGGTTTCATTCAGCGCCGGAATGCCCAGGCGTGCGACGCCGGGAATGTAGCCCGCCCCCATCGCCGCGTCTTCCGGCGGGGTTTTCAGCAAGGCCGGCATCGGCCCGTGGACCAGCGAGATCATCTCGTCCAGCGTCAGCTGCTCGATCAACAGGGCGGCCCGCGCGTCGGGCGAGAGGCTGGTATCCATCCACGGCTGGGCGGTCATCTTGGTGTTTCCTCAGAGGCTTTGGGGCGACGCTATCTATTTTTACCCAAGTGGGCAATAATCAGATCATGGTGGAGACGACGGTCAAACAGCGGGGCCGGCCGGCGCGGGACGCCCGCTCGGTGGAGGAGACCCGCGACGTCATCCTCCAGGCGGCGCTGACGCTGTTTTCCGAGCACGGCTTCGAGGGCGTGGCCCTGCGCGATATCGCCGCCAAGGCCGGCGTCGAGCACAGCCTGGTCCGCTACCACTTCACCGACAAGGCCACGCTGTGGCGCGCGGCCCTGCGCAAGCTGATCGACAGAATGAACGAAGAGCGCGCCGCGAGTTGGCGCGCCACCCGCGGCCAGCCGCTGATCGAGCGGTTCAAGCAGTACCTGCGCGACTATGTCCGCTACTGCGCCCACCACCCCGAACACGCGCGGATCATGGTCCACGAGACGGTCGGCGATTCCGACCGCACCGCCTGGATCGCCGAGGAGATCGTGCGGCCCCAGCACCGGGCCGGACGCAAGACCCTGACCCTGCTGATGGACGAGGGCCACCTGCCCCGGATGGAGCCGCGCCACCTGATCTACATGATCGCCGCCGCCGCCCAGGCGCCCTTCACCCTGGCCGGCGAGGTCCGCCACGCCTACGGCGTCGACACTTCCAGCGACGCCGAGATCGAGGCCCACGCCGACGCGCTGATCGCGACGTTCCTGCGGGGGTAGTCCGCCTTTCCTCCCCTGCGCAGCGGGGGAGGAAAGAGAAGGCCAACACGTGGCCGCTGCGCTCTAAACCGCCGCCTCCGGCTTCAGCGTCTCGCGCAGTTGCCGCTTCAGGAACTTGCCGCTCGCATTGCGCGGAATGGCCTCGTCCAGGAACCAGATGTAGCGCGGGATCTTGTGCTTGGCGCCGATCCCCGCGAGGTGCTCGCGCAGCACCTCGGGCGTCAGGGTTTCGCCCGGACGCAGCACGACGGCGGCTCCAACCTCTTCGCCCAGGCGCACGTCCGGAACCCCGAACACGCAGGCCTCGGCCACGGCGGGATGGCGGAAGATATTGGCCTCCACCTCGGCGCAATAGACGTTCTCGCCGCCGCGCAGGACCATGTCCTTCTTGCGGTCGACGATGAAGATGAAGCCGTCCTCGTCGATGCGCGCCACATCGCCGGTGTGCAGCCAGCCGTCGGTGATCGACTCCGCCGTCGCGTCGGGGCGGTTGATGTAGCCCTTGATGACCGGCGCGCCCTTGACCCACAGTTCGCCGAGTTCGCCGACCGCGACGGTGTTGCCATCGTCGTCCACGCACTTGACCTCGAAGGACGGCATGGCCGGTCCGCAGCTGGCCGGCTTGTCCACGAAGAAATCGGCCGAGACCGAGGTGATGATCCCGCAGGTTTCGGTCATGCCGTAGCCGGTGTTCGGCCGGGCGGTCTTCACCTGCTCGTCGATCTTGCCGACCAGGTCGGGCTGGAGCTGCGCCCCGCCGCCGCCCAGGCTGACCAGGCTGGAGGTGTCGGTCGTCGCGAAGTCCGGATGGGTGATCAGCTCGCGGGCCATGGTCGGCACGCCGCTCATGGCGGTGATCTTTTCGTTCACGATCAGACGCAGCGCTTCGCCGGCGTCCCAGCGGTACATCAGCACCAGCTTGCCGCCCGCGGCGGTGATCGCATAGGCGGCGCAGTTGTTGGCCGTGACGTGGAACAGCGGCGTGACGACAAGGCCCACGGGAACCGGAACCGGCGCGTCGGGATCGGGCGCGACGCCGGTGGCGCGGGCGGTGGCCAGAGCCTGGACCTGGCCCGAGAAGCCCATGTTCATCAGGTTGGCGACGCAGCCGCGGTGGGTGAGCTGCGCCCCCTTCGGCGCGCCCGTCGTCCCTGAGGTGTAGAAGATGCAGGCGTCGGCGTCGGGATCGATGCTGACCACCGGCATCTCGCCGCCGTGCGCGATCACCTCGCTAAACGGAATGATCCCGGCTGGAGTGGGATCGACCCGCACCGCCACCAGCGGGACGCCCTTGACGGCGTCAGGGCGCTCCAGGATGCGGGCCAGCCGCTCGGCGTCGGCGAAGATCACCTTCGGCGCCGAATCCTTGATCGCATATTCGATCTCGTCGGTGACCCACCAGGCGTTCATGCCGACCACCACGATCCCGGTCGAGACGCAGGCCCAGTAGACCAGCATCCATTCGGGATAGTTGCGCATGGCGATGGCGACGCGGTCGCCGGACTTCACCCCCTGCGTAGCCAGCCAGGCGGCGATGGCGTTCACTTGAGCGTGAGCCTGGGCGTAGGTCAGGCGGTCCTGCTCATAGACCATGTAGTCGCGCTCGCCGTATTGAGCGGTCGACAGCCAGATCTCGCGCACCGACGGCGGCGCATGGCGGAACATCCGCAACGACTGGCCGCGGACCTCGACCTCGGCGATTTCGAACGGCGAGCCCGGCGCGATCAGTTCCGACCAGGCCTGCTTCAGCTCCTTGTAGTGCATCGCTTCCCCCTTGTTTTTCGGTCGGCGGCGTCAAGGCCGTCGATCCGCTCGCCGCCCTACGGACGGCCGCTTTGATCACCACGATATCTGGCCTGCCCTGGCGGCAGCCCAGCTAATCGGACTTGCCGCAGAGCATCACATGGACCGACGCTCCCGGCCACAAATCAAGAACAAAGAGGAGAGAAACGCATGGCGATCGACTTCGAAATCCCAGAAGAGGCCAAGGCCGTTCGCGCCCAGGTGCGCCAATGGGTACAGGACGAGTGCATCCCCGCCGAAAAGGAACTGCACGCCGGCCGTGACTACAAGGAGCTGCTCGGCGAACTACGGACCAAGGCCCGCGCGCGAGGTCTGTGGCTGCCCTTCATCCCCAAGGAATATGGCGGCATGGGCCTGGGGCCGCTCGCCAACGCCCTGGTGCAGATGGAGCTGGGCCAGAGCCATCTGGGCGCGCTGTCGATGAATAGCCAAGGCCCGGACGACGCCACCATGCTGACCCTGCTGGCGCACGGCACCGAGTATCAGAAGGAGAAGTTCCTCAAGCCGCTGCTGAACGGCGACAAGCGCGTCTGCTACTCGATGACCGAGAAGGCCGCCGGCGCCGACGCCACCGGCATGCGCACCACCGCGGTCAAGGACGGCAACGAGAACTACGTCCTGAACGGCGAGAAGTGGTTCTCATCGGCCGCCACCGCCGCCGACATCGCCGTGGTCATGGCCCGCACCGACCCCGACGCCCCGCGCCATCAGCAGTTCTCGACCTTCATCGTCGAGCTGCCGAACCCCGGCTACAACATCAAGCGCGACATCAAGACGATGGCGATCGAGGGCCCGCTCAGCCACATCATGGGCGGCGGCCACTCCGAGATCGAGATCAAGGACCTGGTGGTCCCGGCCGAGAACCTGCTGGGCGGCGAGGGCCAGGGCTTCAACATGGGCCAGCACCGGCTCGCCTACGGCCGCCTGCGCCACGGCATGCACAACGTCGCCATGGCCCAGCGGGCCCTGGACATGGCGGCCGCCCACGTCACCCAGCGCGAGACCTTCGGCAAGCCGCTGCACGAGCGCCAGGGCGTCCAGTTCATGTTGGCCGAGTGCGCCAGCGAGCTCTACATGGCCCGCCTGATGCTGCTGCACATCGCCTACAAGGCCGAAAAGGGCCTGGACCTGCGGCAGGAAAACTCCATCGCCAAGGTCTTCCTGGCCCACATGGTCCACAAGGTGGTCGACACCGCGATCCAGTTGCACGGCGCGCTCGGCTATAGCCAGGATACGCCGCTGGCCAGCTGGTACACCCACATCCGCTCGCAGCGGCTGGTCGACGGCCCCGACGAGGTTCACCGCTGGACGGTCGGCCGCAATGTGATCAAGGCCTACCAACAGTTCGGCACCACCGCCTCGGC
>JBEBYB010000174.1:0-5879 GCA_040391295.1 Phenylobacterium sp. | reverse complement strand
TCATCCTAGGCCTTGTGCCTAGGACCCCTGTTGGGGTGGGCAAGGCGAATGCAGCTTACGGCGCGGTCCAGCGCCCTCGTCCACATTCAGTGCGACCGAGAAAGGGGTCCTAGGCACAAGGCCTAGGATGACGAACGGATGGGGCGGCCTCCGTTCGGGGGCGTAGAACACCCGGTCTAAGGCGCCACCGGCTTGACGCAGGCGGCGGCGGTGCGGGCGCGTTCGCGGGCCTGGTCGACGTCGTCGCCCCGGGCCAGGGCCACGCCCATCCGGCGGCTTTCGAAGGCTTCGGGCTTGCCGAACAGGCGCAGGTCGGCGCCGGGCACGCCGAGCGCCTCGGCGACGCCCTCGAAGGCGATCCCTTGGGCCTCCATGCCGCCATAGATCACGGCGCTGGCGCCGGGCTCGCGAAGCTGGGTGCTGACCGGCAGGCCCAGGATGGCGCGGGCGTGCAGGGCGAACTCGCTGAGGTTCTGGGTGACCAGGGTGACCAGGCCGGTGTCGTGCGGGCGCGGGCTGACCTCGGAGAACCAGACCTCGTCGCCGCGCACGAACAGTTCGACGCCGAACAGGCCAAGCCCGCCGAGTTCATTGGTGACCTCGCGGGCGATCTGCTGGGCGCGGGCCAGGGCGGCCGGGCTCATCGCCTGGGGCTGCCAGCTCTCGACATAGTCGCCCTTCACCTGGCGGTGGCCGATGGGATCGCAGAAGCTGACCTGGGTTTGGCCGTCCGCCCCGACCGAGCGCACGGTCAGCAGGGTGATCTCGAAGTCGAACTCGATCTTGCCCTCGACGATGACCCGGGTCTGTTCGACCCGGCCGCCTTCCAGGGCGTAGCGCCAGGCGTCAGCAATTCCCTCGGGGCCTTCGACATAGGACTGGCCCTTGCCGGACGAGGACATCACCGGCTTCACGAAGCAGGGGAAGCCGGCGACCTGGGCGGCGGCGGTCGCCAATTCAGCCTCCGACGACGCAAAGGCGTAGGGCGAGGTCGGCAGGCCAAGCTGCTCGGCCGCCAATTGGCGGATGCCCTCGCGGTTCATGGTCAGTTGCGCGGCGCGGGCGGTGGGGATGACGGTCGTCAGCCCCTCGGCCTCCATCGCCACCAGCTCGTCGGTGGCGATCGCCTCGATTTCCGGCACGATCAGGTGCGGGCGTTCCAGCTCCACCAGGGCCCGCAGCGCCGCGGCGTCGGTCATGGCGATGACGTGGCTGCGGTGGGCGACCTGGTGGGCCGGGGCGTTCGGGTAGCGGTCGACGGCGATAACCTCGCAGCCGAGCCGCTGCAGCTCGATGGCGACCTCTTTGCCGAGCTCGCCCGAGCCGAGCAGCATGACCTTCACGGCGGTGGGCGAGAGCGGCGTACCGAGGCGCATGATGCCTAGCCCAGCTTGGCTTTGGCGGCGGCGACGACGGCTTCGGCGGTAATGCCGAATTCCTTGTAGAGCCGCTCGGCCGGGGCGCTGGCGCCAAAGCCCTTCATGCCGACAAAGGCGCCGTGCTCACCGATGAACCGCTCCCAGCCGAAGCCGAGCCCGGCCTCGACGGCGACGCGGACCGGCGCCGTGCCGATAACTTCGGCCTGGTAGCTCGGCGATTGGAAGCCGAACAGTTCCCAGCAGGGGGTCGAGACGACGCGGGTGGCGACGCCCTCGGCTTCCAGCGTCGCGCGGGCGGCGACGGCGATGGAGACCTCGGTGCCCGAGGCGAAGATCGTCACCTTGGCCGGGCCGCTGGCGGCGACCAGTTCGTAGGCGCCCTTGGCAGAGAGGTTCTCAGGCGCGGAGTCGCGCACCGCCGGGACCTTCTGGCGCGACAAGGCCATGACCGACGGCGTCTTCTTGGTCGAGAGCGCCAGCTTCCAGCATTCGGCGGCTTCCACCGCGTCGGCCGGACGATAGACGTTGAGGTTCGGGATCATCCGCAGCGAGGCGACATGCTCCACCGGCTGGTGGGTCGGGCCGTCCTCGCCGACGCCGATCGAGTCGTGGGTCATCACGTGGACGACGCGGGTGCCCATCAGGGCGCCCAGGCGGATCGCCGGGCGGCTGTAGTCGGAGAACACCAGGAACGTGCCCGAGAACGGGATCACGCCGCCGTGCAGGGCCATGCCGTTCATCGCCGCGGCCATGCCGTGCTCGCGCACGCCGTAGTGGACGTAGCGGCCGTCATAGTCGGGCAGGTCGAAGGCCTTGGTGCCCTTGACGAAGGTGTTGTTGGAGCCGGTCAGGTCGGCCGAGCCGCCGACCAGTTCCGGGATCGCCGGGACCAGGTGATCCAGCGCCGAGCCCGAGTGCTGGCGGGTGGCGGCGGCGGGCTTGGAGGCCGCGGCTTCGGCGATATGGGCGTCGAGGCGTTCGAAGGCGCCGGCCGGCAGGTCGCCGCGCATGGCGCGTTCGAACTCGCCCTTCAGGGCCGACTTGGAGAGCTGGGCT
Source organism: Phenylobacterium sp. (assembly GCA_040391295.1). Taxonomy (GTDB): domain Bacteria; phylum Pseudomonadota; class Alphaproteobacteria; order Caulobacterales; family Caulobacteraceae; genus Phenylobacterium. The sequence continues at coordinate 3,444 of JBEBYB010000174.1, read as the reverse complement.
TCCCACTTCTTGCGGACCTTGCCGCCCTTCTTGCCGGCCGCGCGCCAGGGCTTGAGGATCTCTTCCGGCACCACGAAGGGCTCGGCGGTCCAGCCCATGGCCAGGCGGGCGTCGGCGATCTCGTCGTCGAACAGGGTGTAGCCGTGGCTGTTGGGGTCGCCTTCCTTGCGGCCGGCGCCTTTCGAGATCTTGGTCTTGCAGGCGATCAAGGTCGGGCGGTTCTGGCGGGTGGCCCACTTCATGGCCGCCGCGATCTTGCCGGGGTGGTGGCCGTCGACTTCCTTCACGGCCCAGCCATAGGCCTTGAAGCGGGCGAGCTGGTCGCCGGTCTCGGAGATGGTGGCTTCACCGTCGATGGTGGTGTTGTTGTCGTCGAACAGCACGGTCAGCTTGGCGAGCTTGAAGCGCCCGGCGATCGAGGCCGCCTCGTGGCTGACGCCTTCCATCAGGCAGCCGTCGCCGGCGATCACCCAGGTGCGGTGGTCGACCAGGTCGTCGCCGAAGCGCGAGGCCAGGTGGCGTTCAGCCATGGCCATGCCGACGGCGGTGGCGATGCCCTGGCCCAGCGGGCCGGTGGTGGTCTCCACGCCGGGGGTGTGGCCGTACTCGGGGTGGCCGGCGGTGTTGGAGCCCCACTGACGGAAGTCGCGGATCTGATCCATCGTCACGGCCTTGAAGCCGGTCAGGTGCAGCAGCGCGTAGAGCAGCATGGAGCCGTGGCCGGCCGAGAGCACGAACCGGTCGCGGTCGGCCCAGTCGGGTTTGTTGGCGTCGTACTTCAGGAACTTCGTCCAGAGCACGGTGGCGACATCGGCCATGCCCATCGGCATGCCTTGGTGCCCCGACTTCGCCTTGTGGACGGCGTCCATCGAGAGCACGCGGATCGCGTCGGCCATGGTGTGCTGCGGTGCGGACATTATCTTTTCCGGTCAATCTGGGCGGGATTTGCGCGCGGCGTCGCATGCACGGCCTGAATAATCAAGGAAGCGTCACGCCACGGGGCGGGTTTCAGTGCGCGCCCGGCGCAGTCTATAGATTACCGGACACACTTTCGGAGCGTCGAATCATGCGGGAGCCGGCGGGTGACAACCCCCTCGATCAAGCTGTGAAGCGTCTGGAGCGGGCGATCTCCCAATTGGAGCAACGCCTGTCTGGCCATGCGGGCAAGGCTGGCCCCCAGGCCGGCGGACTGTTCGATCAGGACAGCGCCAAGCTGGCCGCTGAACTCGACCAATCGCGCCTGCGCGAGAAAGCGTTGGAAGAGGCCGGCGCCGAGGCGTCTGCGGCGCTCGGTCGCGCGATCGCTGAAATCAAGGCGGCGCTCTCCGGCGACGACGAAGACGCCGCGCCCCAGACCGAGGAGGCCTAAAGCCCCATGGCTCAGGTCAATATCACCGTGAACGGCCGTCCTTACGCGGTCGGCTGCGAAGACGGTCAGGAAGCCCATCTGATGGAGCTGGCCCGCACTTTCGATCGTCAGGTGCGCCAAGTGTCCCAGGACATGGGGCAACTGGGCGAGACGCGGCTGTTCCTGATGGGCGCGCTGCTGCTGGCCGACGAACTGACGGACCTGCGGGCCAGGCTCTCGGTGGTCCAGGCCGAACTCGCGCGCCTGCAATCGGACCACGCCCGCGTCGAGGCTCGGGCGGTCGGCGCGCTCGAAAACGCCGCCAAGCGCATCGAGAAACTGGCGGCGGGGTAGCTTCCTCTCCCTCGGGAGAGGTTAGGTGAGGGGGCGATGCAAGGCGTCGCATTCCGGTCTATCGGCGCAATCTCCGCCCGTTTCGACGGCCCCCTCACCCAACCTCTCCCCCGCAAGAGGGGGAGAGGAGTGAAGCGCCGCTTGTTACCGGACCCCCGCGGCCCTACCTTGCGTAACGGCGGGTCTGCTGCGGCTCTCGTCGAAGGCAATCTATCCCAGCGACCTTAATCGTCTCTAAGGGAGCTGTCCCTGTCTGGACCCGTGGGTTCAGGCAAACGGCGCCCACCTGGTTATCCAGGTCCGAGGGGATAAAACCGTCCTTCACGGCTCTCGCGGCGCCGCCACCCTTCGCCTATAGCGATCAGGTGAGCACTCCCATCTCCAAGTCGAAGCTGCGGGCGGCCATGCGGGCGCGCCGTCGCGAATTGGCGCGGGCGTTTCCAGGCGCCGCCCAGCGCGCGGCCGATCACTTGCCGCTGGACGCCCTGCCGGCGTTCACCTGCTTCAGCGGCTATCACGCGGTCGGCGACGAACTGGACCCGGAGCCGTTGGTTCGCCGATTGGCCGGGACCGGAGCGACGTTCGCCCTGCCGGTGGCTGACTTCGCCGACGCCCCCTTGATCTTCCGAGCCTGGGATAGCGGCGATGTCCCCGCGCCCGATTTCTTCGGCGTGCCGGCGCCGCCGCCCTCGGCCAAGGCTGTGACCCCCGATCTGGTGATCTGCCCGTTGCTCGCCTTCGACCGCGCCGGCGCGCGCCTGGGGCAGGGGGGCGGTCATTATGACCGCACCATCGAGGCGCTGCGGGCGGCAGGACCGGTGTTCGTGCTCGGTCTCGCCTATGCCGGCCAGGAGGTCGCGGCGCTCGCCGCCGAGGCCCATGATCAAAGGCTGGACGCCATTCTGACGGAAAACGGGTATATGCCCGTGTCAAAGGACTGAAACTCACATGCGTTTTGCTTTCTTCGGGGATATCGTGGGCCGCTCGGGTCGCGAGGGCCTGGCCGACCACCTGCCCGGTCTGCGCCGTCGGCTCGGGCTCGAATTCGTCATCGTCAACGCCGAGAACGCCGCCGCCGGTTTCGGGATCACCGAGAACACCGCGCGCGAGCTGTTCGATGCCGGGGCCGACTGCCTGACGCTGGGCAACCACTCCTGGGACCAGAAGGAGGCGATGACCTACATCGTCCGTGAGCCTCGGCTGATCCGCCCCTTGAACTATCCGATCCTGGCCGATGCGCCGGGGCGCGGCTCGAACCTGTTCGAGACCCAGGACGGCAAGCGTATCGTGGTCATCAACCTGCTTGGCCGGGTCCACATGGACGCGCTGGACGATCCGTTCGCCGCCGTGGACCGCGAGCTGGATAAGGCCCCGCTGGGCATGGTCGCCGACGCCGTGGTGGTCGACATGCACGCCGAGGCGACGTCCGAGAAGATGGCCATGGGGCATTTCTGCGACGGCCGCGCCAGCCTGGTCGTCGGCACCCACACCCACGTCCCGACCGCCGACTGCCAGATCCTGAACGGCGGCACCGCCTATCAGACCGACGCCGGCGCCTGCGCCGACTATGACAGCGTCATCGGCAACCAGAAGGAAGAGCCGCTGCGGCGCTTCACGACCCGCATCTCGGGCGGTCGCTACAAGCCCGCCGAGGGCCCGGCCACGATCTGCGGCGTCTATGTCGAGACCGACGACAAGACCGGCCTGGCGACCCGCGTGGAGGCGATCCGCATGGGCGGCCG
>JBEBYB010000173.1:0-5918 GCA_040391295.1 Phenylobacterium sp. | reverse complement strand
TTCTTGCGATAGGCGGTGGAGGACGCCGCGCGGCGCCCTCCACGTCTTGGACTAGCTGACCATTTCTTCGCGGATCGTCTTGCGGGCGATCCAGAAGAGGGCGAAGGCGACGAAGCCGAAGCAGGTCGAGATCATCAGCGCCCAGCGCACGCCCTGGGCCGAACCCATGCCAAAGCCGTTGGACATGACGTCCGACAGGATGCCGACCGCCAGCGGGCCGAGGCCCAGGCCGATCAGGTTGATCGTGAACAGCAGGATGGCCGAGGTGGTGGCGCGCATGTGCGGCGGCACGATCGACTGGCCGATGGCGTAGACCGGGCCGTACCAGAGCGAGCCCAGCAGACCGTTGATCACCAGGATCCACAAGGCGACCGAAGCCGAGGGAACGCTGACCGCCAGGATGTAGATCGGCACGGCCAGCAGCGAGGCGAAGGCCGGGACGACGACGTAGCCGCGCAGATCGGTCTTGGCGTATTTGTCGGCGATCTGACCGCCCAGAAAGGCGGAGATGGCGCCGGCGGTGCCGCCCATCAGGCCAAGGGCCAGACCCAGGAAGCCGATGGATTGCAGGCCGAAGCCCTCGGCCAGGGCTTTGACCTCGTCACCGTGGATGCGGAGGAAGAAGGAGGCGGTGAACGGGGCGTGGCCATAGCCGATGAAGGCCTTGATGGCGGCGCCGATGGCGATGAGCCAGAAGGTCTTCTTGGTGGAGAGGTACTTCAGCGTTTCGCCGAACGTCACCTGGGTCGATTGGATGGCGACCGAATGTTGGGCGATCAGCTTGCGCGGCTCCTTCAGGGTGAACCAGCAAAGCAGAGCGAAGATGATGCCCGGCGCCCCGGCGACCAGGAAGGCCGCGCGCCAGCCGTAGGCGTCGGCCACCAGGCCGCCCATGACCAGGCCCAGCAGGCCGCCGAGCGGCGTGCCCATCGAGTAGAAGGCCAGGGCCGAAGCGCGCTTTTCCTTGGGCACGTAGTCGGCGATCAGGGAGTGGGCGGGGGGCGTGCAGCCAGCTTCCCCGACGCCGACGCCGATGCGGAAGATCACCAGTTGGAGGAAGTTGTTGGCCATGCCCGACAGGGCCGTGAAGCCCGACCAGACCGCGACGGCGGTGCCGATGATGATCGGGCGGTTCTTGCGTTCGGCGAGGCGGGCGATCGGAATGCCGAGTACGGTGTAGAAGATGGCGAAGGCCAGACCGCTCATCAGGCCGAGTTGCCAGTCGGCGAGGCCAAGGTCGTTCTTGATCGGCTCGGCCAGGATGTTGACCACGGCGCGATCAAGGAAGTTGACGATGTAGATCCCCAGGAGGAGGAACATCGCGTACCGGGTGTAGGCGGGCGAGTATGGTGTCGCGCTGACCGCTGGGGTGACGGGCGGGGCGGTCGGATCAACCGACGGCGCGGCGGTCTCGGTCATAAATGGCGTTTCCTGCAAAAACCGGGGAACTGAAAAATTCTTATTATTGCCCCTACTGTAGACGAAGCACGGGGGGCTTGGGCAATAGGCTGACGTAACGAAAAGGAGCGGCTGATGGAACTCGTGATTGGAACCAAGCGGTGGTCCACCTGGTCGCTGCGCCCCTGGTTGGCCCTGAAACGCACTGGCGCGCCGTTTTCCGAGATCTTGATCGGCCTGCGCCAGGACGAGGGACGGACCGAAGCGGCCATATTGCCGCACTCCCCCTCCGGCCTGGTTCCGGCCCTGAAGGACGGCGACCTGACGGTGTGGGATTCGCTGGCGATCTGCGAATATCTGGCCGAGAAATTTCCAGAGGCGAAGCTGTGGCCCGCTGATCCGGCCCTGCGCGCCCTGGCGCGGGCGGCGGCGAGCGAAATGCACTCCGGCTTCCAGTCGTTGCGCGGCGAGTGCCCGATGGCGCTGGAGCTGGAACCGCGGGTGACGGCGGTCTCCGAGGCGACCCAGAAGAACGTCCGGCGGATCGTGACGCTGTGGTCGCAATTGCTGCGCCGCTCGGGCGGGCCGTTCCTGGCCGGCGAGTGGTCGATCGCCGACGCCTTCTACACGCCGGTGGCGAGCCGGTTCCGCGGCTATGGGATCCATCTGTCGGACTATGGCGACGACGGGCTCTGCGGCGCCTACGCCAATCGACTGCTCACCACGCCGGAGTTCCTGGAGTGGGAAGCGGCGGCGAAGGCCTCGGTCTGAACATGAGCAAGGCGTGCGCCCATGAGCCGGGAACTGGCCCGGTCTCGCGGCGTAATCTGCTGATGGTGCTGGCGTTCGGCGCGGTGCTGGCGGCGTGTTCGGAGAACCTGGCCACCGGGCGCAGCCAGTTCGCGGTGGTGCCCGACGAGGCCCTGATCCAGATGGCCGACCAGGCCTGGAGCGACGCCAAGGCGCAGAGCGCGCTGTCGGGGGACGCCGCCCAGCAGGCGCGGCTGGAGCGCGTGGGCCGCAAGATCGTGGCGGCCAGCGGGCGGCAGGACCTGGACTGGGAGTTCGCGGTGTTCGACGGCCCGCAGATCAACGCCTTCGTGCTGCCGAACGGCAAGGTCGGCGCCTATGCGGGGCTGATGGCGTTCGTCCAGGACGACGACGAACTGGCCGGCGTGCTGGGCCACGAGGTCGGCCACATCCTGGCGCGCCATTCGGCCGAGCGGGTCAGCCAGGAACTGGCGGTGCAGGTGGGCGTCGGCGTCGTCGCCGCGGTGCTGTCGAACGGCGAGTACGGGCAATATGCCGGGGAGATCGCCGGCGCCCTGGGCATGGGCGCGCTCTACGGCGTCATCCTGCCCTATTCGCGCCAGCACGAGCTGGAGGCCGACAGCGTCGGCGTCGGCCTGGCGCAGCAGGCCGGCATGGACCCGGCCGGCGCGGTGCGGTTCTTCGAGCGCATGGCCAAAGAGGGCGCGGGCCAGGCCCAACCGCCCGAAGTGCTCTCGACCCACCCCGCCGACGGCCCGAGACTCGCCGCCCTACGCGAAGCGGTCGCGGCCTTACCGCGGGGCTAGGCGTGGTTCAAACTAGCGGCCCCCAAAGCGCTCGCCTATAAGCGCCTCCGACCAGTGGGGACATGGCGGAACTGGTAGACGCAAGCGACTTAAAATCGCTCGGAGTAATCCGTCCGGGTTCGACTCCCGGTGTCCCTACCAGCGCTCGGCGCTACGGCGTGGCGCCGTAGCTGGCGTATTCTTCATCGATGCTCGGGCGCTGGCGGCGCGCCGTGGCGAGGTCGGCCTTGCCTTCGGCGCCGTGTCCTTGGCGCAGCTTGATCACGCCGCGCATGAAGCGCGGTTCGGGGGCGTCGGGATCGAGCGCGAGGGCGGCGTTGACGTCGGCTAGCGCCTTGTCCAGGTCACCGAGGCGAAACTGCACGAAGGCTCGGGAGTCGATGAACGCGAAGTCGTCCGGGGCCAGGGCGACGGCCTGGTCGCATAGGTCGAGCGCGCGCTGAAGGTCCTGCGCGGCGCGCGCGCGAACCCAGCAGGCGCCGTTCAGGATGTCCGGGTCCTTGGGGGCCATGGCCAGGGCCTTGTCGTGCTCGGCGATGGCGCGGGGCCAATCACGCTGTCGGCCATAGAGGTCGCCGCGCGCCGATACGACCTCGGCGTTCTGCGGCGCCAGGCTGGCGGCGCGGTCGATATCGGCCATGGCCAGGTCGAAGCGCTGCTGTTCGATGAAGAAATAGGCGCGATCCACGAGCGGCTCGTACTGGCCCGCCTCGATGCTCACCAGTCGGTCGTAGTCCGCCTGCGCCTTTTCCGGCGTGATGGTCTCGCTATAGGCCCAGGCCCGCAACCGCAGCGCCTCGGTGTCGTCCGGCGAACTGGCCAGGGCCTGATTGAGGTCGGCGATGGCCTTGGCGCGGTCGCCGGTCTTGATGAGCAAGGCGGCCCGATCGATGAGCGCCCGGCTCATGTCAGGTCGGGCGGCCAGGGCGCGATCATAGTCGGCCAGGGCCCGGGCGTTGTCGTGGCGTGCCGCATGGACGGCGCCGCGGCCGGCGAAACTGCGCGGGTCCCCCGGCGCCAGCTTCACCGCAAGGTCGGCGTCGGCGAGCGCGCCGTCGAGATCACCGGTGTGGCGACGCGCCATGGACCGCGTCTGTAGATAGTCGGCGTTGTTCGGATCAACGGTGATCGCCCGGTCGAAGTCGGCAAGGCCGGCCTCGTCCATCATCATCATGCGAAGCAGGCCACGGGAGACGAGCGTGTCGCCGTTGTCCGGCTCCAGCTTCAGCGCGGCATCCATGTCGGTCAGCGCGCCCTTAAGGTCCCCTCGGTCAGCCCGAATGCTGCTGCGGGCGACGTAGGCGAACGACAGGTCCGGCCCCAGGTTGATCGCTTGGGCGAGGTCGCCCAGCGCCTTGTCGGCCATGCCCAGATCGTCGAACTGGCCAGCTCGAACCGTCAGGGCGAGGGCGCGGAGACTGGCGGGGGCATCCTTGTCCTCGCCCAGGGCGGTGCAGGATTCCATACGCTCATTGGGCGCGGCCTCTTCGGCGAAGCACGCCTGGTCGGCCTCGGCTTGAGCCATTGCGCCGGTCGTGGCGATCGCCATGAGGGCGGCCGCCGCCAAGGTGATCCGTAAAGCCGTCATCGAGGTTCAACCGTCGTGATTTGGTGTGGTGTGCAACCTGGGGGCGTGAAGCTTAACAAAGCGGCGCCTAAAACAGGCCGAGCGCCCGGAAGCTGGCGACGCCGTCGCGGCCGACCACCAGATGGTCGTGGACGGCGATGCGCAGGGCGCGGCCCGCCTCGACGATCTGGCGGGTCATCTCGATGTCGGCGGCCGAGGGGGTGGGATCGCCCGACGGGTGGTTGTGGACGAGCGCGTGTGTCGACGCTAAGTTATTGTTATTATGATGAAAATCAAATAACCATCGTCGGCGATGGGGACGGCTTCCGGGAGCGGTTTTAGTTGTGCGCCACACCCAATACCGCCCCCAGCATTATGATCACGGCCGATCACCGAAACGGGCGGCACTCTACAATATTTCGGCGATCCCACGCATCGAGCTCTGAGATCGGGTAGAGTACGCCTTTGCCGACTTTCACGAATGAAGGTCCCACCCGCTGCGCGCGCCAGTTCCTCAGCGTGCCCGTGGAGACCTCACCGCGGTAGCGGGCTGAAACCTGATCCGCCGTGAGATATTGGGTTTCGGCCATGTGTCACACCTTTCAGCGCAAACGGTGGATCAAAAGGTCACCGTGTCCGAGCGGTCCTGCTCATTGCCGAACGTGTGTGTTGCTGATTTGGGTAGGAAGGGCCGCGACACGCCGGTCGTAGAGTCGGCGGCTGGATAGCGCATAAAGAAGCTATCGGCTCACTGGCGGCCGCGAGCATCAGGATGATGTTGGGTTGTGCAGATTATTTAGTTTTTCAATACGATAGAAAATCGTGCGTGCGGGATTTGTGCACGAATGTTCGCGTACTCGTTCACCTTCGTTCGCGCGACTTACCTCGATTGGCCGGCCTGTATTTCGCCATGGCCCAGTATCCGACGTGTTCGAATCGTTCCGGGCGCGCCACTTCGGTTTGAAACTGCGAACTCGCAGGATCGCCGATTCTTCTCCCCCCGACGCGGCCAGAGTGCGGAGAAGTTCCGTCCTCGAACCCATGATCTTGATCTCGGAAGTTGAGATCACCTCGACGCGCTGAGCGACCGCGCGAAGGTGCTCGCGGCGGTATGAGCCATCCGGCGCCCGCATCCGTTCCCTGGCCGCTTGAGCGAACCTTTCGAGACGCTCAGGGGTGAGGGTCGGCCCGAGCTTCTCAATGGCCGCCTCGGCCCTCTCGGCGTCCGCGCGGGCTTCATCACGGATCGCGGCAAGTTCGGCGATCCGGTCCTTGAGTCCTTCCTCGCTCGAGGCGGCCAGACCGTCCTCAATCGCCGCGTAGAGGCGAGTCAGCTTGGCGGCCGCTTCGGCTGCGCGCTGGCGTAGCTCGGTGAC
>JBEBYB010000172.1:0-5990 GCA_040391295.1 Phenylobacterium sp. | reverse complement strand
GCGTGCTCGGCCACGTCCTGGGCGGTGTAGGGCCGGCCCGGCTGGAAGCCGTCGGTCTGCACCATCTTGATCTCGCGCACCCCGCGCGAGGAGACGCCCAGCACCTTGCCGGTGTGATCGGCCGCCAGGTCCGAGGCCATGTAGAGCACGCCCGGCGCGATGTTCTCGGGCAGGGCCATGGCGTCCGGCTCCTTGTCGCGGAAGCCGGGCAGGTCGGAGGTCATGCGGGTGAAGGCGCCCGGCGCCAGGCCCATGACCCGGATGCCGTACTTGCGGCCCTCGATCGAGAGCACGCGCATGAAGCCGTAGATGCCGGCCTTGGCCGCCCCGTAATTGGACTGGCCGAAGTTGCCGTAGAGGCCCGAGGTGGACGAGGTCATGATGATCGTGCCGGGCTTGCCGTTGTCCTTCATCCACTTCCAGACCGGCATGGTGCAGCAATAGGTGCCCTTCAGGTGCACCTTCACCACCAGGTCCCAGTCCTGTTCGGAGGTGTTGGCGAAGCTCTTGTCGCGCAGGATGCCGGCGTTGCAGACCAGAATGTCGACCTGGCCGAAATTGTCCAAGGCGGTCTTCAGGATGTTCTCGCCGCCCTGCATGGTCGACACGTCGTCGCCGTTGGCCACGGCCCGGCCGCCGGCGGCCACGATGTCGTTGACGACCTTCTGCGCCGCCGAGGTGTCGGCGCCCGAGCCGTCGCGCGGTCCGCCCAGGTCGTTGACCACGACCGCCGCGCCTTCTTTCGCGAACAGCTTGGCGTAGGCCTCGCCCAATCCGCCGCCCGCGCCCGTAATGATGGCGACCTTACCGTCCAATAGACCCATGGGGGTTCCTCCTAATGATCTAATTTTCGGGCATCATCGACGGCAGGGTTGCGGCTGACAAGCATTGACGCTCGGCGCCCCGGCGGGCCATTTGGCGTGGATCGTGCCAAATGAGGAGCTTTCCCGATGATCCGTACCCTGGCCCTGCTGGGCGCGCTCGCCGCCGCCACCGCCGCTACGGCCCATGAACCGGGTCCCAGGATCGCGCCCTCGCTGGCCGCCCAGACCGCCGAGTTCGCCCCGCCCAAGGTCTATGAACCGGCGCCCGGCGTGTTCTCCGCGGTCGGCTACGGCATCGCCAACTCGATCATGGTGGTGGGCAAGACCGGGGTGGTGATCATCGACACCACCGACAGCCTGAACGAGGCCAAGAAGGTCTGGGCGCAGTTCGAGCCCCATGCCGGCGGCAAGCCGATCGTCGGCGTGATCTATACCCACAATCACAACGACCACATCTCGGGCGCGGCGGGTTTCCCGCTGGCCAAGGGCGCCAAGATCATCGCCCATGAGAGCCTGATGCGCGAGGTCGCCAAGTGGAACGGCGTCGCCGCCCCGGCCATCGCCGCCCGCGCGGCCCGCATGTACGGGATCTTCCTGCCCAAGGGCACGCCGGACGGCTTCGTCAATGTCGGGATCGGCCCCTATCTGTCGGCCTTCTCCGGCGGCGGTTCGGGCGGCTTCATTGCGCCGAACACGGTCTTTAAGGATCGGATGGAGATCACGCTCGGCGGCGAGAAGTTCGTGCTCGAGCATGCGCCCGGCGAGACCGAGGACCAGATCCTGGTCTGGATGCCGGATCGCAAGATCCTGTTCCCCGGCGACAACGTCTACAAGGCCTTCCCCAACCTCTACACGATCCGCGGCACCAGCTACCGCGACCCGGTGCAGTGGGTGAGTTCACTCGACCGGATGCGGGCGCTGAAGCCGGAGGTGATGGTCCCGTCCCACACCCGGCCGCTGGCGGGGGCTGAGGCCATCCAGTCGACCCTGACCAATTATCGCGACGCCATCAGCTTCACCCATGACCAGACGGTCCGCCGGATGAACCAGGGCCTGACCCCCGACGAGATCGTCGAAAAGGTGAAACTGCCGGCTCATCTGGCCGCCGATCCCTATCTGGCCGAGCACTACGGCACGGTCGAGTGGTCGGTGCGCTCGGTGTTCGACGGCTATATGGGCTGGTTCAGCGGCGACCCGGCGACGCTGTCCTTCGACGCGCCGCAGGTCCGCGCCGAGGAAATCGTCGCCCTGGCCGGGGGCGCGCCGCAGGCCTTGGCGGCGGCGGAAAAAGCCTACGCCGACGGGCGATGGAAATGGGCGGCCGAACTTTCCGGCCATGTCGGCCGCGCCGACGCCGGCCTCAAGGCCCCGGCTGACGTGGTCCAGGCCAAGGCGCTCCGCCAGCTCGGTTATGAGAGCGTCTCGCCCAACGGCCGGAACTACTACCTCGCGCGCGCCGCCGAGTTGGAGAAGAGGGCGCCCGGCTGGACGCAGATCATCGGCGCGCGCCAGGGCGCTCAGGGCGCCCAGGCCGCCGGCCTGCCGGCTTCGGCCCTCGTCGCGACCTTCCCGGTGCGGCTGAACGCTGAAAAGGCCGCCACGGCGCAAGCCGCCATGGGCCTGCGCCTGGCCGGCGAGGGCGACTGGACCGTCGCGGTGCGGCGCGGGGTGGCCCAGACCTCCAAGGGGCTGGGCGCCGACACCCCGCTGGTGGTCGCCGCCGCCAAGGCCGACTGGGTCGCGGCCCTCGCCTCGCCCCAGGCCATGTCCACCGCGCTTGAGGCTGGCACGGTGAAGATCGAGCGCGGCGACCCCGCCGCCCTCGGCGCGTTCCTGGAGCTGTTCAAGGGATAGAACTTTGTCGAGCCGTCTTCCTCTCCCGCCGCCTGGGGGAGGAAGGTGCCGGTGCGATCTAGGCTAGCGCCACGGCCCTGGTCGCCCGCGCCGCGACGCGGGCCATCTTCTCCGACCACACCATCTCGACCACGTGCAGCAGCCGCTCGGCGGTGATCGGCTTGGTCACGTGGCCGTCGGCGCCGGCCCCGGCCGAGGCCTCGGCGTGCTCGGGCATGGCGTTGGCGGTCAGGGTGTAGATCGGCGTGCGAGCATGCAGCTTGGCCTCGCGCCGGCGGATCGCGGCGATGGCGGTCAGGCCGTCCATCACCGGCATCTGCATGTCCATCAAGATCAGGTCGAAGTGCGCGCGCGCGGCCTCGTCCACCGCCTCGGCCCCGTTCTCGACCGAAATCAACTCGACCCCCGCCGCGCCCAGGATCAGTTCGACGACCCGGCGGTTGGTGGGGTGGTCCTCGGCCAGCAGCACCCGCATGGCGTCGAGTTCGGCCTCCTCGGCGTGGCAGGCTTCATGTTCGCCCCACATCTCCACCGCCCCATGCCGGCGAGGCAGCTCCAGCGACAGCACGAAGGTCGCCCCGTGGCCGGGCGCGGCCTGGGCGGTCAGGTCGCCGCCCATCGCCTGCGCCAAGGTGCGCGAGATGGCCAGGCCCAGGCCCGTTCCCCCGTACTGCCGGGTGATCGAGCCGTCGGCCTGCTGGAAGCGGCCGAACAATCTCTGACGGGTCGTCTCGTCGAAACCGATGCCGGTGTCGGAGACGGTGAAGGTCAGGTGGGTGCTGGTCTCGTCGCGCTGGGCGGCGACCAGCAGCTTGACCTCGCCCTGGCTGGTGAACTTCACGGCGTTGCCGAGCAGATTGGTCAGGATCTGGCGCAGGCGCGGCCCGTCGCCCTCGAAGGCCCCATGCGCATAGGGTTCGATCTCGACGATCAGCTTCAGGTCCTTGGCCTGGGCGCTGGCCTCGAACAGCGCCGCGCAGGCGTTGACCGAGGTGACCAGGTCGAAGGGCTCGGGTCGGATCTCCAGGCGGCCGGCCTCGATGCGGGCCAGGTCCAGGATATCGGTGAGCAAGGCCTCCAGGGTCTCGGCCGAGGTCTCGATCAGTTCGACCATCTCGGCCTGGGGCGTGGTCAGGTCGGTCTTGGCCAGGGCGCCGGCGATCCCCATCACTCCGTTGAGCGGCGTGCGGATCTCGTGGCTCATATTGGCCAGGAATTCGCTCTTGGCCTTGTTGGCGGCCTCGGCCTCGCCGGCGAACCTCACCAGGTCGCGTTGGGCGTGATGGCGCGAGCATTCGTTGGAGGCGATGGCCGCCAGGTCGATCAGCACCTCGGCCAGCGCCGGATCGTAGGCGCGGGCTGCGCCGCTCGCCACGCAGACCACCCCGATCGGCTGCCCGTCCACCAATCGGATCGGGGCGCCGGCATAGAACCGCACGCCTTCGGTCCCGGCGACGTTCGGGTGATCGTGGAAGCGGGGGTCCTCAGCTGCGTTGCTCACCCAGAGCAGGGCGTCCTCATGCACCACGACCTCGGAAAACGACTGGTCCTCGCAGACCTGCTCGTCGGTCCAGTCGGGGCCGACGCTGGCGTGCCAACTGCGCTTGGCGCCGACCATCACCACGTCGCCGAACTCGAGGTTCGCGAAGGCGCGAGCGAGCCGGCCGATCCGCTCGAAGGTTGGCTTCAACTCATCCAGATCGAGGGTGGCGATCGCCGCGAGGCGCGCGGCCTCGGCTGGCGACGCCGCTCCATCCTTGGACATCATCTCTCCCCGGCTTCCTCCGCGGCGGGAGAGTGAGGCACGGGGAGTTAAATTTCCGTCTTTATCCGAACGAGGTTCAGTAACCATCGTTCTTTATGGCTCGCCGCTAGAGCAGTTTGATCTCCCGCAGGCGCTCCTTGAGGAACTCGTCGGCGGTGATGGGGGGCAGGCCCCGGTCAGGGTGGGCGGCGTTGATGCAGCCGGGCAGGGTGGCGATCTCGTAGTCCGGATTGAAGTGCAGGAAGAACGGCGTCGAATAGCGTGCAAAGCCCCTGCGTTCCGGGGCCGGATTGACCACCCGGTGGGTGGTCGAGGGCAGGACGTGGTTGGTCAGCCGCTGCAGCATGTCGCCGATATTGCAGACCACCGAACCGGCCGGCGGATTGATCGCCAGCCACTGGCCGTCGCGGTCCAGAACCTCCAGCCCCGCCTCCTCGGCGCCCAGCAGCAGGGTGATGACATTGATGTCCTCATGCGCCCCGGCCCGGATGTTGGGGCCGTCGAAGGGCGCCGGCGGATAGTGCAGCAGCCGCAGGATCGAATTGCCGTGGTCGACGGTCGCGTCGAAGAACTGGCGGTCGAGCTTCAGATAGACGGCGATGGCCTCCAGCACCTGGCGGCCCAGGGCGTCGAGCGTATTGAACAGCCAGGCGATCTCGGCGTGGAACTCCGGAACCTCGGCCGGCCACACATTGTCGGGCATGAAGGCGCGGAACGGGTGCCCGGCCGGCAGGTCGCGCCCCATGTGCCAGAATTCCTTCAGGTCGAAGTGCTCGGCGTTCTTGGCGGTTTCGATCCCGAACGGGGTGTAGCCGCGTTGGCCGCCGACCCCGGCGACATAACTGCGCTTCACCGCCTCGGGCAGGGCGAAGAACGCCTTGGCGGCGGCGATGGCGGCGTCGATCCGCGCCTGGGGCAGGTCGTGGTCGGCGATGACCGCAAAGCCATAGCGCGCGAACGAACCGCCCAGATCCTGGGAGAAGCCCTGGAAGTCGTCGCCGAAACGCTGGAATGAAACCGGCTTGATCGATGCTGTCGTCACGTCTGATCCTTTACCCGGCGCGCCGGGAACCTCGACCGTAACGACGGCGTTCGCATCGGACCCCCGAATTCGACAGGAGATCAGTAATGCGTAACTGGACCGCCCTTGCGGCTTGTATCTTGGGCGCGGGCGCCATGTCGGCCTGCACCACGATGGACCCCTACACCGGACAGCCGGTTCGCAACAACACCGGCACGGGCGCGCTGGCCGGCGCCCTGGGCGGCGCGGCGCTCGGCTACCTGACCAACACCAACCGCAGCGAACAGGGCCGCAAGAACGCGCTGATCGGCGCGGGCGTCGGGGCGCTGGCGGGGGCGGGCGTCGGCAACTACATGGATCGCCAGCAGGCCCAGCTTCGCCGCGACCTGGCCGGCAGCGGCGTCGAGGTCGAGCGCCAGGGCGACAACATCGTCTTGCAGATGCCCAGCGACGTGACCTTCGGCTTCGACCGCTCGGACATTCAGCCGCAGTTCTACGACACCCTGGCCTCGGTCGCCCGCAGCCT
>JBEBYB010000171.1:0-6050 GCA_040391295.1 Phenylobacterium sp. | reverse complement strand
GAGCCAAGGCCGCCGTCCGAAAGCCCTTCGGCTCGGGATAGGCGTAGGAATAGAAGGCCGGATAGTCGATCAGCCCGCCGCCCGGCCAGAAGCCGGCGCTCGATACCTCGTGCGAATAGGCCTCGCGGGTCACCGCATCGGGCAGGTGCGGCACGCCGCCGGGATGGGGCGGCGCGGGGCGGCCGGAAAAGCGCGTCACCGCCAGGTCGAAGCTGCCCCAGAAGAAATGCACCGGGCTCGACTTGCCCAGGAAGCCGGTGCGGAACACCTGGAACACCCGGTCGATCTGGATCAGCGCCCGCCACAGCCGCGAGGCGGCGTCCGCATCGTAGCGGCGCGGCCGGTCGTCGGCGGCGAAGGGCGTGGCCTCGGCCATCTCGTTCGGCGCGCCGTTGATCCGGGCGGGGACGCCGGCGTCCACCAGCATCGCATCCAGCGCCCGGTAGAAGCTGGCCACCGTCTCGCCGGCCAGCGGCAGCACGCCGCCAAAGCCGTTGCTGGCCCGCACCCGCAACAGGTGGTCTATGAAGTCGAACTCCATATCGAAGATAGCTTCGCCGTTCGGGATCGACGACGTCGTCAGGCCGCGCGGGCTGACATAGAGCGCCACCTGCCAGCCGTGGTTGAGCCAGGGCGCGCAGGCGGTGCGCGCCTTGCCGACGATCTGGCTCCACAGATGCAGCGCCTCGAAAGTCTCGCGGTCCTGGCTGAAGTCGATCTCAGGCCAGGGATTGGAGACTTTCGAGGTCATCGGCGCCTTCCTCAGACCAGGTCGTCGAACTCGTCGACCAGGCGTTCCAGTTGCGACACCCCCGCGGCCCAGAAGGCCTTCTCGCGCGGGTTCAGTCCGAATGGTTTCAACGCCTCGACATAGGTTCGGGTGCCGCCGGCCGCGAGCAGGTCTTCATAAAGCGGGGCGAAAGCGGCCGGATCCTCGCGGCGCTTCTCCATCAGGCCGCGCACCAGCAGGTCGCCGAAGGCGTAGGCGTAGACGTAGAAGGGCGCGTGCACGAAGTGGCTGACATAGGCCCAATAGTGCTCGTAGCCGGGGTTCAACTTCACCGCCGGACCCAGGCTTTCGGCCATCACGTCCAGCCAGACGGCGCTGATGTCCTCGGGCGCCAACTCACCTTCCTGGCGCATGGCGTGGAACTGGGTCTCGAAGCGGTGGAAGGCGATCTGGCGCACGACGGTGTTCAGCCCGTCCTCGATCTTGCCGGCCAGCAGGCCCATGCGCTCCTGCTTGGAGGCGCCGGCCAGCAGCCGTTCGAACACCAGGCCCTCGCCGAAGATCGAGGCGGTTTCGGCGAGCGTCAGCGGCGTGTCGGCCAGCAGGGTGCCGAGCGGGCTGCACAGGGTCTGGTGGACGGCGTGACCCAGCTCATGAGCCAGGGTCAGCACGTCGCGGCGCTCGCCCATATAGTTCATGAACACATAGGGGTGCCGGTTGGCGGTCACCGGGTGCGAATAGGCGCCCGACTGCTTGCCGGCCCGAGGGCGCGCGTCGATCCAGGGTTCATTGAAGAAGGTCCGCGCGGTGTCGGCGAACTTCGGCGCCAGATCGGAGAAGCTCTCCAGCACCATGCCCTTGGCCTCGTCCCAGCCGTAGGTGCGCGGTTGGGCGGTGTCGAGCGGGGCGTTGCGGTCCCAATAGTCCAGGGTCTTGCGGCCCATCACCTTGGCCTTCAGCGCATAGTAGCGATGGCTGACCGAGGGATAAGCTTCGACCACGGCGGCTTCCAACGCCTCGACCGCGTCGGCGTCGACCTCGTTGGCCAGGTGACGCGAGGCGGCCGGCGTCGGATACTTCCGCCAGCGATCCTCGACCTGCTTCTCGAAGGCCAGGGTGTTCATCGACAGGGCCAGGGTCGGGGTGCGTTCCTCCAGCGCCTTGGCCAGGCCTTGCGCGGCCTGCTTGCGGCGGGCCGCGTCGGGATCGGACAGCCGGTTCAGCGTCTCGGGCAGGGTCAGGTTCTCTCGGCCGACCTTGGCGGTCAAGCGCGCCAGGGTCTCGTCGTAGAGCCGGGTCCAGTTGGCCACCGCCGGGCCGCGATCAATCAGGATGCGCTCCAGGTCGGCCGACAGTTCGTGCGGGCGCGAGAGCCGCACGCGGCGCATCCAGGGCCGCCAGCGAGCGGCGGGCGGATGAGCCCGGAAGGCCATCTCGATCTCGTTGTCCTCAAGCTCGTTCAACTCCAGCGTGAAGAACAGACTGTCGGCCGCGATCTGCGAGGACCGCGCCCGCAGGTCGCCCTCGAACTTGGCCCAGGCCGCGTCGTCGCGCGCGGTCGAGGCCGCCAGCGAGGCGTAGGCGCCCACGCCCCACAGGCCGTTGGTCGCGGTCTCGTAGAGATTGACGCCGTGATCGAGCAGTTCACCCAGGTGCAGCGGATCGCCACGCAAGGAGGTGAAGCGGCCCTTCATCTTGACCAGCTCGTCATTGGCGGCCTTGGCGGCGGCCAGATCGATCTCGATCTTGGGGTCGTCGCGACCGGCATAGAGGTCGGCGAGGTTCCACTCAGGAATGGTGTCGAGGTTCACGGGTGCGTTCATACGGGGACAAATAGACCTTCGGCTGGCGTCATCCTACCCCTCGTCATCCCGCCCCCACCTCGTCATCCTAGGCCTTGTGCCTAGGACCCCTCTCTCGGCTGCGAGGCGGTGCAGGCGCGTAGGGACATCTACGTCACTCCCTCCCGGCTCATTGCGACGGCGAAAGGGGTCCTAGGCACAAGGCCTAGGATGACGAAGCGGGGGGTGGGGCGGCGCCCCGCCCACTACGCGAGGCTGTCGTAGAGATCGCTCCAATGCGGGTTCTCCCGCTCGATCAGGTTTATCTTCCAATCACGTGGCCAGCGCTTGAGCGATTTCTCGCGCTGGATGGCGTTCGACATGTCCTCGAACGGCTCATACCAGACCAGCCGCTTCAGCCCATATCGCTTGGTGAAGCCTGCGCGGGCGCCCTCGCGATGCTCCCACATGCGGCGTGACAGTTGGCTTGTCACGCCGATGTAGAGCGTCCCGCGCATCCGATCCGTCAGGATGTAGACCGCGATATAGGCGTCACGTCCGACCACCTACCGCTTCGCCGCCGTCCCTCCCTTGGCCGCCGGAACCACCGGCGCCGGCGCGCCGCGGGCTTCGCTGAGCACGTAGGCGCGCAGGTCCTCGGCGCCCTTGGCGTCGATGAAGCGGCTGAAGCTGGCCATGCCGCGTTCGGCCAGCGCCCCGTCGATCACCACCGACTTCCAGCTATCGGCCGAGAGCAGCATCTGCGAGCGGCGCAGGTTGGGCAGATAGGCGCCGCCGGCGTTCGGACCGTGGCAGACCTGACAGTTCTGGTGGAAGAGGGCGAAGCCGCGTCCCACGTCCCCGGTCGAGGCGACGCCGGTCAGGTCCAGCGCCGCCTGCTCAGGCAACACATAGGCCGGAGCCTTGGCCGTACCGCCCAGCTTGAACACCAGCAGCCGGCCCGGCAGGCGCGAACGCTCTGGCAGGAAGGCCGGGGCCGAGAGCGCGCCGGCGCCGCCATAGCCCACCATCAGGGCGACATACTGCTCGCCGTCGATCTCGTAGGTGGACGGGGCGGCGATGACGCCGTTGTCGGTCTTGTAGGTCCACAGCTTGGTCCCGTCGGCGGCGTTGTAGGCCGAGAACTCGCCCTGCGCCGCGCCCTGGAAGATCAGGCCCCCGCCGGTCGACATCACCCCGGCGTTCCAGAAGTACGGATGCTGGATCGTAAAGCGCGCCTTCTGGGCGACCGGGTCCCAGGCGATCAGCTCGCCCTTCACCATCGCCTTGATCGCCGCCATCTGCGCCGCGTCGGTCGGCAGGGCGTTGGCCAGGAAGTCGGTGCCGACGTTCCAGGCGCCCGCCCGGAAGGTGTAGCCCTTGTCCGGCGTATAGGCGAACGGCACCACCTGGGCCGGGATATAGACCAGGCCCTCCTTCGGATTGAAGGCCATCGGGTGCCAGTTGTGGGCGCCGAACGGGGCCGGGACCTGCAGCGAGGGGGCGTTCTCATAGCGCACGCCAGGGTTCTCGATGGGACGTCCGGTGGCCGGATCGACGCCCGAGGCCCAGGTGATCGGCACATAGGGCTTGGCCGAGATCAGCTGCCCGTCGGCCCGGTCCAGCACATAGAAGAAGCCGTTCTTCGGCGCCTGCATCAGCACCTTGCGCGGCTGGCCGCCGATGGTCAGGTCGGCCAGGATGATGTGCTGGGTGGCGGTGTAGTCCCAGCTCTCGCCCGGCGTCGTCTGATAGTGCCAGACGTACTCGCCGGTGTCGGGCTTCAGAGCCAGGATCGAGGACAGGAAGAGGTTGTCGCCCTTGCCGTCCGAGCGCTTCACGTGGTTCCAGGGCGTGCCGTTGCCGACGCCCGCATAGAGAATGTCGAGCTCGGGGTCATAGGCCATCGAGTCCCAGACCGTGCCGCCGCCGCCGGTGGCCTTCCAGCCCTCGCCGAACCAGGTCGCCGCGCCCTTCTCCTTCATGATCTTGTCGGAGGCGGCGTTGTCCGGCTGCCCGTTGGGATTGGGCGTGGTGTAGAAGCGCCAGACCAGCTTGCCGGTCGCCGAGTCGTAGGCCGACAGATAGCCGCGAACCCCGTATTCGCCGCCGCCATTGCCGATCAACACCTTGTCCTTCACCACGCGCGGCGCGCCGGTGATCGTGTAGGGGCGGCCGGTGTCGGTGGTCTGGACGCTCCAGGCCTCCTTGCCGGTGCCGGCGTCGAGCGCGACCAGACGGCCGTCGAGCACGCCGACATAGACGCGGCCCTTCCAGACCGCGACGCCGCGATTGACCACGTCGCAGCAGGCGTCGAAGCCCTTCTTGCCCTCGACCTTGGGGTCGTAGGACCACTTCAGCGCGCCGGTCTTGGCGTCGAAGGCGTAGACCTTGGACCAGGCCGTGGTGGTGTAGAGCACCCCGTCGACCACCACCGGCGTCGCCTCCTGGCCGCGGTCGGTGTCGAACTCATGCATCCAGGCCAGACCGAGCTGGCCGACATTGGTGGTGTTGATCTTGTCGAGCGGGCTGTGGCGCTGCTCGTCATAGGTCCGCGCGACGGTCAGCCATTCACCGTTGTCGCTTGCCGCGGCGATGCGCGCGCCGTCGACATTGCCGGGGCCCTTACCCCCGCCGCCCTGATTGCACGCGGCCAACAACGCGGTCGCGGCGAGGACCGCCGCCCACTCCAAGATCTTCATCGAGCGCCTCCCAGGCGGCCGTTCAAACGCGGCCTTTGAGGGAACTATGCGCCGAACTTCGAACTCGGCAAGGTTGCCGCAGGGTCAGGCCCGTTTGCGATCCAATCCCCACGCGATCGCCGCCATGGCCAGGTAGACGCCAAGGGCGCTGGCGCCGAGCCCGGAGGCCTCGCCGCCCGATGGCATGAGCATCGAGATGACCTGGACGGCGACCAGAATGGTCATGAACACCAGCACCGGCCAGAGCGACTGCCCGGCCTTGCCGCGCGTCCAGGCCCAGGCCGCCGCGCCCAGCCCCAGCAGCCCGATCTCCACAGCCTGTTCAGGGACCGGATAGTTCCAGAGGCCAAAGCCGACCTTGGCTCCGCCGAACCACAGCTCCAGGTCCGGCCTGTGAACCAGCAGGTCCAGCAGCCAATGCGAGAAGACGGTCAGGCCAAGCGCGATCGCCGCGCCCCAGGGCAGGCGGAAGGCCCGCGCCATCGCCACCCCGGCCAACGCCCACAGCACCACCGCCGGCAGGCTGTGGGTGTAGGGCATATGGTAGAGATCTAGCGTGCTGCCGGGCAGGTCCGGATCGATCCGCGCCTTCTCCACGCCGGCCATCAGCAACACGCCCCAACCGATGTCGATCGCCTGGGCGGCGATGACATAGCTCCACAGCGGCGCGCGCGGCTGGGCCGCCTTGGCGACGAGGGCGGCGGCGTAGTGACCGACGAACATGGCGTGTCCTTGGGGTTGATCGATGCCCAAGGTCCAGCTTGCCACGCATTTGCGCAACCGATGGTTTGCGAACTCCAGCTATTCGCAAACGCAGGCCGTCAGGCCGTCAGGCCG
>JBEBYB010000170.1:0-6051 GCA_040391295.1 Phenylobacterium sp. | reverse complement strand
GCTAGGCGCCCGGTTTGGAAGCGCTGGAGCGATGGTGGGGGCGGCCTCGGCTGGCCTGGTCGATGCTCATGCGGCGGCGATCTCGATCGCCTCCCTCTCCGCCGCGGGCCACATCGCGCCGCGCGACGCCGTCCTGCCGATCCTGGCCGGCCTGACGACCAATACGGTGACTAAGATCGTCCTCGCGCTGTCGGGTGGACAGCGCGAGTTTGCCTGGCGGGTCATTCCGGGGCTCGTGCTCGTCGCAGCCGCTGCTTGGCTTGGTGCGTTTCTCCAGGCCGCGATAAGAGGGTAGGCCTACCCTACCCAGCCAAGGCGATGCAGAGCCTCTTCGATGACGGGCCGCAGGCTCTCGTGAATCCGTTGCAAGGCGAGCGCAGGCGCACAGTATTCAAAGGCGTCGATCTCGGGAAACGCCGTGGTCTCGTTGCTACGGCTTTTCAGCTCGAAGGTGTTGCTGCGTGCTGAGCTCAGGTCGAGATCGGCCTCGACCAGCCAGCAGAAGACGTGACCACGCCCCGAACGCTTCAAGGGCGTGAGCTCCATCAGCTCGCCTTCGACCATGAGGCCTGTCTCCTCCTGGAACTCACGCCCGGCAGCAGCCAAGGGGGCTTCGCCATTCTCAATACGTCCCTTGGGAAACGACCATGCGTGCTCCTCCTTGCCACGCCAGTACGGGCCGCCGGGATGGACAAGCAGGAATTCGGGGCCAGCAGCGCCGCGGCGGAAGACCAGAAACCCGGCGCTGTCCGATGACGCGCTCATTGTCGAGCCTCCCGCCGATTGATTAAGCGCAAGGTGAGGCCTTGATCCCAGGCCCAAGCTTCCTGCTGCGGATCATATCATGCCATCGCCGCCGACACGGTCGTAAGCCGCCCGGCCGGTATGAAACCGCCGGGCTTGATGGGAAAAGGAGGCGATCAATGAGCTATCGCGACATTCTCGTTGTCATGGACCACGCCGAGAGCGGCGCTATGCGAGCGCGGCTTGGCGCCAACCTGGCGGCCCGTTGGAAGGCTCAACTGAGCGGCGTGTTCCCAGCGAGTGATTTTATACTGCAGTTCGGGGCGGCTGAATCTCTGTCGGGGCTGTCGCCAGCTGACATCGATCGGATCTTGCGCGATCACGCCAAAGGCGTCGAGGACGCGAGCGAAATCGCGCGCACGAATTTCGAGACGGCGGCCAGGGAGGCTGGGGTTGCGTCGGACTGGATGACCATCAATGGCGACCATGTCGACGGCCTCGTGGCCTGCGCCCGTCGAGCTGACCTGACGATCATACCCAATCGCATGTTGGTTCATATGGGCCAAAGGCACGTGGACGCGGCGGATGTCGGTGTCGCGTGCGGTGGGCCGGTGTTGATCACGCCTCACGACGACTATGCACCGCCGATCGGCAAACGCGTGTTGATCGCTTGGAACGGTTCGCGGGAAGCCTCGCGCGCGCTTCGTGACGGCTGGCCGTTCATTGAGGCCGCCGAGGAGGTCCATGTGCTTGTTGTATCGCCGAATGGCGAGGGCGGTCCGGACGGCATGTTGCAGCGCCTGTTGGAGCGTCACCAGATCATGGCCAATCTCATCGTTGATCCTAGCGAAGACGAGTCCGCCGCTGACGTCATCGAGCGGCAGATGGCCGAGTTCGACGTTGATCTGCTGATCATGGGTCTCTACGGGCGCTCGCGTCTGCAGGAACTGGTGCTTGGCGGTGTCAGTCGGCGACTGCTCAAGGAGATGCCCGCGCCGATCCTCATGTCTCACTGAACAATGGCGCGGCCGGACGGAGCCCGCCGCGCGAGAGCGTAGCCGGGGTCAACGGGCGGTATAGCCGCCGTCGATGACCAGCTCCGAACCGGTGACGAACCTCGCCTCGTCCGACGCTAGGTATACGGCGCCCCAGGCGATGTCGTCGGGCTCGCCTATCCCGCCGAGCGGATGCAGAGCCGCGGTCGCCGCCTTAGCCGCAGCCAGGTCTCCCTGCGCGGCGAGATGATGCTCAACCATCGGGGTCCAGATGAAGCCCGGGTGGATCGAGTTCACGCGGATCTGGTCCGGGGCGTAGATGAGCGCGTCCGTCTTGGTCATCAGCCGAACTGCGCCTTTCGAGGCATGGTAGGGCGGCACGTCCGGCGCGCTGACCAGGCCATAGATCGACGACAGGTTGATGATGGCGCCCCCGCCCGCCCGGCGCAGATGCGCGATGGCGTGCTTCGTCCCGAAGAAGACCCCTTTCACATTGATCGCCTGCACCCAGTCCCATTCGGCCTCGGTAATCTCATGGGTGGGTTTGTTGGCGCCGGCGACGCCGGCGTTGTTCACGACAATATCGATCTGGCCGAACATCGCCGCGACCTCGGCCATGACCTTCTCGACCTCGCGCTCGGCCGAGACGTCGCATCGCCAGTACGCCGCCCTTTGATCATCGCCCGCCAGTTCCTCGGCGAGCGCGGCGCCCTCGTCATCTAGGACGTCGAGCAGCGCGACCTTCGCGCCTTCCTGTGCCATTCGTCGGCAGATCGCCTGTCCGATCCCTAGTGCTGCGCCTGTGACGACGGCCACCTTGTCCGCAAGTCGTGGCATGATGTTCTCCGATCAGGTTAGCGCTGCAGGCGCCGCGTGTCGGCGGCGCCCACGAGCAAGGGTTAGAGGCCGACCGCGATGTGATCATCGACCTTGGCTACTCCAGGAGCAGCCCAGGCCGCGCGTTCGATGACGTCGCGCTCGAACCAGGCGCGGACCTTTCCGTCGAGCCTGACCGTGTCTCCCGACACGGTGACGACGATCTGGTTGGCTTCGATATCGGCTCGGCGTTCTAGCGCCGCCTCGATCCGCCGCTTGACGTCGGAGGCCTGGGCGTGGGGCTTCACCTGGATCTCGTTGAGCACGCCGCGAACGCCCTGCTGCGGGCGTACGGCCTGTTCGGCGGCGGCCCTTTGAAACTGCCAGTCAACCCTGCCCACAAGGGTGACGAACCCATCCTCGACCTTCACCTTGATCTGGTTGGCGGGCACCTCGACGGTCCAGTCGAGGATGCTGGCCAGCCGGCTGGCGACGGCGTCGTCGCTATGGGACGAGGGAACAGGCCGCACCTGCAGGTGTTCCACGAACCCCCGCACGCCCTTCACGCGCTTGACCGCTGCCTCGGCGGCGATCTTCTGAGCGAAGTTTGGAACGTGGCCGTTTAGCCCCACGATCCCGTCCTCGACGGTAATTCCAATATCCGCGGCATCGATGCTCGGCTCCCACTCGAGCTCGGCCTCGACCATCGCCTTCAGTGCCTTGTCGTCCATGATCTTGCTCCGGAATGGGCGCGACGGGCGCGCCGATGGGACCATTTCAGATTTGGCGGAGGCAGGTTTTGACCCGGGTCAACTTGAGCGTTGGCTTGGACGCCTTGAGATAGGTCAAGGCGCAGATGGGGGCGGGCCTTAGGTTGGGTCATCGCTCGCGGCCGCAATGGCGGGCGCCAACGAGAGGATTTCCGCCGTGGTGTTCACCGACATGCTGGCTTGCCTGGACAGCTATCCAGACGCCTCCACACTGACTGCGGTCGATCAGTGCGCCCGCTTAGCCGCGGCGCTTGGCGAGGGGGTGTGCGCTGTGGCGGCGCACGTGCGCATTCCCCTGAAGAGCAATCTGATCGCTAATCTGCTGCTGGATTTGAGCGACGTCGCGCGAAAGGAGGAGGCGCGGAGCCTACACAACGCTCAGAACGTACTGGAGCGTTTCGTCAAGTCGGCGTCTGTCGCCGGCTTGGCGGCCCCGACGACGATGATCATCCACGCGAAGCTACAGGATATAAGCGATCAGATCGTCCGCATCGCGCGGACCCGGAGCCTATGCCTGATCCCGCAAGAACGTGTCGATGACGGACAGGCGAGTCTGGCCGAGGCCGTGATCTTCGGCTCTGGTCGTCCCGCCGTCGTCTTCGCAGCCGGCGATCAGGCCGTCGTCAAAGGCGGTCTGGACACGGTTGTGATCGCTTGGGACGGCGGCAGGGCGGCGGCGCGGACTGTGGCCGACGCCATGCCGGTCTTGAGACGGGCAGGGGAGGTGCGCATCGTCTCGGTGCTGAACGACAAGCCCTCGGTCTCAGCTGGATCAGCAGCCGACCTTGTGCGTCATCTCGCTTTGTCTGGAATTTCGGCTGCGTTCGACGAGATCGACGGCCAGGGCCAACAGATCGGCCAATGCCTGACACGCCACGCCCAGGACCGTGGCGCTGACCTGCTGGTCATGGGAGCGTTTGGGCATTCCAGGGCGCGGGAGTTCATCCTGGGCGGGGCCACCCAGAGCCTGCTGCGCGCCCCGATCGTGCCGGTCTTCATGTCGCACTAGAATCGCGCGGGTTGATCGCGATCAAGGGCGCGCGCGAGGATCGAGCCCACTGTCGATGGATCGAAGGAGAGGCGCATGAGCTTTCGCGACATCATTTTGCAGGTCGATGAGACGGATGCGTCGTCTGGACGCTGCGCCTTGGCCGTCGATCTCGCGACGCAATGGGGGGCCACTCTGACCGGCGTCTTCCTACGTTCGCACTTCACCTATGATCTGTTCGCCGCGGAGGGGCTGGCCTATCTGCCCCGGCATGAAATCGAGGCGGTCATGACCGAGAGCGCCGCCGCGGTGAAGCTGGCGGCCGATGTCGCCGAGCAAACGCTGCGGAGTGCCGCCGAGAGGGCTGGAGCCTCATTTGAATGGCGGATTATCGACGGCGCCAGCGACGCAGCCCTCATCGCCGCGGCGCGCCGCGCTGATCTCTCCATCCTCCCGCCGCGCGTTGAGACCACCCGGGGAGGGCGCAGCATTTCGGTGACGACGCTAGGCTTGGCCAGCGGCGGGCCGACGCTGATCGTGCCTGAGGAAGGCGAATGGCGCGGTATGCCCAAACGGGTGTTGATCGCCTGGAAGAACACGCGTGAGTCGGCCCGCGCCCTTCATGACGCCTGGCCATTCTTGGATGCGGCGGAAGAGGTGACTGTGATCGTCGTTTCGCCATCGGGCATGGGCGGCACGGACGGCTTCCTGGAACGTCACATGGAGCGTCACGGCCGTAAGACCCAGGTCATTGTCGATCACAGCGATGACGTGTCGATCGGAGAGGTGTTGCGTCGGCAGATCAAGGTGCTGAACGCCGATCTCCTCGTCATGGGTCTCTATGGGCGATCCAGGCTTCGCGAAATGATCCTGGGCGGGGTGAGCCGCGAGATGCTGGGCGAGCCGCCCGTTCCCCTGCTCGCATCCCACTAGCGTCATGGCTGTTCGAGACATCTTGGTGGTGGTTGGCGGCGAGCCTGCCTCAATGCGCCGGGTCCACCAGGTGATCGACTTGGCCGGCCGCCTGGGCGCTAGTGTGACTGGCGCCTTCCTGCGGCCGATGTTCCCGCTTTCGGACTACGGGGCGGGCGGCGCCTGGATGTCGCAGGGGCTGCTGCAGGAAGCCGTCGAGGCTCACGCGATGGTGGTGGATCGAACCGAGGCCAGAATCCAACAGGCGTTCCTGGCTGCGGCCGAGCTTCAACATCTCGCCGCCGATTGGATTGTTTTGGACACTGTCCAACAATTGATCGAGCGCGCGCGTCTCAGCGATCTGGTTGTCGTCCCGCCCGGACCTTTGCCAGAGGGCGGGGAGGTGACGATCTCGGCAGGTCAACTTGGCCTAGCTTGCGGTGGACCGCTCCTTATCGTGCCCGACCACGTGGGCGAGACGAGCATTGGGCGCCGGGTCCTGGTCTGCTGGAACGGCAGCCGTGAGAGTGCGCGGGCCTGGCGCGACGCCTGGCCGTTCATCTTGACGGCCGACCATGTCGCGGTGGCCGCGGTCCGACCGCGCCCCGACTTTGATGATGACGCTGCGCTGCGATTTCGGTTGTCGCGATGGGATCGCGAGGTTGATGTGCTCTCTGAGCCCGCGCCCGACGAGCTGGCCCCTGACGTGCTGCGGCGCCACGCGCGCGATTGGGGGAGTGACCTGTTGGTCATGGGCCTCTACGGCCGCCCGCGGATATCCGAAGTGGTCTTTGGCGGCGTCAGCCAGGAGTTCCTGACCGATCCG
>JBEBYB010000169.1:0-6067 GCA_040391295.1 Phenylobacterium sp. | reverse complement strand
CCCCGCAATTGCCCATCACCACGGTGGTGACGCCGTGCCAGGCCGAGGGCTGCATATGGCCGTCCCAGGTCGCCTGGCCGTCATAGTGGGTGTGGATGTCGACGAATCCGGGGGTGACGATCTTGCCGCGGGCGTCGATCTCCCGCGCGCCCTGGCCTTTGACCTGGCCGACCAGCGCGATGGCGCCGTCCTTGATCGCCACATCGGCCTCGAACGGCGCGCCGCCCGAACCATCGATGAGCGTTCCGCCCCGGATGACGAGATCCCAAGCCCGTTCCATGGCCATCTCCCTTGATCGTTCTTGTCGACGTTGGGGCGATTAGCGGCCTTGAGACGGGCTCAGGTCAAGGGCGCCCCTACGGCGCCGCCTGCTCGCGGGGGCGTTCCGATTCCTTGGAGGCGCAGCCCTTGAGGGTCTTGCCGTCGTAGACGATCTCGGCGGCCAGCGGGAACTTCAGGTCCGACATGCCGTCGGAGCAGCCGGCCTGCTCCACCAGGGTGAGCTTCAGCGGCTTGCCGCCGACCAGTGTCTCCCAGACGGCCTTGCCGTCCTGCATCGCCGCGCCGTTGTTGGGGCCGGTGACGTTGGTGGCCGGGTCCATCAGGTTGAAGGCGATTTCCTTTTCGCGGATCTGCGCCGACCAGAAAGGTTCGGTCCCGACCACATGCAGATCGCCCTGGAAGGCGTCCGGCAGCGTGGCGGCGGTGGCGGCCGCTGCGACGGGCGCGGGAGCATCG
Organism: Phenylobacterium sp.; assembly: GCA_040391295.1. Taxonomy (GTDB): domain Bacteria; phylum Pseudomonadota; class Alphaproteobacteria; order Caulobacterales; family Caulobacteraceae; genus Phenylobacterium. The sequence goes on along the minus strand of JBEBYB010000169.1, from coordinate 5,329 downwards.
GCCGGCGCGGCGGCAGGCTTGCCGTCCGGAGCCTGGGGTTGGCAGGCGCTGAGCGCCAGGGCGGCGAGGATCAGGAGAGCATGTCGCATGAAGTATTCCTAGCTAGGCTCGGCGTATTGGCGTCCAAGTCGACTGGCGCTGCAAGACCCCATCGCGTGAAATGCTAGTAAGGCGCTCGAGATCCGTACCGCGATATCGAACTTCTAATTCTACGGAAAATACTTCATTCTCAAGCACACCAAAACTACCGGCTATAATTGAGAGAAATTCCATCTCCTGGACGGTGTGAGGAGTCGGCTTCGGGTTGTTTCGCGGGCTCGGTATTGTGCTTGGAAAGGTGTAAATGCAGGGTGGGGGAAGGTTGTAGGGACCGAGTGTTGTTACACGTTCCGGGTTTAATACTAACTTCGGGCAAGGTCGCCCGAGTGTTCCACAGACCATGTCCCATACGATTAAGCCATCGACCTGCTCGCGGCGCTCGATTATGTCGGCGCTAAGGCGAGTGTGGACCCCAGACCAAAGATTGTGCAGGGGGTCAGCGCCGGGGTTGGTACAGACACTCCACAGAATGAACTCGTGCGCGTGTGGAGGGCGTTGGAAGATGGTTGTGTTATTTCCATCTAGGCAGCCTTTTAGTTCGATCACCGCAGTTCGTCCGGAAGGTAGATCTACCGCATAGTCATGCCTGTTCGCGCCTCCCGCAGATTTCCACCCTCGAATTAATCCATCATCCTCAAGTCTGTTGAGCAGTGTCTTTAGAAAATCTCGCTTCTCTTGCATTGAAGCGGAATACTGCCCTCGAATGCGCTCGATAGCGCCGCGAAACAGTCCGCTATTATAGAACTCTTCCTCGCTAAGGCCGTGGTCGCCAAGCTCGTGAGCGTGGATTTTTAGTGTTTCTGCAAACTTCTCAATCTTGGCTCTTAGATCTGAGTTTGCCGTGCAGGGGATCGCACTCAAGCGATGAGCCTTTCTATGGTCCTGAAACCGAGTAGCGGGAGAAGGAGGTTGCGGCTTAAATGCCTTACGACCGGCACGGCGACACCGTCTCCCGTTAAGTGATAGGCCTCGTTGTATCGCGTGGGCAGTTCATAACTGTCTGGCAGGCCCATGAGGCGGGCGGTTTCTCTCGCGGAAATGAGACGTGTGCGAATTTTTGGGCCGTCAATGACAATGACGGTTTGGCGGCTGGATCCACCTGCAGGAGTTCTCAAGCAGCCAGCGGTTTGATCGAAGCGAACCTCAGCTCGTTGGACCTTCTCGCCCGTTTCCGATCGCCTGGTGCGCCGATACAGCGTGCCGACAATGCGTTTTCCGTTTCGTTGTGCGGCTTCCACCTTTTGCTTGTGCAGCGGAGCCATCATGTCGATCAGCTTCTGCGTTTCCGCCTCGTCGTGCCACCGAACGTCGTTTGGTGAGTCGCCGATGATTTCACTGAGAGCTTGAACTCGGCCGCTAGCCTTCGGCAAGTTCCACCAGGCCCAGTTGGCCTGCGCTTCTGCCGACAGTCGCGCATGGGCAGCTACCAGGGCGCTAGTATGCCACTCACCGTTAGGTGCAGCCAAGCGCAAGCTCGCAGGAATTTCGGTCGCAGAATGGAGGCCGATCACAAACAGCCGCGGGCGAGAATGGGGAAGGAACTTTGCAGCATCCATTACAACTGCACCCACAGTGTACTCTGCTTGGGCCAACGCTTCGCAGAGCGCGGCGAAGTCTTTTCCGCCGTGAGACGTGAGTGCCCCCAGGACATTCTCCAGCACGACAATAGGAGGGCGTCGGTCGTCCTCGATGAGGGCCTGCATCAAGGACCAGAATGGCCAGAAGGTGCCCGAGCGGTTTCCTCGGAGGCCGGCACCACCGCCCGCGAGGGAGAGGTCCTGGCACGGAAAGGAGGCCCACACTAGGTCGGCTTGCCCGGGAAGTTCCTGAACTTTGAGCTTACCGATATCTCCGCAGACGACTTCGTTGGATCCCCAATTGCTGGCGTAGCAATCGACCTTCCTTTGATCAAAGTCGTTCGCAAAGGCGCATGACCAATCAGGATCTAGCCCAGCACGAGCCATCCCACCGCCTGCAAAGAACTCAAAGAACGTGGGGGTCACCGTTTGTGCCATCGTCGGTGCGAGCTCCGTGTTCCGATTTTGTTCGCATAGTATGCGATTCGATATCACGCAATGGCTAACGAGCTTGAAACCGTTGTCGACCGGCAACAAGCCTGAATAGGCAAGCTCGGTCCGGCTCTAGAAGAAGTGCGCTTCCAAATCGCGTTCGGAGCCTTAGGTTAGCGGCTCACGCTCCCAGCCAGAGATACGAGAGAGCCATGGCCGACGCCTCCATCTACGACGCAGCCCGCCACAAGCGTTCCGGCCGCGGCAAGATTTTCGATTCCGTGATCGATCTGATCGGCGACACCCCGCTGGTCCGCCTGCCGAACCTGACCAAGGCGCTGAAGCCCAAGGGCGAGGTCGTGGCCAAGCTTGAGTTCTTCAACCCTCTGGCCTCGGTGAAGGACCGCATCGGCGTCGCCATGATCGAATGGCTGGAAGCCACCGGCGCCTTGAAGCCGGGCGGCTCCATCGTCGAGCCGACCAGCGGCAATACCGGCATCGCCCTGGCCTTCGTCGCGGCGTCCAAGGGCTATCCGATCACCCTGGTCATGCCCGAGAGCATGTCGATCGAGCGTCGCAAGATGCTGCTGATCCTGGGCGCCACGCTGGAGTTGACCCCGGCCGAGCGCGGCATGGCCGGCGCCGTGGCTCGCGCCAGGGAGATCGTCGAGGCGACGCCGGGCGCGGTGATGCCCCAGCAGTTCGACAACGAGGCCAATCCGCTGATCCACCGGGTCTCGACCGCCGAGGAAATCTGGAACGACACCGACGGCCGCGTCGATGCGGTGGTTTCCGGCGTCGGCACCGGCGGCACCATCACCGGCATCGGTCAGGTGCTGAAGGCCCGCAAGCCATCGGTGCAGATGATCGCCGTCGAGCCCGAGACCTCGGCCGTGCTGTCGGGCGGCCAACCGGCCCCGCACAAGATCCAAGGGATCGGCGCGGGCTTCGTGCCCTCGATCCTGGATCGTGGCGTGATGGACGAAATCATCCAGGTCTCCAACGACGACAGCTTCGCCATGGCGCGGCGCATCGCCAAGGAAGAGGGCATTCCGGTCGGCATCTCGTCGGGCGCGGCCCTGACCGCGGCCTTCGACCTGGCCTCGCGCGACGAATATGCCGGCAAGCTGATCGTGGCCATCATCCCGAGCTTCGCCGAACGCTATCTCTCCACGGCGCTGTTCGACGGACTCTAGCTTCACCGCTCATCCCGGCGGAAGCCGGGACCCAAGCGGCGCTGGCAGGTTCGACACGTTCGACTCGGCTTGGATCCCGGCTTCCGCCGGGACGAGCGGAATAGGGTGGCGTAGGTAAGCGCGTATGACCGACGTCTTTACCCCGGAGAAGCGCTCGGCGGTGATGGCCCAGGTCAAGGGCAAGGGAACCGCCCCGGAGCTCAAGGTGCGCAAGGCGCTGACCGCGCTGGGCGTCCGCTACCGCCTGAATCGCAAGGACCTGCCGGGATCGCCGGACGTGGTGATGGCTGGACGGCGGCTGGCGATCTTCGTCCACGGCTGCTTCTGGCATGGCCACGATTGCGCTCGCGGCAGCCGGGCGCCGAAGGCCAATCGTGACTATTGGCTGGCCAAGATGACCCGCAACAAGGCCCGCGACATCGCCGCCGAGGCTGCGCTGACCGCGCAGGGCTGGCGGGTCGAGACGATCTGGGAGTGCGACCTGAAGGACGCCGAGGCGTTGCGGATGAGGTTGGCCCGGCTGACCCAATCACCACGATCGTCATCCTCCGGTCAGCCGCAGGCTGATCCGGGGGACCCAAGCTGAGTTGCAGAATTTGATAGCCCGCTTGGGTCCCCCGGATCGTCTTTCAGACGACCGGAGGATGACGAGGGGGCGGTCAGATCACCGTCACCTCGGTCTTCACCGAATTGGCGATGAAGCATTCCTCGTGCGCGTCGTGGTGCAGCTTGGCCAAGGCCTGGGCGTCGGGCGCCTCGCCGTCCCATTCGATCTGCGGCTTCAAGGTCACGCGCGTCACCGCCGCGCGGCCGGGCGCGATCTCCTCCATCACGCCCGAAGCATGGTCGCGATAGGCGGTGACGATGAAGCCGGCCAGCCGCGCCTTATGCAGGAAGGTCAGCATGTGGCAGTTGGAGAGCGCCGCCACGAACATCTCCTCGGGATCGACCGCTTCCTCGACCGCCCACTTGCCCACCACGTGCGGGGAGGCCGAGGCCGGAACGACCAGGCCGCCGTCGAAGCTGATCACATGGCCGCGGCTGTAGCGGCCCTTGGCGAAGTCCTCGCCCTCGCGCAGGTTCCAGGCGACGTCGGCGGTATAGCTGGCCATCAGAAGGCCTCGGCGGGCAGGGCCATCATCAGCTCCGAACCGCTTTTCAGCTTGATCAGATGGCCGGTGGTCTCGGGCAGGATGCGTTGGACGTAGTAGCGGCCGATCACCAGCTTGCTTGAATAGAAGGGGTCGGTCTCGCCGGCCGCGACCTTGGCCTGGGCGGTCTTGGCGATCTGGGCCCACATATAGGCCAGGGCGGTCAGGCCGAAGAGATGCATGTAGTCGGTCGATGCGGCGCCGGCGTTGTCGGGGTTCATCAGGCCGTTCTGCATCAGCCACATGGTGGCGTCCTGCAATTCGGTCTTGGCCTTGGCGAGGCCCTCGGTGAACGGCTTGATGGCCTCGTCGCCCTGATTGGCCTCCACGAAGGCGTCGATCTCGGCGAAGAAGCTCATCACCGCCCGGCCGCCGTCGGCCGCCAGCTTGCGGCCCACCAGGTCCAGGGCCTGGACGCCGTTGGTGCCTTCGTAGATCAGGGCGATGCGGACGTCGCGCATGTATTGGCTGACCGGGAAATGCTCGGTGAAGCCCGAGCCGCCGTGCACCTGCACTGCGTCGGAACAGACCTTCAGGCCTCGGTCGGTCAGGAAGCCTTTCACCACTGGGGTCATCAGCGCCATGTAGTCGCCGGCCTTCTGGCGGACCGCCTCGTCGGGATGCGCGTGGGCCAGGTCGCCCTGTAGCGCGGTCCAGAACAGGAAGGCCCGGCCGCCCTCGATAACCGCGCGTGAGTCCATCAGCATGCGGCGCACGTCGGGATGGACGATGATCGGGTCGGCGGGGCCGTCCGGGTTTTTCGGGCCGGTCAGCGAGCGGCCCTGCAGGCGTTCCTTGGCGAAGGTGGCGGCGGCCTGATAGGCGGCCTCGGCCTGGGCGATCCCCTGCAGACCCACCCCGATGCGGGCCTCGT
>JBEBYB010000168.1:0-6207 GCA_040391295.1 Phenylobacterium sp. | reverse complement strand
GCCAACGGCTGACACCACCAGCGCCGCCTCGGCGGTCTTCCGTTCTCCATTCTTTGTATAGATCATCCGAACACCACTGGTGGTGGGCTCGAACGCTTCGATGGTTCCGAAATCCTCATGGACCACAATACCCGCCGCCCGGAACGCGGCCGCGACGCAGGCCGAGACTTCCGGTTCCTCGGCACGGAGGATTCGCGGACCGGCCTCGAACAGCTGAACCTGGACGCCGAAGGCGTTGAAAACCGAGGTGACCTGCGCCCCTGTCGCACCTGAGCCAATGACCAGCATCGAAGCGGGCGCAGCTGAGAGCGACCAGGCGTCGCTGTGCGTCGCCGTCAACTCGAAGCCTGGAATCGGTAGCCTTCGGCTTACGCCGCCCGTGCACAAGATAATCTTGTCGGCCGTGATACGCCGGCCCGCGACGGTCTCTATCGTATGAGCGTCAGAGAACCGGGCCCGGCCCTCTCCCTCGAGAACCGTGACGCCAGCGACATCGACTTGCGCGCGAAGGGCAGAATTGCGACCGACGTCGCCAACCACATCGGCCACTCGCGCCAGGAGCGCGCCATAGTCCAGCAAAGGCTCGCCCACCGCGATGCCATAGGTGCCAAGTTGTCGGGCCTCGCGCATGAGACGCGCGGCATGGGCCAGGGCGCGCACCGGAACCGGCCCATCGTTCGCCGCCATGCCGCCGAATGCCCCGCTCGTTAGCAATGTGGTGCGCGCGCCGAGGTCAGCGGCCCGAAGCGACGCCATAACCCCGGCCGGGCCTGCCCCAATCACGACCACATCGGTCAAGCTGCGCCTCCCGGTTCATCGGGCAGGTCGGCGAGCCAACGCAGGGCCTTGAGCCCCGGCATGAATCCGTACTCGCCGCCGCGCATGGTCACGAAGCTCGGTAACCCCTTCATCCGCCTGGGGATTGGCCGGCGTGGGATCGAGTACGTCCCGGTCCCTTCGGCGGCCGCCACGGGATCTCTGGCGTCGCCCAGGCCGAGGAACTCTCCGCCGTTGACCCACTCGGACTGCACGAATTCGAACTGCCGCTTCAGGTGGGAACCGACGAAAGCGAACATCAGTCCCCTGTCGGCGCCGTCGTCCTCAAGGACACCTTCCGGCAGCAGCGGACCATACGCCGTGCCGCGACGGATCATCCGATGCAACCGCACGACACCGGCCACCTCTGCGTCCCGGGGATTGCAGCGACGAATGTGAGAGCCCGTCGGCGTGCTGTAACCTGCCGCGTCATCAGCGCGGAACAGGAAGGAGTTGTTGCGCCCGCCATCTTGCCCCAAGTCCGCGTCATCATGCAGCGGGCAAAGCGCCAGAGGTGCTCCGCTACGCCAACGCCCCATCATTTTGGCGGCCAGCAGGTCCTCATCCTCAGGTCCGCTTGCGGCGTCCCGCAGATATGTCCGAAACTCGGCCACCTTCTGGTGCAGCTTGCGGAACGCTACATACGTTCCGTTGCGGCCAAGCAGGTCGGGCTTAGGCGCAGGCGGCAAACCACCTGTCTCATCGGGGTAGCCCAGCACCAACTCGCCGGCTTTCAGTGGGCGCTCCAACAGATTTGTGCCCGGCACACCGCTGCCTTCAATCGCGGGATGACTGATCCCGTCCTTGAAGCCGAACGGTTCCTTTTCGTCCGGGGGCGCATAGCAATCTTGACGCCAGATCGGCGTCATCCCTGCCAAATCGGCGAAGGCGGCACGCGCACGAACGAGGGCCGCTTCCAGCGTGGCGGAGTCAGGGGCCACACCCACCAGGATGACGTGAACTTCCGTAGTTCCGAACGGGGCGTCCCAGTGCTCCGGCGCGCTTTCGCCCACATCGCCAAGCGCGGTCGCCCGCGCCGCCATCCCCTGCCGAAACTCCCATGCGAAGCTGTCGAGGGATGGCGGCGGAACGCCTAGCGCCTTCAAGCCTTCGAAGGTGAGCGCGACGCTGACGAAGGTGTCGCGGCCCGGGCCGACCGGCGCAGCTGCGGAGGTCACGATGTCGCTCAACCGCCGTAGCAGCTCACGCCCCGCGCGCGCCTCATCAATTCGGAGCAAAATGTAGGTCGCCGCGTAGGGGGAAGGTCGCGGCCGCAGCACCCCGCTCTGGATGTCGGCTAGGTCAAGAATTGGGCTCGCGTCCGCCGCCATGGTCGCCTCACGACACCAAGTTCTTCCAGAACCGCTCCAGGCTCTCATCGGCGCCGAAGAGGGTGCTAAAGACGGTGGAATCGCAAACCACCACATCGCCCGCCCGGTCGCCCGCCGGCGGCGCCCAGACCAAGGTGTTGAACTCCGTCTCGCCGCTCAGCGTCATCGGGTGGGGCCGCGATAGATCGATGGCTTGCTTGGCTAAGACCCGCGCCGTCCCGTCGTCGCGGGTGAGGGCGTAGTGCGGCAAGTGCATGTGGAAGTTCAGGCTCTCGACGCCGTCGAGAAGTCCTTTCGTGTCCACGTCGCGGAATGCGTTGAACGGCGCGATCTTGTCGGTCGTCCCTGCACGCACGGCTGGGCGCATGGCGTAGCGATTCTCCACCGGGATGCCCAGAGCGTGCAGCAAGGCCAGCGCATATGCACCGAACCGCTGCTGGCGAGGTACCAACAGGTCGCCGTGATGGGCGTACTCCATCGCCCGCTGCTCCATGTCGTCGGTCGCGCCGACGTCATGGTGCGGTCCGATCACGAGACGGGCGCCTTCGCGGCCGAGCCAAGCGCGAACCGCCTCTATCTCGGCCTGTGTCGGCATTTGGCCGGTGACGTTATGGTCCAGACCGAACAGGAATAGCGTGTCGGCGTCGTCCAGCACCCGGCCGTCCAGCGGCTGGCCGAACCCAGCCTGGTCCACCCGCTGGAACACGGGCACGGCGTGGCCCGTGACCTCGCCCACCAGTTTTTGGAAGGGAACCCAGGCCCAAAAAAATAGCTCCAGAGACCCGGCGACGCCCTGCTGGAACTGCAGCGGATCGGCGAAGCGCGGAACTTCGTAGGCGGGCCACAAAACCCGGCGCACCTCCGTCATCGTCGAGAAGCGGTTGTCCAGTTCGGTCACGTTGCGGTTGGCCTCGGCTGGATAGCTCCAGGCGATATAGATGCTTGCGCGCCGACGGCCCGGGGTCGCTGGCCGGGGTGCATGTGTTTGATTGTAGCTGCGGGCGGGTTCGCTCATGACTGGCCTACTGCAACTGGTCGAGGGCGTCGCTCAGCGACGCCTTTAACCTCAGGGCCTTCTTGATCTCGTCAGTCGAGGCGTAGGGATACTCGGCATACTCCATGAAGCTTGAAACCTGATGCGCCCGCACAAATCTGATGAAAGCGGCGGGGTTGGTTTTCCAATCGGCAGGAAATCCCTCCAGGTTTTCAAAGATCGTATCGACCCCGACCAACTTGAACAGTTCCACGGCATCGTCGGTGTACTTGTCGAAATCGGTGTCGAATATGCCTTGATACATGAAGTAGATATCGGCCCCGATCGGGAACAGCAGCCAACGCAGGTAGTGCAGTTTCAGAGGCGCAAGCAGCGTTGGGTTGTCGCCGATCGCTGCTTCGATCGTGGGTCCATAGGCGCGGATCGTCGCCTCGCGGCCCGGGATGATCTTGGCCAGGATCGAGAAGCCGTAGTTGGCCGGCGTCTTGGGAAACAGGGGGCCATACGGCCCGTCCACCTTCTCGAAGTACCCCTCAGGTGGCAGCGCCATAGCTGCTGGCTTCAAGAAGTCCTCGGGGACAGTCATAACGCCCTCCGGCATCGCGCAGTCTAATCGGCTGCATGGCCTCACCTTACGGAGCGGTGTGGCGCTAAACCCTACAGCAAAACCCTCGCCAGACCGAACCAACCACCTGAGTGAAGCTGGTCATTCGATCCAGGCCCGCGGTCCGACCTCCTCAGGGCCAGCTTTCCGAACTTCAGATCTACAGAATCGTGGCCGCTCGCCGGAGGGTTTCCCCCTATTGGCCAGAACTATTGTGACGCTAGCCTGTGCAAAACCACGCCTCTTTGCGCTGCGCGAGCCTTCAAGGCGGCGATGCTAGGGCTCAAGACAAGCTAGGTCGAAAGGGCGAACAATGGCGGAACGAAGCGGCCTGCTCAATCCACTATTCCATGACATGCCCCTATGGCTGCTTGGGCTAGCCTGGTTCGGAGTTTGTCTGCTCGCACGTGAGGCGGGCGCTTGGCTTTATCGCTGGCGAAGAGCGCGCAACCCGGCGATCGGAGAGAACAGCATCGCCGCCCAGGCGCACATCGTCGCGGCGATCTTTGGTCTCCTGGCCTTCGTCATCGGCCTAACCTTCTCGATCGCCCTGGAGCGTTTCGACACTCGCCGCGGACTGGTGATCGAGGAGGCGAACGCAATCAGCACCGCCTACCTGCGATCGAGCCTCCTCGACGAGCCGGATCGATCGCTGATGCAGAAAAAACTTCGAGACTATGCGCAAACACGCATCGCCCCAGAGGGAATCTGGAATGAGCGGGTGGAAGCCCAGATGAAGCTATCCTTGGCCCTGCGGACACAACTCTGGGATCAAACCAGGGCTGCGGTCTTTCCCGTTCGGGAAACCGACATGGCCTCATACTTCATTGAGGCGATCAACGACGTTCTCAATGTCGGCACTCGCCGGCAGGTGGCGGCACGCGCGCATATTCCAACCCGCATCATGGACGTCCTGTTCATCTACATCGCGGTCGCAGCTGCGGTATTGGGCTACATGCTGGGCGATCAGCCAGGCGGAAACCGCGAGGCGAGCGCGGTCCTGCTTTTTTTGTTCAGTATGATGATTATCACGATCGTCGACCTGGACCGTCCGCAGGCCGGGGCGCTGCAGGTGCCGCAGATAGCGCTTGAAGAACTCGTCGCTACGCTAGAGCGAGATGCACGGTCGGTCCCGGCGCCGAAGTCACCCTAGTGGCCGCAGCTTCACCGTCATGAGGCGCCCGCCACGGCCCGCTTGCGCCAGAAAACGTATGGGGCGGTAAGGGCGGCGTTGGTCAGCAGGAATATCAGCACGGCCGCTGCAAGGTCGGTCTCCTGCGGATAGTTGATATGCGCGATGGCCAGGGCGATACCGGGGTGGCGCGAGGCGGTCGCGATGGCTAGCACCGTGCGATCGTCCGCATCTGGGCCGCCCAGCAGATGCCCGACAATGAGACCACTAACGACGAAGATCGCCATGGCGAGCAGCGTGCCGTCGCCTACCAGCTCAACTATGACCCGCCACTGGGTGACCAGGATCACCGCCGTCGCGGCCAGGAGCGACACGCCGCCGATCTTTGACACCAGGGGGCGCAGTCTCGACGCCAGACTCGGCGCGAACCGCGCGACCAAGGCGCCCGCCAATAGCGGAGCCAAAATGGACGTCGCGACGAGGCTGGCGACCAGGCCGGGAGGAGCGCTGAGGCTCATACCGAACGCCAGCTCGATCAATTCCAGTTCCAGGGGGATGCTGATGATGGCGATGAGCCCCACAGCGGCCAGTAGGCGAACCGCGAAGACGGCGTCCCCGCCGGCCTTGGTCTGCTTGCCCGGTAGTATGGGCGGCACCGGGGCCAAGGCGAGCGCGATGAGCATCACCCCTACTGGGCGCGGCAGATCAAAGGCCTTCACCAGCAACACCGCCAAGAGCGGCATCACGACCACCATCGCCACAAGCGACCGAGCAAGCCGTCCCGGACTTCGCAGGACACCCATGAAGTCGTCCAGGCGCGCGTTCATGCCGAGGGCGAAGACGATCGCGAAGATGCTGATCTTAATTGCGAGGGCGACGAGTTCGGCCAACGACATGAAGGCGTCCTCTCAGGATCAAGACGCCTGGGCGGCGCGCCAGGCACCTCGGCACGCACATCGTCATCGCGCCATCAGGTGGAGACCTCATGCCGCGGGTTATTAAATCTGTTCAGTTGGTTATGGCATGCCACGGGAGCCTCCCCCTCCATAGTCCAGGTCGGAGTTCTGCGGGGTGGACCCCATTGCCTGAGCTGCAAACGGATAGCCCAATGGCCCTGTGCGCCAATGAGCGCGGAAAGGGCGCGCCACCTTGGATATCCTTGTCGCGACGAGCGCCGCTTTGCTGGCGACAAGCCAGGCCCAGCCGCCGGCCGAACCTGCGCCACTGGAAATCGCAGCGCCTCCCGTGACGAGCAACGCCTTTCGTCCGCTCGACATCTTGTCGGTGCTGGATCTGGACTTCCGGCTGGGCGCATGGACCTTTCACGGTT
>JBEBYB010000167.1:0-6218 GCA_040391295.1 Phenylobacterium sp. | reverse complement strand
AGCGTTGCACTTCGAGCGAGACTCCACATCCCGGCTTTCGCCGGGAGGAGCGGTGTTGGGTATGGGTCTAACCTGCCGCCAGCCGGGCCAGCAGCGCCGCGCCCGCCGCAGTGATGTTCCAGCCCTCGCGGCTGCGCTCGGCCAGGCCGAGCTCGGTCAGGGCTCGCGCGTCGGCGATATTGACGAACGGCACCGGCTCGCCGTCCCGCTTGCGCGACAGATCCTGCAAAGCTTCGATTTGGCCGCTGGTCAGATCATCCATGACGCGAGGTTACACCCTCGCGCGCCCTGACGCGTCACATCATAGGTCGCCGGCCCCGAACGGAGCCGGCACGCCACCTACTTCTTCAGCCGCATCAGGCCTTCCTGGGCCACCGAGGCGACCAGTTCGCCCTGGGCGTCGTAAATCGCGCCGCGCACGAAGCCGCGGCCGCCCGAGGCGCTGGGGCTGTCCTGGGTGTAGAGGTGCCAGTCGTTGAAGTTCGACGGCTTGTGGAACCACATGGCGTGGTCGAGGCTGGCCGATTGCAGGCCCGGCGTCTGCCAGGCCACCCCGTGCGGCCGCATGGCGGTCGAGAGCAGGTTCATGTCCGAGGCGTAGGCCAGGATCACCTGGTGCATCCGCGCCTCGTCGCCGATCGGCGCCACGGCCCGCATCCAGGTGTCGCTCTTGGCCTCGCCCGGCTTGGGCTTGCGGCCAAAGCCGTAGCTGTCGCGGCCCAGCATCTCGATCGGACGCGGCCGGTTCATCATCCGGCGCATCTCTTCAGATGCGTTTTCCAGCATCTTGGCCTTCTGGGCGTCGGCCTCGGCGGCGTAGCTCTCCGGGCCAGGAACGTCCGGCATCGGGGCCTGGTGCTCGAAGCCCTCCTCGGCGACCTGGAACGAGGCGGCGAGGTTGAAGATCTGCTTGCCGTTCTGCACGGCGATCACGCGGCGCGTGGTGAAGCTGCCGCCGTCGCGCGAGCGGTCGACCTCGAACAGAATCGGGATGCGCGGATCGCCCGGACGGATGAAGTAGCAATGCAGCGAGTGGCAGATCCGGTCCTCGACCGTCTCATAGGCCGCCAGCAGCGACTGAGCGATCACCTGGCCGCCGAAAATCCGGCCGGGGCCATCCTCGGGGGAAACGCCACGGAAGAGGTTCACCTCGATACGTTCGAGGGCGAGGGTTTCGACGAGAATTTCCGGCGTTTCCATGGGGTCTCTAAAAATGCTGCAAGTGCGAAAGAGCTTGGCTTAATCCCTTGCCTCCCGGTCGGCAAGGCGCGGCATAGTGGCGTTCGACCGCGCGCAAGGATGGAAAACCTGCGTCACTTCGTCCACAAGCCGCCTTATGAGCTTCGACGCCACCGTCCTCACCATGTTTCCCGAGGCCTTTCCGGGCCCGCTCGGCGTGTCTTTGATCGGCACGGCCTGGCGCGAGCACGGGCTCTGGACATTGGAAACAGTGGACATTCGCGCCTTTTCCAAGGATAAGCGCGGCTTCCTCGACGACACCCCTGCGGGTGGCGGCCCGGGACAGGTGATGCGAGCGGACGTCATCGCGGCTGCGCTGGATAGCGTGGACCGACGAGAACGGCCGCTTTTGTACATGAGCGCACGGGGTCGCCCCCTCACCCAGGCGCGGGTTCGTGAGTGGGCTGACGGGCCTGGACTGATCGTCCTGGCCGGCCGGTTCGAAGGGGTGGACCAGCGGGTGCTCGACAGCCGCGGGTTCGAAGAGATCGCCGTTGGCGACGCGGTCCTCGCCGGTGGCGAGGCTGCGGCTCTGGTGACGATCGAAGCGTGCGTAAGGCTCGTACCCGGCGTCCTCGGCCAGGCTGCGAGCTTGAGTGAAGAGAGTTTCGAGGACGGGCTTCTGGAACATCCGCAGTACACGCGACCGCGGGCGTTCGAGGGGCTTGAGATTCCCGAGGTCCTGCTGAGCGGCCACCACGCAGAGGTGCGGAAGTGGCGCGAAGCGCAACGGGAAGACGCGACGCGGGAGCGACGGCCAGACCTCTGGGCGCAGCGACCCGCCAAATAACAGGCAAAGGGCGAGTAAAGCCCAGTGAACAAGGACTAGACGACCATGAACATCATTCAGCAGCTCGAAAAAGAAGAAGCCGATCGCCTGATCGCCACCCGCGCGATCCCTGACTTCCAGCCGGGCGACACGCTCCGCGTCAACGTGAAGATCAAGGAAGGCGAGCGCGAGCGCGTCCAGGCTTACGAAGGCGTCTGCATCGCCCGTCAAGGCGGCGGCATCAACGAGAGCTTCACCGTCCGCAAGATTTCGTTCGGCGAAGGCGTGGAACGCGTGTTCCCGCTCCACTCCCCGAACATCGACTCCATCGAAGTGAAGCGTCGCGGCGTCGTTCGTCGCGCCAAGCTGTACTACCTGCGCGACCGTCGCGGGAAGTCGGCCCGGATCGCCGAACGCCAACACACCCCGGCCTCCAAGGCCCCGGCCGCTTCGGAAGGCTAAGCCTTCTAAAGTCCGATACTCGAACGGCGGCCGTGGAGACACGGCCGCCGTTTTTCGTTCGAGGCCTTGAACCTCGCCGACTGGCAGCGCTATCCGCAAGCGCCCGCCTGGCTCATCAGCCCAGAAGCGCCTGGTCGTTCCTGGCCGAGGCGCGGCCCTATGGTGACCCAGGCCTGACCGCACTCCACACGTCAGCCGAGGATGCGCGCCTTCTGGACGGCGAATTCCTCTTCGGTCAGCACGCCCGAGGCGCGCAGGTCGGCCAGCTTCTGCAGCTTGCCGATGGCCTCGTCGGTCAATCCGCCCGAAGCGGCGACAGGCGCAGCGACGGCGGGCGCAGCGGCGGCGGGCTCGGCGGCGGCGGGCTCGGCGGCGACCGGCGCGGGAGCTGCGCCCGCAGCCTGGCGGGCCGCCACCTTGCCGGAGACGGCCGTGGCGGTTCCCGCGATCACCGCGGTACGGGCGGCGGTTTGCGCCGTGCGTCCGAGCAGACTCGGGCGACCTTTTCTCGATCCGACCAAGGTCGATCTCCTTGTCTAGGGTTGAGCCGGACGCGGACACCGAGGCCGGAGCCCGAAGCCTACGTCCGGTAGCGCCGAGCCACAAGCCAACTTTATGGCGAACCGTTCGGCGCGATCGAGACCTTGACTGCAACCCAAGCTGGGCCGCCCTCCGGCTAAGCCGCCGACTGTGCGGCTGGCGCCACACTGGCCGCCAACAACCTGAAATAGTACGCTCAGCGAACCTTGTGTGGCCGCCGCGCTCTACCTGGCCTGGTCAAGCTTGGCTTAAGGCAAGCATCCGCCACAAAGGGACCCGCCATGGGCAAGCTTCAGATCGACACCGCCATCCACCAGGACGGTGAACGCCTCACCTGCGTTCTGCACAAGGACTGGAACATCTGGGGACCGAACGGCGGCTATGTCGCCTCAGTGGCCCTGCGCGCGGCCGGGGCGGTCGCGCCGAGCGATCACCGCCCGGCGACCATCTCGGTGCAGTACGTCTCCGTCGCCGAGTTCGACGAAGTCGAGTGCCAGGTCACGCCGATCAAGAAGGGCCGCAACGCCTGGCTGCTGAACGTCGCCCTGGTGCAGAAGGATCGCACCTTCCTGCAAGCCCAGGTGTGGACCACCAACAAGGCCGACGGTCCGCTGACACGTGAGGCCGCCATGCCGGACGTGGCCGATCCTGGCGAACTGAAGACCCTGGCCGAGCACCTCGGCCCCGACGCCGATCCGATCAACGGCTTCTGGCGGAACATCGACTTCAAGCCCCTGGTCTTCGTGCCCTGGGACCAGCCTCGCCCACCGGCGCCCGCGACCTTGCAGGAGTGGTACAGCTTCATCGGTTACGAGCCGGGCGACGCCTTCCTGGACGCCTGCCGCCCGCTGATCCTGATCGACACCCTGCTGTGGCCCACCCACCATCGGGGCCTGGCCGAACGGCCGAACTACATCGCCCCCAGCCTCGATCTGACGCTCTGGTTCCACAACCCCGCGGGCGCGGCCGAATGGTTGCTGGTCGACGCGCAATCGGACCAGTCGGGCGACGGCCTGATCCATGGCCGCGCCCGGATCTGGACCCCGGACGGCGTTCTCGTGGCCAGCGGCGGCTCCAACATGCTCCACGTTGCGCGCGCCTAGCTTCAACCCGGTCCGTAAAGGGAGCGCTAATCATGATGTGGCGTGGTGTGGCCATGGACCGTCGCCGCCTGCTCGCCCTCACCGCCCTGGTCGCCGTTTCGCCCGGCCTGACGGCGGCTGCGCCGCAGGGCGAGAAGAAGAAAGGCGGCGGCGCCAGCTTCCTGCAGATCAACACCCTGACGGCGTCGATCATGCGCGCCAATGGCCGGCGCGGCGTGCTGACCGTGGAGAGCGGGCTCGACATCCCGGACGCGAAGCTTCGGGCCAAGGCCGACAGCGTGCTGCCGCGCATCCGCGCGGCCTTCGTCCAGAGCCTGCAAATCTACGCCTCGGGGATCACGCCGGGGGGCGTTCCCAACGCCGAAATCCTGGCCCGACGCCTGCAGCGCGAGGCCGACCGCGTCCTTGGCCGACCAGGCGCCCGGGTGCTGATCGGCACGCTGCTGGTCAACTAGGGGGCTAGAGGGCCGCTGCCCCTCACACCAGTTCGTCATGGCCGGCCGTTGGAGCCGGCCATCCATAGACTCCGTGATCGGGGGCTTGCTTGGGCGGCGGCGGGTATGGATCCCCGGGTCAAGAGCCCGGGGATGACGAGCTTGGGAAGGCGAGGTCGGCTGAGCGGTTTGGGCGCGCCTCGCCGGAAAGCACTTTAGCTCACATCGCCGAAATGCCGCCGTCGAGCTTCAGCTCCGCGCCGGTCATGAACTTGCTCTCGTCGGACGCCAGGTACAGCACCGCATGGGCGATGTCGTCAGGCTCGCCGATATGGCCGAGCGGGATCTGGCGGGCCAGCTTGGCGTGCGCCGCCTCGGTTCCGAACTGCTGGCGCAGCGGGTCCAGAATCGGGGTGTCGATAAAGGTCGGGTGGACCGAGTTCGAACGGATATCCAGCCCCTGCTTGGCGCAATGCAGGGCGATCCCCTTCGACAGCAGCCAGACCCCGGCCTTGGAGGCGTTGTAGACCGGCGAGTTGTGGGCGGCGATCAGGCCGGCGATGGACGAGATATTGATGATCGAGCCCGGTTGGTGGGCGCGCATATATCTCAGCGCGTGCTTGGTCCCGAGGAACACCGAGTCGACATTGACGCTCATGACCAGCTTCCAGTCCTCGTAGGACAGCTGCTCGATATTGCCGGCGCGGCTGACGCCGGCGTTGTTCACCAGCACCGAGATTCCGCCCATGGCCGCGTCGGCCTCCTCCAGGGCGTAGATCCACTGGTCTTCCTTGGTGACGTCCAGCGGGAAGGCGAAGGCCGTGCCCTCGCCGTGGGCGGCGTTGATCTCGGCGGCCAGCGCCTTGGCGCCCTCATGATTGATGTCGGCGATCGAGACCTTGGCGCCTTCCTGCGCCAGCATGCGCGCCATCGCCGCGCCCAGGCCTTGCGCCCCGCCGGTGATGAAGGCCTTCTTGCCCGCGACCCGTCCCGCCATCGCTTACTCCTAGTGCTTTGCGCCGGCCGCCTCCGCAGCCTGGTTCATGAAGCTGGCCAGGGCGACATCCAGTTCCGTCACCCCGTCGGCGTCGTGGGTGGTCAGCGTCACCTCGACCCGGTTGTAGACGTTGAACCATTCGGGATGGTGATCCAACTGCTCGGCCCGGATCGCCACACGGGTCATGAACCCGAACGCGGTGTTGAAATCGGCGAACCGGAACGTCCGGTGGATGGCGTCGCGCTTCTCCTCGGCGAGCTTCCAGCCCGGCAGCCGCGCGAGCGCGGCGTCCGCGCCGATCCGAGGCGGCCGGCTCACGCCACCACCTCTTCCCCGAAGGTGAGCCCCGTCGCCGCCGACAACTCGGCCAGGGTCTGGTCAACATCGACCACCTTGATCGCCCGCATGCCCAGCGCCGCGGCCGGCTTGCAGTTGATGCCGAGGTCGTCGAGATAGACGCAGTTTTCCGGCTTCACGCCCAGCGCCTCGCACATCATCAGATAGATCGCCGGGTCGGGCTTGCGGACGCCGGCCTTGGAGCTTTCGATCACGTGATCGAACAGCGGCAGGATCTGGCCCATGGCGCCCGCCGCCCGCTGGGGCGCATCGGCGCCGGGGCTGTGGTGGCTGACCATGTTGTTGGTGATGCAGCCGACCTTGAAATGCTGCTTGCA
>JBEBYB010000166.1:0-6222 GCA_040391295.1 Phenylobacterium sp. | reverse complement strand
CTTCCAGCCTTGAACACAGTTGCCCCGGATCGTCATTCAGACAACCGGAGGATGACGATATTTGATCTAAGCGGCCGTCAGCCGGGGCAGGACCTGCCGTTCCAGCAGGGGCGCGAAGCGCACGCTGGGCGGGGACTTGGGGTCTATCCAGAGCAGGTCTTCGATCTCGGCCCTGGCGACGGCGTCGCCGGCCACGACCGCCAGATAGATCGCGCCATAGACGCGGGTGTCGGGCTCGTTGGCGGCGGGGGCGTCGAACGTCCCGAGGTGGTCGGCGGAGATGAGGTCGCAGCCGATCTCTTCGCCCAGTTCGCGCGAGAGGGCGGCGATGTCGCTTTCGCCAGGCTCGCGCTTGCCGCCTGGCAGCATGAAGGCGGTCGTGCCGCGCTTGCGGACCGTCAGGACGCGGCCGCCGGGGTCACGAATGACCCCGGCGACGATCTCTACGGCTTTCACGCGCCCAGCATTTTGGCTGCGCGCGGCGCGAAATAGGTGATGACGCCCGCCGCCCCTGCGCGTTTGAAGGCACCCAGGCTTTCGAGAATGGCGCGCTCCTCGTCGATCCAGCCGTTCTGGGCGGCGGCCATGATCATCGCGTATTCGCCCGAGACCTGGAACGCGAACGTCGGCATCTGGAAGGTCTCGACCACGCGGCTGACGATGTCGAGATAGGGCATGCCCGGCTTGACCATGACCATGTCGGCGCCTTCGGCGATGTCGAGGGCGACCTCGCGCAGGGCTTCTTCGGTGTTGGCCGAGTCCATCTGGTAGGTTTTCTTGTCGATCGGCGAGCCGCCGGAGCCGAGCTTTCCCGAGCCGATGGCGTCGCGATAGGGACCGTAGAAGGCCGAAGCGAACTTGGCGGCGTAGGACATGATCATGGTGTCCTGCAGGCCCGCGCCCTCAAGCGCGGTGCGCAGGGCGGCGCAGCGGCCGTCCATCATGTCGGACGGGGCCAGGATGTCGCAGCCGGCCTGGGCCTGGATCAGCCCTTGCTCGACCAGACGCTCGATGGTCGGGTCGTTGGCGATCTTGCCGTTTTCAATGACGCCGTCGTGGCCATGGTCGGTGAAAGGGTCGAGCGCGACGTCGCACATGATCCCGACCTCCGGCGCGGCGTCCTTCATGGCCTTGATCGCATTGACGATGACGCCGTTCGGGTCGGCGGCCTGCGAGCCGAGCGCGTCCTTCTTGGAACCGTCGATGTGCGGGAAGATGGCGATGGCCGGGATGCCCAGTTTGCGGGCCTCCACGGCGGCCTTGGCGCATTCCTTGACCGACAGGCGTGAGACGCCAGGCATGGAGGCGACGGGAACCTCGCCCTCGCCCTCGTGGACGACCATCGACCAGATCAGGTCGGCCGGGGTCAGGACGCTTTCGCGGACCATGCGGCGGATCCAGTCGGCCTGGCGCAGGCGGCGAAGGCGAAGGGCGGGGTAGGCGGCGAGGGGGGCTTGGCTCATGAGCGCGCGCTGTGGCCCATCCCTCGCTCGGAAGCAAGCCTGACGAGGCCAAAGGCCGGCGCAAGGATCAGCCAGAGACCGCCGAGGGCGCAGAATAAGGCCGAGGAAACCAGCATGGCTATCAAGGGGCCGTCGAGCGTCACGCTCGACAGGTCCAGCTTCACGTTGTCGTGCACGTCCCAACCGGGGACCTGGGTGAACTGGAAGAGTTCGCTGGTGACTCGGATAACGACGCCAAGGAAGCTGACCCCGGCGGCCAGGGCCAGGCAGAAGGCCACCCAGAAGACGCGGATCTGGAATTGGTAGTGCGAGCCTATCGTCTGGGGGGCCTCGTCGCGTTGGGAATAGGCGATGATGGCGGCGATCAGGGCCGGGACGCCAGCGAAGAACACCGAGGCGAACAGCAGTCCGTAATTGATGAAGGCGAGATTTCGCAGGGAGTCGCTCGCACGCCGGCCGACCGCTTCATTCGCCATACAAAGACCTCGGAGAAAGCCGCGCCCCCAAGCGCCACGTCGTTGACAGGTTGCGCCAGCAGGGCGACTTGCTCAAGTCAGCCTCTATAGACATGAGTTCGAGCGCATGGATTTCACCCTCTCTGACGACCAGCGCGCAATACAGAGCGCGGCGATGGCCTTTGCGGAGGCTGAACTTGCCCCCAGCTCGGCGCACTGGGACGAGGACAAGCACTTCCCCACGGACGTTTTGCGCAAGGCGGCGCAGATGGGGTTCGCCGGAATCTACATCGGCGAGGATGTCGGCGGCGCGGGTTTGACCCGGCTCGACGCCTCGATCGTGTTCGAAGCCCTGAGCTATGGCGACGTTTCGGTGGCGGCCTATCTCACCATCCACAACATGGCCTCCTGGATGATCGACCGGTTCGGCGACGAGGCGCTGCGCCAGCGCTACCTGCCGCGCCTGACCAGCATGGAGCTGATCGCCAGCTACTGCCTGACCGAGCCGGGGTCGGGCTCCGACGCCGCGGCCCTGCGGACCAGCGCGGTGCTGGACGGCGACCATTATGTGCTCAACGGCTCGAAGGCCTTCATCTCCGGCGGCGGGGTCTCGGACCTCTATGTGGTGATGGCTCGCACTGGAGATCCGGGGGCCAAAGGCGTCTCGGCTTTCGTGGTGGAGAATGGGACACCGGGCCTCTCGTTCGGGGCTCAGGAAAAGAAGATGGGCTGGAACGCCCAGCCGACCGCCCAGGTGAACTTCGATAATCTGCGGGTTCCGGCGGCGAACCGGATCGGCGGGGAAGGCGAGGGGTTCCGCTTTGCGATGATGGGCCTCGACGGCGGGCGGCTGAACATCGCCTCCTGCTCGCTGGGCGGCGCTCAGTTGGCCCTGGATACGGCCCAGGCCTACATGACGCAGCGCCAGCAGTTCGGGAAACAGCTCGCCGAGTTCCAGGCCCTGCAGTTCAAGATCGCCGACATGGCGACCGAGTTGGAGGCCGCGCGGCTGATGGTGCGCCGGGCGGCCCAGGCGCTGGACGACCGCGATCCCCAAGCGACCAAATACTGCGCCATGGCCAAGCGGTTCGCGACCGACGCCGGGTTCGACGTCGCCAATCAAGCGCTGCAATTGCACGGGGGCTACGGCTATCTGAAGGACTATCCGCTCGAGAGAATCGTCCGCGACCTGCGGGTCCACCAGATCCTCGAAGGCACCAATGAAATCATGCGGGTGATCATCGCCCGGGAGATGTTCCGGCAATGAACGACGTCCTGACCCGTATCGAGGGCCGTGTCGGCCGGATCACCCTGAACCGGCCCCAGGCGCTGCACGCTCTGACGACCGACATGTGCCAGGCGATGACCGATGCGCTGCTGACCTGGCGTGAAGACCCTGCGGTCGAACTGGTGTTGCTCGATCACGCCGGCGAGCGCGGATTCTGCGCGGGCGGCGACATCCGGATGCTGGCCGAGAGCGGCGCGGGCGACGGCAAGGCCGCGCGCGAGTTCTTCTTCATCGAGTACCGGCTGAACCACCTGTTGTTCGAGTACCCGAAGCCGGTCGCGGTGATCATGGACGGCATCACCATGGGCGGCGGCGTCGGCCTGGCCATGCCGGCCCGCTACCGGGTGGCGACCGAGAAAACCACCTTCGCCATGCCCGAGACCGGGATCGGCCTCTTCCCCGACGTCGGCGGCGGCTGGTTCCTGCCCCGCATGCCGGGCCATATCGGCCTGTGGCTGGCCTTGACCGGGGCGCGGATCAAGGCGGCGGACTGCGAACTGGTCGGGGTCGCCACCGACTTTGTCGAGAGTGTCAGGGTCGCCGATCTGAAGGCCGCCATCATCGCCGACCCGGCTGCGATCGAGACCTTGTTGACCCAGTACGAGGCCGACGCCGGCCGTCCGCCGCTGGCCCAGCACCAGGACGAGATCGACAGGATCTTCGGGCTGGCAAGCCTCGAGGCGATCCTGGCGGCGCTGGAGGCGTCGCAAAGCGAGTGGGCCAAGGAACAATTGAAGGTGCTCGCGACCAAGTCGCCCCAGACGATGAAGGTCGCGCTGCGGCAGCTAAGAGTGGGCGGGCAGGCCAAGACCTTCGCCGAGAACATGGCGATGGAGTATCGGGTCGGCGCCCGTGTCGTGCAAAGGCACGATTTCCTGGAGGGCGTTCGGGCGGTGATCATCGAGAAGGACCATGCCCCGCGCTGGAATCCGCCGACCCCGGAAGGCGTCAGCGAGACCATGCTTGATGCGATTTTTGCAGCTCTGCCTTCCACAGAGGAGTGGACGCCCCTAACTTGAGGCTAACGGCGGCCTTGAGCACGCCGATGGAGGAAGCAAGATGACGCGCAGTCTGTTGATGGCCGCCGGTGCGGCCCTGTTGCTTTGCGTATCTGCCGCCCAGGCCGCGCCGCCGGCCAATGTCGCCGCCGCCGTCGCCGACGCCAGCCGATCCGACGCCGACAAGGCCCGGGACCCCGCGCGTAAACCCGCTGAGATGCTGACCTTCGCAGGGGTGAAATCCGGCGACAAGGTCGTCGAGTTGCTACCCGGGGGCGGCTATTTCACCCGCGTGCTCAGCGCCGCCGTCGGGCCGACCGGCAAGGTCTATGCCGCTGTGCCGGCTGGCGACGTGGAAAAGACCAAGGCGGCTCTCGAGAAGGGCAATGTCGAGGTCGTCGTTCTGGACGCCAAGGACTTCAAGACGCCCGAGCCGGTGGATGTGATGTTCACCGCCCAGAACTATCACGACTTCCACTTGAAGCAGCTCGCTCTCGATGTGCCGGCCGTCAACAAGACGCTCTATAACTCGATCAAGCCGGGCGGGACGCTGCTGATCATCGACCACGCCGCGGTGGCGGGTGCGCCGGTCGAGGTGGCCGACAGTCTGCATCGGATCGACCCGGCCGTCGTCAAGCGCGAGGTCGAGGCGGCGGGCTTCAAGTTCGTCGGCGAGGACAATGCGATCCGCAATCCGTCAGACGACAAGACTGTGAACGTCTTCGATCCGAAGATCCGCGGGAAGACCGATCAGTTCGTCTACAAGTTCGAGAAGCCCAAGGGATAGTCATGCGCATCGCGTTTATCGGCCTGGGCAACATGGGCGGCGGCATGGCCGCCAATCAGGCCAAGGCGGGCCGTCAGGTCGCGGCTTTCGACCTTTCGGCCCAGGCTCTGGACCGCGCCAAGGCGGCGGGCTGCGCGCCGGCCGCAAGCGTGGAGCAAGCGGTGCGGGACGTCGACGTCGTGGTGACCATGCTGCCGGCCGGGCCGCACGTCCGCGCGGTCTATGCCGAGCACATCCTGCCCCACGCGCCGAAGACCGCCCTGTTGATCGACAGCTCGACCATCGACGTCGAGAGCGCTCGCGCGGTTGGGGGCCAGGCGCGGGAGTCGGGGTTCAAGTTCGCCGACGCGCCGGTCTCCGGCGGAACGGCGGCGGCCGACGCTGGAACCTTGGCCTTTATGGTGGGCTGCGACGAGGCTGATTTCCCTCAGGTGGAGAGCGCCATTCAGCCGATGGCGCGGGCCGTGATTCGCGCCGGCGATCACGGGGCGGGGCAGGCGGCCAAGATCTGTAACAACATGGTGCTCGGTATTTCCATGCTCGGGGTGTGCGAAGCCTTCGCCCTGGCCGAGAAGTTGGGGCTGGACGCCGAGCGGTTCTTCGAAATCTCGACTCAGTCGTCGGGGCAGTGCTGGTCGTTGTCGACCTACTGCCCCTGGCCTGGCCCGGTTGCGACCGCGCCATCGAACCGCGGCTATGAAGGCGGTTTCGCCACCGCGATGATGTTGAAGGACTTGAAGCTGGCGCAACAGGCGGCCGCCAGCGCCGGAGCGGCGACGCCGATGGGCGCGCAGGCCGAAGGGCTCTACGCCCTGTTCGACCGACTCGGTTACGGAACTAAGGACTTTTCCGGAATTGTGCAGATGCTTCGCGGTCGATTGGATGAACTCGCCTGATCGATCACGAAGGGCGAACAGTCGCTCATGAATTCTGATCGACTGCGGTGAGACTGATTGTGGACAATCGGCTCGGGTGGCGCGATAAGCCCGACCATATCAAGAGGACCGCCCGCGGCGCGAGATCGTCGAACGTCAAGGGCGGAGTTCAAATCGATGGATTACAAGAACGCCTTCGCTTCCGCCCTCGAACAGATTCGTTCGGAAGGCCGTTATCGAGTGTTCGCCGATTTGAAGCGCCATCGCGGGCACTTTCCGCTGGCGACCTGGACTCAGGCCGACGGCACGCAATCGGACGTCGTGGTCTGGTGCTCGAACGACTATCTCGGTCAGGG
>JBEBYB010000165.1:0-6228 GCA_040391295.1 Phenylobacterium sp. | reverse complement strand
CCGATGGTCATGCGCGGATCGAGGCTGGCCAGCGGATCCTGGAAGACGATCTGCAAATCCCGGCGCGCGGCGCGCATCGACTCGCGGTCGGCGTTGGTGATCTCGCGGCCCAGCACCGTCACGACGCCGCCCGTCGGCGGGAGCAGGTTCAGCACCGCCCGAGACAGGGTGGACTTGCCGCAGCCGCTCTCCCCGACCACGCCCAGGGTCTCGCCCTGCCGCACTTTGAACGAGACGCCGTCCACCGCCCGCAGCAGCTTGTGGCCGCCGAACAGGCCGTGATTGATCGGGAAATGGACCTCGATGTCCTTGGCCTCGACCACCACCGGCGCGTCGGCGGCGACAGGCTCCAAGGTCGGGCGCCCGCCCCGATCGGTGCGGTCCAGGCGCGGGATCGCCGCCAGCAGCGCCTGGGTATAGGGATCCTTCGGCGCGGCGAAGAGGGCTTCGGCCGGCCCTTCCTCGACATAGGCGCCGCTCTTCATCACGCAGACCCGGTCAGCGAGGCGAGCGATGACCCCCATGTCGTGGGTGATCAGCACCATGGCCGTCCCGGTCTCGCGACCCAACTCCGCCATCAGATCGAGAATCTCGGCCTGGACGGTGACGTCGAGCGCGGTGGTCGGTTCGTCGGCGATCAGCAACTGCGGCGAACAGGCCATGGCCCCGGCGATCATCACCCGCTGGCGCATGCCGCCCGACAGTTCGTGCGGATACTGGTCCAGCCGGCGGGCGGCGTCGGGGATGCGCACCCGTTGCAGCCAATCCTTGGCGTGGGCGCGGGCGGCCTTGTCGGACATCCCCAGATGCAGGCGCAACGGTTCGGCGATCTGCTCGCCGATCCGCACATGCGGGGTCAGGGCGGTCAGCGGATCCTGGAAGATCATGGTCATCTTCGACCCGCGGATCTTGTTCAAGGCGCGGGGTTTCAGGCCCAGGATCTCCTGGCCTTGGAACTTGGCCGAGCCGGAGAGCCGGCCGTTGGCGGCCAACAGGCCCATCACCGCCATGAAGGTCTGGCTCTTGCCCGAACCGCTTTCGCCGACCACGCCCAGCACCTCGCCGCGCTCGACCTGAAGCGAGACGCCGCGCACCGCGTTGACCACGCCGTCGTGGGTTTGGAAGTCGATCTTGAGGTCGTCGATAGAGAGAACAGGAACGGCCACGGCGACCTCGAGACTGAAAAGAAGAGGCGGACCATAGCCCGCGATGTAGGCTTAGCGAAACCGCGCGCCGCAACCGGCGTCTGGCGCTATAGAATGGCGAATGTGAGCCCGCTAGTGACCCCTACCGCCCCGCCCCGCCCGGCCCTGTTCCTCGACCGAGACGGCGTGCTGAACGAAGACCCCGGCTATGTCCATCGCTGGGAGGATTTCCATTGGATCGCCGGCGCGCGGGAGGCGGTCGCCGCCTTCAATGCGGCCGGATGGTGGGTGTTCGTGGTCACCAACCAGTCGGGCGTCGGGCGCGGCTACTACGCCGAGGACGACGTGATCGCCCTGCACGCCAAGATGTCGGAGAGCCTGGGCGAGGTGGGCGCGCGCATCGACGCCTACTACTACTGCCCGCAACATCCCGAGGCGGCGCTGGAAACCTATCGCCACCCCGACCCGCCGGACCGCAAGCCGAACCCCGGCATGATTCTGCGGGCCCTGAACGAATGGCCGGTCGACGTCGCGCGCTCGATCATGATCGGCGACAAGCCATCCGATCTTGAGGCGGCCCGCCGGGCCGGGATCCGGGGCCTGCTGTTCCCAGGCGACGACCTGATGGCCTTCCTGCAACCGGAGCTCGCGCCAGCATGACGGCAGCGCCCATGATCGACGTCCGCGGCGTCGTCTACGACTACCCCACAGCCCGGGCGCTGCACGGGGTGTCGTTCACGGTGGAGGCGGGCGCGGTCCTGGCCATGGTCGGCCCCAACGGCGCGGGCAAGACAACCCTGCTGCGCTGCATGGCGGCGCTGGACAATCCAACCGAGGGCGAGATCACCGTCGCCGGCCTCGACACCCGCAACGATCCGCGCGGGGTCCATGCGGCGATCGGCTACCTGCCCGATTTCTTCGGCCTCTACGAAGAGCTGTCCGTGCGGCAGGCGCTCACCTATGCGGCGCGCTCGCGCGGCATGTCGCCGGCCGATACGCCGGTGGCGGTCGACGAGGCCGCCGCGCGGGTGCAGCTGACCGACCGGCTGGAGATGCGGGCCGGCGAACTGTCTCGCGGCCTCAAGCAACGCCTGGCCATCGCCCAGACCATCGTCCACCGCCCCCGCGTGTTGCTGCTCGACGAGCCGGCCGCCGGCCTCGATCCGGAAGCTCGGCGCTCGCTGTCCGACCTGATCCTGCGGCTGGCCGGCGAGGGCATGACCATCGTGGTCTCCTCCCACATCCTGGCCGAGCTGGAAGACTACTCCACCCGCATGCTGATGATCCGCGACGGCGCGGTGGCCGGCGGCGGTGTCGTGGCGGCGGGCTCGGGTGCCCGGGACGGCCTGCGGGTCAGCGCCACCTTCACCGATCCGCCGGATGACCTCGCCGAGCGGCTGGCCGCCATCGGCGTCACCCTCGAGCGCCATGACGGCGAGGAGGTGCTGCTGCTGGCCCCGGACGGCGAAGACGACGCGGCCCTGCTGGCCCGGCTGGTCGGCGCCGGCCTGAAGGTCCGGGCGTTCCAGCCCGCCCGCCGTACCCTGGAAGACGCCTATCTGGCCGAGGTCACCCGATGAACCCCGAATTCCAGCGCAACCTCTGGCTTGAAGCCTCGCCGCGCCGCATCGCCTGGGCCGGCGTCGTGCTGCTGCTGATCTACGGCGCGGCCGTGGCCCTGACACGCAACAACCCCTATGGCGCCCTGCCGGCGCTGGGCGGGGTCGGCGCGGTGGTGTTCGTCGCCTGCGCGATGCTGTGGGGCGCACGCGCCAGCGGCAACTCGATCCTGACCGAGATCGCCGACCGCACCTGGGACTTCCAGCGCCTCTCAGCCTTGCAGCCCTGGGCCATGACCTGGGGCAAGCTGCTTGGCGGGTCGAGCCTGGCCTGGATGTGCGCCCTGACCGGCCTGCTGATGATGATTATCGCCGGCGCGGCCAGCCGCGTCGAAGGACTGGCGACCACCGCCGTCTTCATGCTGGCCCTGGCGGTTCTGCTGCAGGCCATTTCCCTGGGCGCGGCGCTGATCGGCGTTCGCAAGGCCCGCGCCGAAGGACGCACCGCCCGCGCCAGCGGCGTTTTGGGCGGCCTGATCATCGGCGCGATCCTGCTCTCCTGGGTGGCCGGGTCCGCCGGCTTCCAGCGCGGCATGGGCACCGAGGGCTTTGGCGCGCTGTTCAGCGCGGGCGGCCTGGTCGATTGGGGCGGACGGCTGTGGCCGGCGGCCGGCTTCCGCGCCGTGGCCCTATCGCTGTTCGCCGCCTGGGCGGTGGTCGGGGCCTGGCGGCTGATGCGGCTGGAATTGCAGATGCAGAACGCCCCGGTGGTCTGGCCCGCCTTCCTGATCTTCCTGGCGATCTTCGCCGGCGGCTTCATGCTGCGCACCCAAGGCCTCGCCGCCGGCCTGGCGGTCGGCTCCCTCGTCGTGGCGCTCAGCGCCTATGCCGCGGCCTTCGCCGAGCCCGCCGACCGGGTGCGCATCCGGCAGTTCGTGCAGTTCGCCGCCAAGGGCGACCTGGCCCGCGCCGCACCGCTCATTCCCGCGCCGCTGGCGCCGTTGCTGATCGCCACCCTGCTGGTGCTCGCCGCCTTCGCCACCTCCACCGGATCGCTGATGGCCCCGGAGCTTGGTCAGGCCGGCGCGCTGATCGCCTTCCTGCTGCGGGACCTTGGGGTCATCGCCCTCTGCCGGATGGGCGAGCGCCCGCAGCGTGGCGACTTCTCGGCCGTGGTGGCCCTGGGCCTGCTCTACGGTGTCGGCGGCGCCGTCGGCTGGGCTGTGGGCCGCGAAACAGGCGGGGCCATGTTCGCCCCTCTGGGTCACGCGCCGTTGATCAGCCTGGTGTCGGGCTTGGTCCAGGCTGCGGCGGTCTGGGCGCTGGCCGCCAGGCGGCTCGGGCTCAACGCCCCTCCATCTGCTCCAGCATCCGTTCCAGCGACCTGAGCTCGTCAGCCTCGCCGGCCGGCTTGTCCCAGCGGATGCGGCTGATGCGCGGAAACCGCATGGCGACGCCGGACTTGTGCCGCGTGGAGCGTTGCAGGCCCTCGAACGCCACCTCGAACACCAGGCCGTGGTGGAGATCGGCGCGCACCGCCCGCACCGGCCCATAGCGGTCGACGGTGTTGTCGCGCACGAACTTGTCGATCTGCTTCAGCTCCTCGTCGGTGAAGCCGAAATAGGCCTTGCCGACCGGGGTCAGGGCGCGGGCGCCGCCCTCCCCCTGCGTCCAGACCCCGAAGGTGTAGTCGGAATAGAAGCTGGAGCGCTTTCCGTGGCCGCGCTGGGCGTACATCAGCACCGCGTCGATCAGGAACGGATCGCGCTTCCACTTGAACCACGGCCCTTTCGGACGCCCGGCCTCGTAGATTGAATCCCAGCGCTTGAGCATCAGGCCCTCGGCGATCTGCGGGTCGCCCGGCGGCGGCGCGCCGCGCAGATCGGCCAGCTCCGGCCAGGTCTCGAACGGCTGCATCGGCGACAGGTCGATCCGGCTGGTCTTCAGCCGCCCGACAAAGGCTTCCAGCCGCACGCGGCGCTCGGCGAAGGGCAGAACGCGGGTGTCCTCGCCGGCCTCCGACAGCAGGTCATAGGCCCGGATCCCGGCCGGGAAGTTCATCAGCAGCTTGGCGTCGACGCTCTTGCGGTTCAGCCGCTGCTGCAGGTCGGCGAAGCTGGCCAAGGCGCCGTCACGCATCACCAGCAGTTCGCCGTCGATGGCGCCGTCGAACTCCAAGGCCTCCAGCACGTCAGGAAAGGTCCGCGAAATGTCGTCGCCGTTGCGCGTGTAGAGCCGGCGCACCCCGCCCTCGTTCACCGCCTGGACCCGGATGCCGTCCCACTTCCATTCGGCGGCGTAATCGGCGGGATCGAGCTTGCCGAAATCGGCCCCCTCATCGAGCGCCTGGGCCAGCATCACCGCCCGGAAGCGACCCGGCGAGTCGGCCGAGGGTCGGTCGGAGCGGCCTTCCAGCCAGGCGAACAGATCCTCATAGGGCGGGTGCAGAGCGTGCCAGACCTCCTCGACCTGCGCGACCTCGACCCCGCCGAGATCAGCCGTCGCCTGCTTGGCCAGCCGCGACGAGACCCCGACCCGCAGGCCGCCGGTCATCAGCTTCAAGAGCGCCCAGCGGCCGGTTGCTTCGAGGGAGTCCAGCCACCCCTCGATCAGCCGCTGCACCTCCGTGCGGGAGGCCCCGCGCAGGGCGTCCACCACCTCCGACAGCTCCGGCTCGCGATTGGCGCCCGGCCGCGCGGGCCAGACCAGGGCCACGGTCTCGGCCAGGTCGCCGACATAGTCGTAGGACCAGCGGAACAAGGTCGGGTCCATCCGCTCCTCCACCGCCTTGCGGATAAAGGCCGGCTTGGCCGCCTTGAACGACAGGTCGCCGGTCAGGGCCGCCAGCGCCCAGCCCCGGTCCGGGTCGGGCGCCCCCGCCAGATAATCGCGCACCAGGGTCAGCTTGGCGTTCCGCGACGCCGTCAGCGACAGTCTGTCCAACAGCTCGGCGAAGGCGCGCATCAGTCCTCGGCCTCGTCGTCATAGCCGACCAGCGCCAGCGCCCGGGCCTTGATCCCGTGCAATTCGGCCCACCGCGCCAGGGCCTCCTCGCGGCCATGGGTGATCCAAAGCTCGCCGGGACGGATCTCATCGACCGTCGCGGTGAGCTCGTACCAGTCGGCATGATCGGAGATGACCAGCGGCAGCTCGACGCCGCGTTGGCGAGCGCGGGCGCGGATCTGCATCCAGCCCGAGGCGAAGGCGGCGACCGGGTCGGGGAACCGCCGCGACCAGCGGTCGGCCAGGGCCGACGGCGGGGCGACGATGATGGTTCCGGCGAAGGCCTGCCTAACCTCCGAGGTGGCCGGCTCCAGCGGGCCAAGGTCGATCCCGTGGGCTTCATAGAGCCGGTTGAGCCGCTCCAAAGCGCCGTGGACATAGATCGGTTGGTCCCAACCCGCCTCGCGCAGCAGCGCGATCACCCGCTGCGCCTTGCCGAGCGCATAGGCCCCGACGAGGTGCGAGCGCTCAGGGAACTGCGCCACCGAGCGCAGCAGCCGGGCGATCTCGTGGCTGTCGTC
>JBEBYB010000164.1:0-6274 GCA_040391295.1 Phenylobacterium sp. | reverse complement strand
GAGCTCCGGCGGCCCCTGATGACCAGCCGGAAGGCCCGCATGGGCGCCTGTCGCAGTCTGGTGGAGGACATGTCCTCTGGAACAGTATGCGAAGGAAAAGCCATGCAATCCGGACATCATGAAGGTGAGGTCCACCATCACAAGAACAGGCACCTGCTGGAGCGCTTCGAGGGATATACAGACATCATCGTCGTGGGTCTGATCATCGCTCTGGGCGCCGCCATGCTGGTCGGCCTGCTCACCGCCAACGGCAACGTCACCTGGTAGGCGCCGCCGCCGGACGGCCTAGAGCGAACGCGCCAAGACCAGGTCGTCATACTCATTGGCGCCGACACGAAACTTTCGGACGCCCGCCTCGGCGTAGCCCTGGCGGGCGTAGAAGGCTATCGCGCGGGAGTTTCCTCCGAACACGCCGAGCAACATCCGCGCGAAGCCGTCATGCGCCGCGCTCTCCATCGCCGTGGTCATCAGCTTCGCCCCGAGACCGGTTCCGTGGAAGCGATTGAGGACGTAGATCCGCTTCAATTCCACATCGCGTTCGCCCGTCGCCACCGGCAGGTCCGGCGGCGTCAGGGCGGCATAGCCCACCGCCGCTCCCCCCTCGTCCATCTCGGCCACCCAAAGGCGATAGCCCGGCCTGGCCAGCCAATCGGCGTAGAAGCCTTCGCCGTGCTGGGTCTTGCAATGGCTAAGGATGTCGGCGGCCGGCAAGGCGCCGGCATAGGTTTCCAGGAACGTCGCCTGCCCCACCAGGGCCAGGGCGGCCTCGTCGCCCGGAACGCAGGGCCGAATGGTGACGCTCATCGAAGACCTCCCTGGTTCGGCGCGCGGGCCGAATCTCTAGCTTGCGGAGAAGCTGGCCCTGAACGCTGAGCTAGGCTAGGCGTGGGTTCAACTAAACAACGATTACCAATGGGAGGGATGCCTATGGCCGGACGGGTCGAGGGTAAGGTTGCGCTGATCACCGGCGGAGCGAGCGGCATCGGCCGCAGTTGCGCCGAGCGCCTGACGCAGGAAGGCGCCATCGTGGTCGTCACCGATCTGCAGGACGACAAGGGCGCGCAAACCGTAGCCGCCATCACCGCCGCGGGCGGCCAGGCCAGCTATCTGCATCACGACGTCGTCAGCGAGCAGGCCTGGATCGACGTCGTCGCAGCCGTCAAGGCCCAGCACGGGCGGTTGGACATCCTGGTGAACAACGCCGGCGTCGGCATCAGCGGCTCGGTCCTGACCATGCCCCTGGCCGATTTCCAGAAGCAGACCGCGATCAATCTCGACGGCGTCTTCCTGGGCGTGAAGCACTCGATCCCGCTGATGCGCGAAAACGGCGGCGGTTCGATCATCAACATGTCGTCGGTCGCCGGCCTGAAGGGTTCGGCGATCCTGGCGGGATACTGCGCCACCAAGGGCGCGGTGCGCCTGTTCACCAAGTCCGTGGCCCTGGAATGCGCCGCCGCCAAGGACGGCATAAGGGTCAACTCCGTCCATCCCGGCATCATCGAGACCCCGATCTGGGATTCGATCATGGGCACCGGCGAGGTCGGCGACAACGCCCGCCCGCCCCGCCCGGCGGTGCTGGACGCCATGACCCTGGAGGGTGTGCCGCTCGGCAAGAAGGGCTTCCCCGAGGATATCGCCAACGGCGTGCTCTGGCTGGCCTCCGAAGAGAGCCGCTATGTCACCGGCGCCGAGCTCGTCATCGACGGCGGATTCTCGATCAAGTAGCCGCCTGCGGCGAAAATAACCGCCCGGGAGCGTTTCCGATCGCTCGGAAATGCTCTACGGGCGGGCCATGGTTGCTACGCTTCACGTCGTCTTCGGCCCCTCGGGCGCCGGCAAGTCCACCTACGCCAAGGAATTCGCGCGCCGCGAGCCGGCCGTCCATTTCGCGATCGACGACTGGATGGCTCGGCTGTTCGCCGCCGACATGCCCGAGCCGATCGAGTTCGCCTGGATGATGGAGCGGGTCGAACGGTGCGAGTCGCAGATCTGGTCCACGGCGGCCGCGGTGATCGCCACCGGGACCTCGGTGGTGCTCGATCTTGGGCTAATGCGAAAATCCGACCGCGCCCGGGTCGCCGAGATCGCCGCGGCGGTGGAGTTGCCGATCCAGTTCCACTTCGTCACCGCCCCGCAGGACGTCCGCCGCGCGCGGGTGCTGGAGCGCAACGAGGTGCGGGGCGAGAGCTTCGCCATGCCGGTCAATCAGGAAATGTTCGACTTCATCGAGGGCGTCTACGAGGCCCCCGACGCCGCCGAACTGACCGGCGCGATCATTTCCGAGAGCGTCTAGGCGAACAGCCACTCGGGCCAGGTCGCGTCGGCGGCGCGGTGATAGGCGGCGCGAACGCTCAAGCGGGCGTTGTAGTCCAGCAGCGCCGGCGTCTCCGGCAGGGTCTTGCGCCTTAGCGCCGCCGAGATGGTCGAGCCCATCATCACGTCGGCCGCCGAGAACCGCTCACCCAGCAGGTACTTGCGGCCTTTCAGGGCCTTGGTCAGCACCTCGACCATGTCGTCGAAGGCTCCAAAGCCGGTCTCGGCCCCCGGCAGGTCGATGTGCTTGGGATGCAGGCTGAGCAGCGGGTCGAGCACCGCCGTCGCATAGACCATCCATTTCAAGTATGCGCCGCGGTCGACGTCGTCGATCTTGGGCGCCAAGCCGCCATAGCCATAGCGGTCGGCCAGATAGATGCAGATCGCCGGGCCCTCGCTCACCACCACCTTGCCGTCGGTGAGGGTCGGCACCTTCCCCGACGGGTTGAGCTTCAGATATTCCTTCTTCTTCTGATCGCCCTTGCGGATGTCCACGGTGGCGACCTGAAAGGGCACGCCCAGTTCCTCTAAAAGCCAATAGGCTGTGAAGGCGCGACTGGCTGGCGAATGGTATAGGGTGATCGCGGGCTTGGTTTTCATGCTCAGCCTCTAGACGCTACAGTCAATCTAGGAACTCGGTCGCCCAACCGCATCTTGTTCCTGCACAGGATAAACGATCACGCGTAGCGCTGGTCAGAACACTCACCGGTCGCGGCCCTTGAGTTTTTGCGTCGCCGCATCTATCCTCTACCCCCCCAGCCGCCTGCGCCCGCGGCCGGCAAACGAACTCCCTTACAAGGCGACCGAGTCCTCACCTATCATGGAAAAAGTCCCGATGACCGCCGAGGGCTGGCAAGTCCTCGACGATGAATTGAAACGTTTGAAGACGTCCGAGCGTCCTGCCGTGATCGCTGCGATCTCGGAAGCACGCTCGCATGGCGACCTCTCCGAGAATGCCGAGTACCACGCCGCCAAAGAGCGTCAGGGCTGGATCGAAGGTCAGATCGCCGAAATCGAAGACCGCATGGCGCGCGCGCAGGTCATCGACGTATCGAAGCTGTCCGGCAGCCAGGTGAAGTTCGGCGCCACGGTCTCCGTGGTCGACGAAGACACCGAGGAAGAAGCTCGCTACCAGATCGTCGGCGAGCACGAAGCCGACGTGAAGCAGGGGAAGATCTCGATCATTTCCCCGCTGGCCCGCGCCATGATCGGCAAGGAAATGGGCGATGTCGTCGAGGTGAACACCCCCGGCGGCGGCAAGGCCTACGAGATCCTCAAGGTCGAGTGGGTCTAGGCCAAACTTGACTGCATCCCATCCGACGTCCTCCGAGACCCCGCTCATCATCTGGGCGGTCTCGGACGGGCGCGCGGGCATCGAGGCCCAGGTCGTGGGCCTCGCCAACGCGGTGGCGCGCAAGCGCCCGGCCAGGATCATCATCAAACGTGTCGGCTGGAAGAGCTGGATCGGCCGCTTGCCGTGGTGGCTCAACCTGGCGCCGCGCAGCTTCCTCACGCCTGAAAGCGATATCGCCGCACCCTGGCCCGATCTGTGGATCGCGGCCGGCCGTGCGACCTTGCCGCTGTCCATCCGCGTAAAGGCCTGGTCGAAGCAGAAGACCTATGTGGTCCAGATCCAGGACCCGCGCATGCCGACCCGGCTGTTCGATCTGGTCATTCCGCCCAAGCACGACCGCCTGACCGGCGACAATGTCTTCTCGATCACCGGCTCGCCCGGCCGGGTGAACGCCGACCGCCTGGCGGCCGATCTCGAACAGTTCAAGGCCCAGCTCGATCCCCTGCCCCGCCCGCGCGTGGCGGTGATCATCGGCGGCAAGTCGAAGGCTCACGACCTGTCGGTCGAACGCGCCGCCGCCATGGCCCGTGAAATCGAACTGCCGGTCGCCCAGGACGGCGGCTCGGTGATGGTCAGCTTCACGCGCCGCACGCCCGAGCCGGCCCGCGCCATGCTGGCGGCACGCCTCAAACACCTGCCCGGGGTGATCTGGAACGGCGAAGGCGAGAACCCCTACTTCGCCTATCTGGCCGCGGCCGACTACATCCTGGTCACAGAAGACTCGACCAACCTCGCCACCGACGCGGCCTCGACGGGCAAGCCGGTCTTCGTCCTGAAGATGGAAGGCGAGAGCCTGAAGTTCCGGCTGTTCCACGAAGACCTGGAAACCCTGGGCGCGGCCCGGCCGTTCGGCGGGGCGTTCCACAGCTGGCAATATCCGCCGCTGGCCGAGACCGATCGCGCCGCCGACGAGGTGCTGCGCCGCTACGACGAACGGGCCGCGCGCCCCATTCCGAGCTAACAGAGCCTTTTCAAAGTCTTGGTTTAGGCCTCCCCTGTAGCGGATATGATTCTCCGTCCGCGCATCCTCTTCATCGTCAATGCAGGCTCCTCGGTTGGAGGCGGCCATGTCATGCGCTCGCTCAGCCTGGCGCGTGCGCTGGAGCAACGCGGCGCCGACTGCGTGTTCCTGGCCCCGCCCGAGGCCGGCGCCATCCTGGACGTCTTCGCGCCCGGCATGGGCCGGCAGGACACCGACGTCATCGACGCGAACTCGGTGCTGGGCGCGGCCATGGGCGTGCGTTTCGACGCTGTGGTGTTCGACCACTACGGCCTTGGCCGGGCCGAACAGGAGGCCGTCGCGCAAGGCCGCCCGACCCTGGTGATCGACGACCTGGCCGACCGGCCGCTCTTCGCAGATCTGGTGCTGGACCCGGGCCCAGCCCGGACCCCGGCCGACTACGCGCCGTTCGCGCCCAGCGCCCGGCTGTTGCTAGGCCCCGCCTACGCTCCGGTCCGACCTGAATTCGCCGCCCTGCGCGAGCAGGCGTTGGCGCGACGCGGCGGTCCGGTCGGCCGCGTGCTTGTCGCCCTTGGCCTCACCGACGTCGGGGGGATCACGGCCCGAGCGCTGGACCGTCTGCGCCAGCGCAGCGGCCAGCTTGCCTTCGACGTGGCGCTCGGCGGCGCCTCGCCCAGCCTGCCCGGCCTGAAGCGGATCGCCGCCCACGACCGGCGCGTGACCCTTCACATCGACGCCCAGGACATGGCCGACCTGGCCCTCAACGCCGACGTCGCGGTCGGCGCCGGCGGCGGAGCGACCTGGGAACGGTGCGTCCTGGGCTTGCCGTCGCTGATGGTCGTGCTGGCGCCGAACCAGCGCCCGGCCGCCCAGGCGTTGCTCGACCGCGACGCCGTTCTGGTGGTGGACGGCCAGGCCGCCGATTTCGACGCCGCCTTCGACCGCGCCGCCATGCGGCTGCTGACCGACGCCGCCACCCGCGCGCGCCTGACCGCCGCCAGCCTGGAGATTTGCGACGGGCTGGGCGCCGATCGCGCGGCCCAGGCCTTCCTGGAAGTCATCGGCGCGCCCGGCGAGACCGCCTGAACCGCCCGGCCGGGGCGTTCGCCCCCAGCTAAATCGCGTTCTTTGCGGCCTGCGCTAACCCACCACGCCCCGTGCCCGTCGCATCTGGCCAGAATCTCACCTAAATATGCCGCATGTCCGAGAACGCACCCCGCACCACACGCTGCCTAATCCTGGGTTCTGGCCCGGCTGGCTACACCGCCGCCATCTACGCCGCGCGCGCCCTGCTCAATCCGGTGCTGATCGCCGGCATCCAGCCGGGCGGCCAGCTGACCATCACCACCGACGTGGAAAACTACCCAGGCTTCGCCGACGTCATCCAGGGCCCCTGGCTGATGGAGCAGATGCAAGCCCAGGCCGCCCATGTGGGCGCCGAGATCATCAACGACATCGTCATCAAGGCCGACCTGTCGCAGCGCCCGTTCCGGCTGGAATGCGACAGCGGCGCGGTCTGGCTGGCTGAAACCCTGGTCATCGCCACCGGCGCCCAGGCCAAGTGGCTGGGCCTGGAGAGCGAACAGAAGTTCCAGGGCTTCGGCGTCTCGGCCTGCGCCACCTGCGACGGCTTCTTCTATCGCGGC
>JBEBYB010000163.1:0-6308 GCA_040391295.1 Phenylobacterium sp. | reverse complement strand
TAGGGCGCATTGGCCTGGTCGGCCAGATAGACGAAGTCCGCGCTCGGCATCGCCTGCACGAGCGCACGGTGGACGGACAGGCCGCCCACGCCGGAATCGAAAACGCCAATAGCCATGTCCTCCGATGTACCCGCCAGGCGGTTCGGCGTCCATGCGGCCGGACGCACCCCTTCGTTCACCGAACTTGGAAATTTCGGATTGACGAAGTTGTCATCCTGACATACCCGTCAGCGCGAACTTCACAGCGCCGTGCGTCCCCCCGGCGGCCGGCCCCGACGCAGGCCCTCCGCACACGTCTGCGTCGCCCAACCTGAACCGAGCCCCTATGTCCCTACCCGCCCGCGCGCTAGACAATCTGCCCCCCGACGATCCGGCCTCGACCTGGGTGATCGGCATCGAGGTCGACCTGGCCACCGCCCTGGCGCTGGCGCGCGCCTCGACCAAGGCGCTGCTGGAGCTGTCGCCCCTGGCGCACCGCGAAATCACCGCCGCGCTGCAAGAGGAGATCCAGATCCTGGAACAACAGCGAGACCCGCTGTCGATGGCCGCCGCCAATGCGGTGAAGCAATATCTGCCCGAGGTCGCCTGATCGCCCCCCGGCGCCCGATGCGGGTCAACCTTGAGGCCCGGGCCGCGGCGGCCGAGAACCGCAAGGCGCTGACCCGTGAGCGTTTGCTTGACGCAGCCGTCAAGGTGATCGGCGAGAAGGGTCCCGACGCTTCGTCAGTCGAGGATTTCGTGGCCGCCGCCGACGTCTCCCGCGGCACGTTCTATAATTACTTCCCGACGATGGAGGACCTGCTGCGCGCGGTCCGCCGCAAGTTGATCGACGCCTTGACGGCCGTACTCGACGCCCATCTTCCGCCGTCCCTCCCGGCCTCGTCGCGGCTCGCCACCCGCCTTCACAGCCACTTCGCCCTGGTCAGCCACGATCACGCCTGGGGCTGGGTGGTGATACGGCTGGAGTCCACCCGGCTGGGGCGCACCTCGACGATGGAAGAGAACTTCGACCGGATGTACCAGGACGGCGTCGTCGCCGGCGAGTTCCGCCCGGCCGATCCCGTCGCCATCCGCAGCCTGACGTTCGGCGCCAGCCGCATGGTGCAGCGCGACATCCTGCTGGGCCTGGCCAGCCCCGGCCACCAGGAACGCGTGGTCGCCCTGCTGCTGGTCACCTTCGGCCTGACGCCGGAAGACGCCGAGCGGATCAGCCGCGAGTCGGCGGTGCGGGCCGCGCAGATCCAGGACCAGGTCCCGCCGAGCGCGATCTAACGTCACATTACAAGCCCGTCATGTGACCTACGGCATGGTTGACCCTAAGGTCCGGTCAACCTCGCTTAAGCTTCTCCGGAGACCCTATGAAACGGCGCACGTTCCTTGCCGCATCCGGCGCACTCGCCGCCGCCGCGACCCTGCCCATCAGCGCGTCGGCCCAGGCCGGCGCCGCGGCGATGACCGCGGAGTGGACCGGCCCCTATGGCGGCGTGCCGGCCTTCGACAAGGTTCGGACCGCCGACTTCGTTCCCGCCCTGACCGCCGCGATGAAGGCCGACACCGCCGAGATCGACGCGATCGCCAGCAACCGCGCCAAGCCGACCTTCGACAACACCATCGCGGCGCTGGAGCGTTCGGGCGGCATGCTCGACCGGGTCGACACCTTCTACGGCGTCTGGAGCGGCACGCTCTCGACCCCGGAGATGCGCGCCATCGAGAAGGAAATGTCGCCCAAGCTGTCGGCCCACAGCGACGAGACCTTGCAGAACGCCAAGCTCTTCGCCCGCATCGAGGCGGTCTATAACGACCGCGCCAGGCTGACGCCCGAGCAGCAGCGCCTGACCTGGGTCTACTGGAACCGCTTCGTGCGCGCCGGCGCCAAGCTGTCGCCCGCCGACAAGGCCCGCGTGGCCCAGATCAACCAGGAACTGGCCGGCCTGTTCACCAACTTCAGCCAGAACCTGCTGGCCGACGAGACCGACTACGTCCTCTATCTGCGCACCGAGAGCGAGTTGGCCGGTCTGCCCGACGACGTGCGCGCCGCCGCGCAGGCCGCCGCCGAAGAGCGTGGCCGCAAGGGCGAGTACGCCTTCCTCAACACCCGGTCCTCAATGGACCCGTTCCTGACCTATTCGAAGCGCCGCGACCTGCGCGAGAAGGTCTGGCGCACCTATTACAGCCGCGGCGACAACGGCGACGCCAAGGACAACAACGCCAACATCAAGAAGATCCTGAAGCTGCGCTACGAACGCGCCCAACTTCTGGGCTTCCCGACCCACGCCCACTGGCGTCTCGACAACGCCATGGCCAAGACGCCTGACGCGGCCATGGAGCTGATGATGCGGGTCTGGCCCTCGGCCATCGCCCGGGTGAAGGACGAGGTCGCCGAGATGCAGGCGATCGCCGACCAGGAAAAGTCGGGCGTCAAAATCGAGCCCTGGGACTACCGCTTCTACGCCGAGAAGGTCCGCAGCGCCCGCTACGACCTCGATATGAACCAGATCAAGCCGTACATGCAGTTGGAGAAGCTGCGCGAGGGCATGTTCTGGGCCGCGGGCGAGGTCTACGGCTTCAGCTTCGAACAGGTCTCGGGCCTGCCGGTCGCCCATCCCGACATCCGCATCTGGGACGTGAAGGGCCAAGACGGCCGGCACGTCGGTCTCTGGTACTTCGACCCCTATGCGCGGACCGGCAAGCGTTCCGGCGCCTGGATGAACGCCTATCGGAACCAGCAGAAGTTCGACCGGCCGATCACCACGATCGTCTCCAACAACTCGAACTTCGTGAAGGGCGCGCCTGACGAGCCCGTGCTGATCTCGTGGGACGACGCCGAGACCATGTTCCACGAGTTCGGCCACGCCATCCACGGCCTGAACTCCAACGTGAACTATCCGAGCGTCTCGGGCACCGCGGTCGCGCGCGACTATGTGGAGTTCCCCAGCCAGATCAACGAGCACTGGCTGCCGACCAAGCAGGTGCTGTCCAAGTTCGCCCTGCACCACAAGACCGGCGAGCCGATCCCGCAGGCCCTGGTCGACAAGCTGGAAAAGGCCAAGACCTTCCGCCAGGGCTTCGACGTCACCGAGTACCTGTCCTCGGCCCTGATCGACATGAGGCTGCACCTGGCCGGCGGCGCGGACATCGATCCCGACGCCTTCGAGCGCGACGAGCTGACCAAGCTCGGCATGCCGTCCGAAGTGGTGATGCGTCACCGCACCCCGCAGTTCGGCCACGTCTTCGCCTCCGACGGCTATTCGGCCGGCTACTACAGCTATCTGTGGTCCGAGACCCTGGCGCTGGACGTGGTGGACGCCTTCAAGGCCTCGCCGGGCGGCATGTACGACAAGGCGATGGCGGGGAAACTGCACGACAACGTCATGAGCGTCGGCAACTCCATCGATCCGGCGATCGCCTATCGCAACATGATGGGCCGCGACGTCGATGTGAGCGCCTATCTCCGCGACAAGGGCTTCCCGACGACCTAGCCGTCCACCCCCACTCAATTCGTCATCACCGGGCTTGTCCCGGTGACCCATAGACACGGGCCTTCCCAGGCAAGTCTCCGACCACGGAGTCTATGGGTGGCCGGCATAAGAAGCCGGCCATGACGAACAGGTGAGGGTGGGTGAGGACGGACGAGGACGGGCGGCCATGACGAGCCGGCGGGCGTTCATGGAACCGTCGCCCGAGGCGCGCATTTTCCAGCAAAGCTTGTCGCGCCTCGCTCCGGGGCCGCGGCCTCCCAGGAATTCGACATGCGCCCCTCGACCATCACCGCGGCCCTGCTGGCCGCCGCTCTCGCCCTTCCGGTCTCCGCCCAGGCCCAGCAGGGCAACCCGCTTTCCTCGATCTTCGGCTGCGACGCCGGCGGCAACAAGCAGACCGGCGGCGCGGTGATCGGCGGGCTGGTCGGCGGCGTGCTCGGCAACAATCTCGCCAAGAACGAGCGCGGGCTGGGCACCGTGCTGGGCGCGGCGGCCGGCGCGGCGGCCGGCTCCTATGTCGGCTGCCGCATGCAGCGCAGCGACCAGCAAAAGGCTCAGTTCGCGGCCCAGAACGCCCTGGATCGCGGCGGCTCGCAGAGCTGGAACAATCCGCAGACCGGCGCCTCGGGCAATGTCCGGGTGATCTCGACCAGCAACGGCCAGGCCTCCAATCCCGCGCCGACGTCGATGAACGGCATGCGGTTCGCGGCCGGCGTCGAACCGGTGTCGAACTACGTCGCGGCCAGCGGCCGCTATAAGCCGGCCAAGACCGTCAACCTGCGCGGCGGCCCCTCGACCGCCGCCCCGATCGTCGGCAAGCTGCGCCCCGGCGAGACCATCGACGCCGTGGCCCGGGTCAGCGGCGGCGACTGGATTCTCGCGGGCCGCGACGGGGTGGCGATCGGCTATGTCGCCCAGAGCGTGGTGCGCCCGGTGACCGCCGGCCGGAGCTATGCCGGCGGCGCCGGGACCTGCCGCACCTTCGACCAGACCATTCAGACCCAGGGCGGTTCGCCCGAAACCCAGCGCTACACCGCCTGCAAGGGCGCCGACGGCGAATGGGTCGTGCAGAGCTAGCGCGCCCACCCCTTCACGAGAGCGTCCGGGTGACGGTCGGGCACGCAGTTCAGTTGGATTCCGTGCTCGAGCCAGGCCTTGGCGCCGGCCAGCAAGAGGCTGAAACCCTCCGTCGAGTCGAGCGCCTTGGCCATGATCTCGTCGCCGGTTCCGTCGAAACCGGAATTGACGACCGTGACCATGGTCTGGCCCTCGCCCCGCGGCTCAAGCAGCCATTCGATGGTGGTCGGCGCCTCGCCGGCCCCGCCCCATTCGACGAGGATGCGGCGGCCTGGATCAAGCGCCTTCACGCTGACCTGCGCCGAGGCCCCGTACATCTCCCAGTCCCAGCGGACCTGGGCGCCTGGGGCCAGCCGGCCGCTACCCTTCGAAAACCAGAACTTCGAGGTGACGGCCGGATCGACGAAGGCTTCGAAGACCTCGGCGGCCGGCTTGCGGATCAACATGCCGGTCTTGGCGACCGGCGCGGTCTTCAGGTCCATGCTCGTCTCACTCCCAGAGATTACCCTCAAGCGTCCGTCCGGTTTCCAGCAGGGTCTTGAGGTTGGACAGCACCGCCGGCCAGCCCTTGGCGACGCCGCTGGCCATTCCCGCCCCGGCCTCCAGGTCGCTGTGGGTCACGGTCAGCTTGGCGCTGGGCCCCACCGGCGCGATCTCGAAGGTCACCCTGGAATGCCGCGACTCGTCGGCCGGATCGGACGGCGTCCCCCAGGTGATGACCATGCGGCTGGGCGGATCGATCTCGACCACCGTGCCGATCAAGTCGACCGTGCCGTCCTCGTCCAGACGCACGTGACGCCAGGGCGAGCCCTGCGTCCAGTCGGAGACGTTGTAGTGCTCCCAATAGGCCTTGGTCAGATCGCGTTCGATCAGGGCGTTCCAAACCGTCTCCGGGCTGGCGGCGATGTAGACGACATAGACGAAGTTCGGGGCGCGCTCAGGCACGACGCTTCTCCTGCGATGTTTCGATCTGTTCTTTGAAGTCGGCGAGGGCGTCCAACC
This sequence comes from Phenylobacterium sp., assembly GCA_040391295.1. Classification (GTDB taxonomy): domain Bacteria; phylum Pseudomonadota; class Alphaproteobacteria; order Caulobacterales; family Caulobacteraceae; genus Phenylobacterium. The sequence goes on along the minus strand of JBEBYB010000163.1, from coordinate 750 downwards.
GCGCGTCCTCGAACTTGCCGACCCAGCGGCGGACGATCTCGCCGATCGGTACGGGGTTGAGGTAGTGCAGCTTCTCGCGGCCGCGCCGCACGACGCTGATCAGATTGGCCGCCTCCAGGATGCCGAGATGCTTGGCGACCGCCTGTCGCGACATCGGCAGGCCCGCGGTCAGTTCGGCCAGGGTCTGGCCGTTGCGCGCGAACAGCGCATCCAGCAAAGCGCGGCGGCTTTCATCGGCAAGGGCGCGGAAGACGTCATCCATGGTGGCGACCATAGGCAACCAATTGGTTGCATGTCAATCGCCATCACCCACGCTCGTCATCCTCCGGTCAGCCGCAGGCTGATCCGGGGGACCCAAACGGGCCATCAAGTCCTGCAACTCAGCTTGGGTCCCCCGGATCGTCTTTCAGACGACCGGAGGATGACGAGCGTGGGGAGGCGGAACGCTCGATCCTTGACCTAATCCGTCCACAGGCGCATAAGCGCGCCCTTCTGGCGCATAGCATTCGCGCCCTCCACCGCCACGACCCCTGCGACGGATGCAGGACGAGGGCGGAGAGGCCCCCCGTCGACGTGATCGTCCACGGGGGTCGATTGCGTTTGGGCCGCCGAGACATTGCGATCCTGCGGATCGTCGATGTCTCAATCTTTTGCTTCTGCATTTCTCCCTTCGGGGAAAATGCAGGTGGAGTCTCGCGTGTTCGACGCACTTACAGATCGGCTTTCCGGGGTATTCGACCGCCTCTCGGG
>JBEBYB010000162.1:0-6319 GCA_040391295.1 Phenylobacterium sp. | reverse complement strand
CTTGACCGCCCGCCCGGCCTCCCGCATCCCCGGTCGAACATGGCCGTATACACAGACATCACCGACGAGGAGCTCAACGCCCTCCTGTCCGACTTCGACCTCGGCGCGCCATTGGCGTTCAAGGGGATCGCCGAAGGCGTGGAGAACTCCAACTTCCTGCTGGAGACCGAGGCTGGGCGCTTTATCCTGACGGTCTATGAAAAGCGGGTCCGCGAAGACGACCTGCCGTTCTTCCTGGGGCTTACCCGCTGGCTGGCCCAGCATGGGTATCCGTCGGCGACGCCGATGATCGACAAGGCCGGCGAGGCGCTTAAGCACGTCCGCGGCAAACCCTGCGCGATCTTCAGCTTCCTGCCCGGACTGTCGGTTCGGCGGCCGACCGCGGCTCACTGCCGCGAAGCCGGCCAAGGCTTGGCGCGTCTGCATCTCGCCGCCGACGGCTTTGCGCTCACGCGCGCCAACGACCTGGGCCAAGAGGCCTGGGCGCCGTTGTTCGCCACCCTGCGCGATGACGCGGAAAACCTGAAGCCCGGCTTGGCGGCCGTGATCGAGGGCGACCTGGCCCACATCGCCGCGAACTGGCCTACGGACCTGCCGCGCGGCGTGATCCATGCCGACTATTTCCCCGACAACGTCTTCTTCCAGGGCCCGGCCTTCGCCGGCGCCATCGACTTCTATTTCGCCTGTGTGGACCAGCTGGCCTACGACATCGCCGTGACGCTTAACGCCTGGTGCTTCGAGGCCGACGGCAGCTTCAACATCACCAGCGCGCGCGCCCTGCTGGCCGGCTACGAGGCCCACCGCCCGCTGACGCCCGCCGAGCGCGCGGCCCTGCCCGTGCTGGCCCATGGCGCGGCCATGCGGTTCTTCCTGACCCGGCTGCACGACTGGGAGGCCACGCCCGCCGGGGCCCTGGTGCGGCCCAAGGACCCGCTGGAGTACGAGCGCAAGCTGGCGGTGCATCGCTCGGCGCCCGACCTCGTATTGCTGGGCGCGCCTTCGTGACCCCGCAGGTCGTGATCTACTCGGACGGCGCCTGTTCGGGGAATCCCGGCCCCGGCGGCTGGGGCGCGGTGATGATTTCGGGCGAGCACGTTCGCGACATCTGCGGCGGCGAACCGGCGACCACCAACAACCGCATGGAGTTGATGGCCGCCATCCAGGCGCTGGAAGCCCTGAAGAAGCCCTGCAAGGTCGAGCTTCACACAGACTCCACCTATGTGATGAAGGGCATCTCGGAGTGGATCCACGGCTGGAAGAAGCGCGGCTGGCTCACCGCCGACAAGAAGCCGGTCAAGAACGACGACCTCTGGCGACGCCTGGACATCGCGCGCGGCAAGCACGACGTGACCTGGAAATGGGTGAAGGGCCACTCCGGCCATCCGCTCAATGAACGCGCCGACGCCCTGGCCCGGCGCGGCCTGAAGGAAGCGCTCGCGGCTTAGATCAGGCAGGCCGAGTTCAGCGAACCGGGCGAACCAGCAGCCGCGTCCCGACGCTAAGGCCCACGACCTCAACGATCGACTCCAGCTCTAGCGGCGCGCCGCCCTCGGAGTCGGCCGCCCACTCCTTGCCGTCGACCATCACCCGTCCGGCGCCGCCGACGAAGGCCATGGCGACGCGGCCACGATGGCCGATCAGCCGCGCAACATTGTCGTTGATGTCGCTCGCGCCGCGGACGTCGCGCGGCCAAAACCTCCGCGCCGTCAGGGTGGTGACGATGGTCAGCGCCGCGAACAGTCCGATCTCGAGCGCCGCGCTGCGGGTGAACAGGCTGACGAAGGCCATGACAGCGGCCGAGGCTGACGGCCAGAGCAGCCAGCCCGACCCTGCGGCGACCTCAAGGGCCAGGATCGCCGCGGCGATGGCGATCCAGACCCAGAAGGTGTGCGTCACATAGAAGTCGGCAAGCCCGTCCATCGGATCAGTTTCCAGTCGGCGGGACGGCCGGGCCGCGCGGCGGACGCGGCGCGACGGCGGGCGCGGCGCGAGCCGGTGAAGACGAAGCTGGACGGTCGCTCTGGATCGTCTTCACCAATTCCCCGACGCCCGCCAGGGAGCCGACCAGGGCCGACATCTCGGCCGGTACGATGACTGTCTTCTGGTTGGGGCTCTCGGCCAGCTTGGCGAAGGCTTCGACGTACTTCTGGGCGATAAAGTAGTTGATGGCGTTGACGTCGCCGCGGGCGATGGCTTCGGACACCATGGCCGTCGCCTTGGCCTCGGCCTCGGCTTCCCGCTCGCGCGCCTCTGCGTCGCGATAGGCGGCTTCGCGGCGGCCCTCGGCCTCCAGGATCGCGGCCTGCTTGGCGCCCTCGGCGCGGGCGATGGCGGCGGACTTCTCGCCGTCAGCCTCGGTGATCACCGCGCGACGTTCGCGCTCGGCCTTCATCTGGCGCGCCATGGCGTTGGTGATGTCCGGCGGCGGCATCAGGTCCTTGATCTCAATCCGCGCCACCTTCACGCCCCAGGGGCCGGTGGCCGCGTCGATCACATGCAGCAGGCGCGTATTGATCTGATCGCGCTGCGACAGCACCTCGTCCAACTCCATCGAGCCGACCACGGTGCGCAGGTTGGTCATGCAGAGCTGGGCGATGGCGTAGTTGAGATTGTCGACGCGATAGGCTGCGGCGGCGGCGTCCATCACCTGGATGAAGACGATGCCGTCGACCTTCACCACGGCGTTGTCCTTGGTGATGACCTCCTGCTGAGGCACGTCCAGGACCTGCTCCATCATGTTCACTCGGCGGCCGACCCCCTCGACGAAGGGCGTCAGGAAGGCGATGCCCGGCGGCAAGGTCCGCGTGTAGCGCCCAAAACGCTCCACCGTGTACTCCCGCCCCTGGGGCACGATCTTGATGGCGGCGAAGAGGATCACCACCGCGAGCACCAACAGGACGACGGCCGCAATCAATTCCATGACAACCTCTCCGAGAACCGGAGACCACCCTAACGCGGTGCAGGCTCCGCCGTCACGTCCTCTGCGCCTTCGGACGGCAATACCGTCGTGACCCGGTACTTGGCCTGGGACAGGCCGAGAGCCAGCTCGTGCCCTCGCACCGCCGCCAGCCGCTCGGCGCGCCGGGTCGGGTCGCCGCATTCGCCGTAGAGCCGGCGGGCCCCGGCGAAACCGGTGTTGAAGGCGTCCTTCATCTCGCGCTCGAGCACCGGCTCGGCGTGTTCGGTGTCCACCAAGCGGTTCATGCGCGAGCGCCAGAATTGATCCTCGGCCCCCTCGCAGGTCTGTCGCAGGGCGTGGCTCTCGCCGAGCACGCGCGCCAGATTGACCAGGGCCTCGCGCATTTCGATCGTACGCTCCTGCGCCGAGGCCGGTAGCGCGAGGACAGACAGGACGAGGACGAGCAGGACCGGACGCATGGCCGCACTTAAATCTCCCGCCGCCGCCTTGTCATCAGCCCAGAGAGGGCGCTAGCCACGAAGGCAGACTTTCCGGAGACCTCGATGCGCGCCGTCTTCCTCGCCTTGGCCATCGCCGCGACCTCGAACCTGGCGTCCGCCGCGCCCGCCAAGCCGGCGCCGGCGCCGGCGAAGGCCGCGGGCTTCGACGCCCGCGATCCGAGCGCGTTGGTCGGGCTGCTGAGCGGCATGGACGCGAAGGCCGCGGTGGTCTCCAGCGGCGAGGGCATGGTGGTGCTCGACATCACCACGCCGGGCGGCAAGTTCGGCGCGCAGTTCGTCCAGTGCGACGAGAGCGGCAAGGCCTGTGGTGCCGTGGCCTTCTCCACCGCCTTCGAGCGGCGCGGCCCGAACCTGCAGCAGATCAACGACTTCAACCGCACCCAGGTCGCCTGCCGCGGCTATCTCACCGAGGATGGGCGCTCCAATGTCATGTACGCCGCGATGCTGACCTCGCGCCTCTCGGCGGCCGAAATGAAGCAGCACCTTGGAGTCTGGCAGGGCTGCCTGACCACCTTCGGCCGCTTCAACCGTGATCCCGCCACCTATCTGGCCGGCGGCTAGGCGCTCGTCGCCCACGGCGCGGCGGCCAGGCGATCGGCGAGGAAATCGAACAGCACCTTGACCCGCGCAGGCCGCAGACGGCCGGGCGGGCTGACCAGATGCAGGGCCGGCGTCGGCGGCGACCAATCGGGCATCACCGCCTCCAGCTTGCCGCTCCTCAGGTCCTCCCAGCAGATGAACTCCGGCTGCAAGGCCACGCCCAGCCCCGAGCGCAGGGCGGGTCCCAGGCTCTCGGCGCTGTTGACCTTCATCGGGCCGCTGACCGCCACCGCCTGCTCGCCCTGCGCCGGGTGCGAGAAGCGCCAGATGTCCGGGGTATCGACATTGGCGTAGGTGAAGCAGCGGTGCTGGGCGAGGTCGCGAGGATGGGCCGGTCGGCCGTAGGCTTCGAAATAGCCCGGCGCGCCGACCAGCATGATCCGCATGTCGCACAGTTTGCGGGCCAGCAGCGACGAGTCCTGCAGCCGGGCGATGCGGATGGCCAGATCGACGCCCTCGGCCACCAGGTCGATCTTCTCGTCGGCCAGGTTGAGATCGATGACGACTTCGGGATAGCAGGCCAGGAAGTCGGGCAGGATCGGCGCCAGGTGCAGCAGGCCGAAGGACATCGGGGCGGCCAGCCGGACCAGGCCGCGCGGGATCACCGACTGGGCGGCGGTCTCGGCCTCCACCGCCTCGCCCTCGGCCAGGATGCGGCCGGCGCGCTCCAGCGCCGCGCGGCCGGTTTCGGTCAGCGAGATACGGCGCGAGGTCCGATGGAACAGGCTGGCGCCCATCCGTGCTTCCAGCCGGCCGATCACCTTGGAGATCGTCGCCTTGGACAGCTCCAGATCTTCGGCGGCGCGGGAGAACGAGCCCGTTTCAGCCACTTTGACGAGAATAGCCCAGGCTTCGAAGTCGGGGAGTTTTGACATGTCGCTTTTGGAAACAATTGGTTTCCATCGTTTCTATTTCGAAATCCTGGGGAAGGGCTACTTGTTTCATCAAGCAGGCGGTCCCTTCGAGATCGCCCCAGGAGACCAGAGCGATGATCGACCATCGACCCTTTGAAACCCTCGGCGGCGCCGACCACGGTTGGCTCGACGCCAAGCATCACTTCTCGTTCGCGGAGTACAACGATCCCAAGCGGATGGGCTGGGGCGCCCTGCGGGTCTGGAACGACGACAAGATCGCGCCGAACTCGGGCTTTCCGCCCCACCCGCACGCGAACATGGAGATCATCACCTATGTCCGCAGCGGGGCGATCACCCACCAGGACAGCCTGGGCAACACCGGCCGCACGGAGGCCGGCGACGTCCAGGTGATGAGCGCCGGTTCGGGCATCCGTCACGCCGAGTTCAACGTCGAGAACGAAGACACCACGCTGTTCCAGATCTGGATCCTGCCGACCAAGGCCGGCGGCGAGCCCTCCTGGGGCGCCAAGCCCTTCCCCAAGGGCGACCGCGCCGGCAAGTTCGTGACCCTGGCCAGCGGCATCGACGGCGACGCCGACGTGCTGCCGATCCGCGCCGACGGCCGGGTCGTGGCCGCGACGCTGAAGGCCGGCGAGAGCGCCGAATACCAGCTGGGCGCCGGCCGCTACGCCTATCTGGTGCCGGCCACCGGCTCCATCGAGGTGAACGGCGTCACCGCCAAGGCCCGCGACGGCCTGGCGATCCGCGACGAGGCCAGCGTGCGGGTCACCGCCCTGGAAGACGCCGAGATCGTGCTCGTCGACGCCGCCTAAACCACAAGGCCCGGGTCATCAGGCCCGGGCCGCTTCTCTCAAGTTCCAGTCTCAGTTCAGGAAACCGTTCATGACCAAGATTCTCGTCCTCTATCACTCGACCTACGGCCACATCGAAACCATGGCCAAGGCCGTCGCAGAGGGCGCTCGCGAGGCGGGCGCGAGCGTCGACATCAAGCGCGTGCCTGAAACCGTGCCGGAGGACCTGGCCAAGGCCTCGCACTACAAGATGGACCAGGAAGCCCCGATCGCCACGGTCGCCGATCTGGCCGAGTACGACGCGATCATCCTGGGCGTCGGCACCCGCTACGGCCGGATGGCCTCGCAGATGGCGGCGTTCTGGGATCAGACCGGCGGCCTGTGGGCCAAGGGCGCCCTGGTCGGCAAGGTCGGCGGGGTCTTCACCTCGACCGCCACCCAGCACGGCGGCCAGGAAACCACGATCATGTCGACGATCACCCAGTTGCTGCACCACGGCATGGTCATCGTCGGCCTGCCCTACGCCTGGGCCGGACAGATGCGGCTGGACGAGATCACCGGCGGCTCGCCCTACGGCGCCTCGACGATCACCGGCGGCGACGGCTCGCGCCAGCCCAGCGCCAACGAACTGGA
>JBEBYB010000161.1:0-6399 GCA_040391295.1 Phenylobacterium sp. | reverse complement strand
TCCACCCTTGTTGTCATCGACTGTTGACATATGTAGGGGGTGTGGCTGTAAAAGTCATCAACTGTTGACTTGGGCGCCTCCCCGCGCCCGCTGGGATGCTAAATGCGCAAATTTCTCGCGCCGTTCGTCGCAACGGCTGCTGCTGCAATGGTTTTGGCCGCTTGCAGCAAGCCCGAAGGGCCACCGCCAATGCCTGCGCCCCAGGTGTCTGTGGCGACACCCCTGAAACAGTTGGTCGTTGACTGGGACGATTTCACCGGTCGCTTCGAGGCGCCGGAGCGCGTCGACGTGCGCGCCCGGGCCGGCGGTTACCTGCAAAGCGCCAACTTCCGCGAAGGCCAGTTCGTCCAGAAGGGGCAGCTTCTGTTCCAACTGGACCCGCGCCCCGCGCAAGCCCAACTCTCCGCAGCCCGCGCCCAGGCTCAGCTCGCCGCCAGCGACCTGGCCCGCGCCGAAGGCCTGCTGAAGGCCCAGGCCATCAGCCGTGAGGAATACGACAGCAAGCGCGCCGCCAACGAGATCGCTCAGGCGAGCGTTCGCGCTCGCGAGCTTGATCTTGAATTCACCCGCGTGACCGCGCCGGTTTCCGGCGTCGTCTCCGACCGCCGCGTCGATCCGGGCAATGTGATCTCCGGCGGCGGTTCGGGCGCCGACGTTCTGACCACCATCGTTTCGACCACCCCGATCCACTTCGTGTTCGACGCCTCCGAAGCGCAGGTCCTCAGGAACCAGCGCGACGCCGGGAAGGGCGGCAAGGTTCAGATCCGCCTTCAGGACGAGAGCGACTATCGCTGGGCCGGCCAGATCGACTTCACGGACAACGCGCTCGACAGCGCGTCCGGCGCGGTGCGCATGCGCGCCGTCGTGGGCAACCCGAACGGCTTCCTGAAGCCGGGGATGTTCGGCAAGGCGAAGGTCGAGGGCGGCCAGGCCTATGAGGCGTTCCTGGTGCCGGAGGACGCGATTGTCCCCGACGGGGCGCGCAAGGCGGTCAATGTCGTCGCTCCCGACGGCACGGTCACCCTGAAGCCCGTCACGCTGGGACCGCTGAGCCAGGGCCTGCGGGTCATCCGGACCGGCGTCAGCGTCAACGACAAGATCATCGTCAACGGCGCCGCCCGCATGATGATGCCGGGTCAGAAGGTGAAGGCGACGGAGGTCAAGATCACCCCCAAGCCCGCCGCCGAACGCACGACGACTGTCACCATTCCCGTGGCCTCGAGCGCCACTCCCGCCGGCGCTCAGTAGCGCCAGGCAACGGGACAGGACCCCATGCGCTTTTCGCACTTCTTTATCGATCGCCCGATTTTCGCGGGCGTCATCGCGGTGTTCATCACCCTGATCGGGGCGTTCGCGCTGCCGCTGCTGCCGCTATCGCAGTACCCGGACATCGCGCCGCCGACGATCGCCGTCACCGCCACCTATCCCGGGGCGTCCGCCGAGACGCTCGCCGAGACCGTCGCCGCACCGATCGAGCAGGAGATCAACGGCGTCGAGGACATGCTCTATATGACCTCGTCGTCGACCGCCGACGGCATGGTGCAGATCTCCGTCACCTTCAAACCCGGCACCGATCTGGATGCGGCTCAGGTTCTGGTTCAGAACCGGGTCGCCCTGGCTGAGCCGCGCCTGCCCGAGCAGGTCCGGCAGACCGGCGTGATCGTGAACAAGCAGCTCTCCGGCTTCTTGCTGATCGTGGCGCTGACCTCCAAGGATCCGAACGCCGACCTCGACTACATCGGCAACTACGCCAACTCGACCCTGCGCGACCGCATGTTGCGGATCGACGGCGTCGGCGGCGTCCAGGTGTTCGGCGGCGGCTACTACTCGATGCGAGTGTGGATCGACCCCGGCAAGGCTGCAGCCCGCAACCTGACGTCCGGCGAGATCGTCGCCGCGCTTCGGGCCCAGAACGTCCAGGCCGCCGGTGGCGCGCTTGGCCAGGCTCCGTCCGACACCGGCGCTGCCTACCAACTTCCTGTCCAGGTTCAGGGCCGTCTGGCCGACCCGGAAGAGTTCGGTAATATCGTCATCCGCACCGACGCCGACGGCCGCGTAACCCGCGTTCGCGACGTCGCGCGTGTCGAACTCGGCGCGCAGGACTACGGGATGCGCGGTTACTTCAGCGGCGACCGCGGCATTGGTCTGGCGATTGTCCAGCAGCCGGGCTCGAACGCCCTGGCGACGGCCGCCGAGGTTCTGAAGGCGGTCGAGGAACTGAAGCCGACGATGCCCCAGGGCGTCAGCTACATGATCCCCTACAACCCGACGGAGTTCGTGCAGGCGTCTGTCGCCTCGGTGCAGAGCACCCTGTTCGAAGCGGTCATCCTGGTGATGATCGTGATCCTGGTCTTCCTGCAGTCATGGCGGGCGGCGATCATTCCGATCCTCGCCATCCCCGTGGCCCTGGTCGGCACCTTCGCGATCCAGCTCGCGCTGGGCTACTCGCTGAACTCTCTGTCGCTGTTCGCTCTGGTTCTCGCCGTCGGCATCGTCGTCGATGACGCCATCGTCGTTGTCGAGGCGGTGGAGCGAAATATCAAGTCAGGCATGACGCCGCGAGAGGCGGCGTTCCGAACCATGGACGAGGTGTCAGGCGCCCTGATCGCCATCGGCCTGGTGCTGCTGGCCGTGTTCGTGCCGACCGCCTTCATGCCCGGCATCCCCGGCATGTTCTTCCGCCAGTTCGCCGTGACCATCGCGGCGGCGTCGGTGATCTCGCTGATTATGTCGCTGACCTTGTCGCCGGCCCTGGCCTCGATCCTGCTCAAGCCGCACGTCGAACACGACATCAATTCCGGCCCCCGCTGGATGAAGCCGATCAAGATCGCCAGCCATAGGTTCAACGTGGGCTTCGATTGGCTGAGCGAAAAGTACGGCGCCCTGACCGCGCGTCTCGTGCGGTCCGGGATGATCATGCTGGTCATCTATGCCGGCTTGATCCTGATGACCGGATGGCGCCTGACGGCCACACCGGCTGGGTTCATCCCGCAACAGGACCAAGGTTTCCTGATCGGGGTCGTCCAGCTTCCGCCGGGCGCCTCGCTTGAGCGGACCGACGCGGTGGTCAAGAGGGCCAGCGCCGTCATCATGGACACCCCCGGGGTTCAGAACGTCGCGGCTTTCGCCGGTCTCGACGGGGCGAGCTTCTCGTCCAGCTCGAACGGCGGCGTGTTCTTCGTGAAGCTCGACGACTGGTCAAAGCGCGGCAAGGACATGTCCGCCGACGCCATGGCCGGTCAGATCATGGGCCGGTTGAGCGGTGTCGAGGAAGCCAACATCTTCTTCCTGGCCCCTCCGCCTGTCGAAGGCATGGGTAACGCCGGCGGCTTCAAGATGATGGTCCAGGACCGTTCGGGCGCCGGATATCAGGCGCTGGAGCAGGCCGCCAACGGATTGGTCGCCGCCGCCGCCCAGGCGCCGGAGACGACCGTCGGGGTGTTCTCGCAGTTCAACACCGGTTCGCCGCGTTTGAGCGCCGAGATCGACCGCGACAAGGCGCTGTTGATGGGCGTTCAGCCCGGCGACATCTATGACGCGCTCGGCACCTATCTCGGCTCGACCTATGTGAACGACTTCAACCTGCTCGGCCGCACCTTCCGGGTGACCGCCCAGGCCGAGGCCGAGGCACGGGACGATCCGGCCGACATCGCCGCGATCAAGGTCCGTTCCGCCAGCGGCGGCATGGTCCCCTTGGGTTCGCTCGCCACCATCAAGGACGAAACCGGCCCGATCCGTGTTGTTCGCTACAACATGTTCCCGGCTGCTGAAGTTCAGGGCGGGGCGCCTCCGGGCGTCGCGTCGGGTGATGCGCTGGCGACCATGGAGCAGCTTGCGGCCAAGAACCTCCCGCAGGGCTTCAGCTACGAGTGGACTGAACTCGCCTTCCAGGAAAAGGCGGCTGGCAGCGCGGCCATCCTGGTCTTCGCCCTGGCCGTCGTGTTCGTGTTCCTGGTGCTGGCCGCCCAGTACGAGGCCTTCACCTTGCCGCTGGCGGTCATCCTGATCGTGCCGATGTGTATTCTGGCGGCCATGCTGGGCGTCAATCTACGAGGCCAGGACAACAACATCCTGACCCAGATCGGTTTGATCGTCCTTGTGGCCCTGGCCGCGAAGAACGCCATCCTGATCGTGGAGTTCGCCAAACAGTCGGAGGAAGAGCACGGGGTCGACCGTTTCGAAGCGGCCGTCCGCGCCGCCAAGACCCGTCTGCGGCCGATCCTGATGACGTCCTTCGCCTTCATCCTCGGCGTGCTGCCTCTGGCGATCGCCAGCGGTCCGGGCGCGGAGATGCGGCAAGCCCTGGGCACCGCGGTGTTCTTCGGGATGATCGGGGTCACCATCTTCGGCCTGATCTTCACGCCGGTCTTCTACGTGCTTTGCCGCGCTCTCGCGGCGAAGCTCCCGAAGGCCAGGAGCAAGGAGAAGGACTATCCGACCACCGGCGGCGGTACGCCGCACAGTCCGCTCGAATATGAAGGAGGCGCCAAGTGATCCGCCGTTCGCTAATCGCCGTCCTCCTGTCCGCCACCGCGCTCAGCGCCTGCGCGGTCGGGCCGAGCTACCAGGCGCCGGGGCCCATCGCCTCGGCGCAGGGGGCCTTCGTCAGCGCCGAGCCGACGATCGCCACCGCCGATGCGCCTCCGGGCGATTGGTGGCGGCTGTTCCAGGACCCGACCCTCGATGGTCTGGTCCAGGAGGCCCTGGTCGCCAACAAGGACATCGCCATCGCGGCGGCCAATCTGTCCCGCGTCCGCGCGGTGCTCAGCGAGACCCGCGCCGGGCTGCTGCCCTCGACCACCGTGTCGGCGTCGGGCCAGCGGGTCCGTGACCAGAACCCGCTGAACGGCCAGTTCGGGGAGGCCGACAGCTATTCGGCCGGCTTCGACATGTCCTACGAGGTCGATCTGTTCGGCCGCGTTCGCCGCAGCCTGGAGGCCAATCGCGCCGACGCCGCTGCGGCCCAGGCCGGGCTGGACGTGGTGCGTGTCTCGGTCGCCGCGGAGACCGCGCGGGCCTATGCCGACATCTGCGCCGCCAACGCGCAGATCGCGGTCGCCCAGCAGACGCTGCAACTGCAGCAGCAGACCTACGACGTCACCGCTCGCCAGCTTGAGGTCGGTCGGGGCACGGCGTTGGACACTTCCAGCGCCGCGACTCAGCTCGAGACGACCCGCGCGACCCTGCCGACCCTGGACGGGCAGCGTTCTTCGGCGCTGTTCCGTCTGGCCCTGCTGACCGGCAAGCCGCCGGCCGAGGCGCCGACGGCGGTGCTGGCTTGCAAGGCCGTGCCGCAAGTCGCCGCGGCCCTGCCGGTGGGCGACGGCGCGGCCATGCTGGCCCGTCGTCCCGACGTGCGTCAGGCCGAACGAGAACTCGCGGCGGCCACCGCCCGGATCGGCGTGGCCACGGCCTCGCTCTATCCGTCGGTGACCATCGGCGGTTCGGTTTCGACCGCGGGGGCCGACACCAGCGATCTCGGCGATGATTTCCGGTTCAATGTCGGGCCGCTGATCAGCTGGAACTTCCCCAACATCGCCGCCAGCCGCGCCCGCATCAAACAGGCCGGCGCCGGGGCGGAAGGGGCGCTTGCCAACTTCGAGAAGGCGAACCTGACGGCCTTGCAGGAAACCGAGACCGCGCTGACCCAGTGTGCGCGCGAACTCGACCGTCGCACGGCCCTGCGCCGCGCTCGGGACGAGGGGGCCAAGGCTGTTCGCCTCGCGCGCCTGCGCAACGAGGCTGGCGTCGACAGCCTGCTGGTCCTGCTGGTGGCGGAAAAGAACCTGGCGCAGCTGGAAGCCCAGCTCGCCCTGTCCGACGCCCAGGTCACCACCAACCAGATCGCCCTGTTCAAGGCGCTGGGCGGCGGCTGGAGCGAAAGCTAGACGACAAAAGGCGGGCTCCCTTCGAGGAGCCCGCCGCACGCCGACGCGCGTGATTCGGCGGTGGGTGCGGTTTGGGCGATCAGTGGCTCGCGGCTATCGCCACGGCTCAGGTCATCCAGGTTCGTTTCAAGAAGCTTTTGAGATTAAAAAGGCCGCCGAAGCGGGGCGAAGCGCTGGTCTGGAGCGCCTTTCGCCGAGGTTCCCTTGGTCGGAGTGGCAGGATTCGAACCTGCGACCCCCGCGTCCCGAACGCGGTGCTCTACCAGACTGAGCCACACTCCGACTTGGGAGGGCGCCTTATAGGGGAGGCTCGTCTGCGCCGCAAGCGCCCTCGCACACCTCTGAAAGAACCTTTTTGGAGGCGTTGCATCCGGCGAATTGTTGGGCTATCTCCACGCCCTCGCCGCGGGGCGACTATCCCGCGAGCCGTTCCTGCTGGGGAATGGTGTAATGGTAACACTGCGGTTTTTGGTACCGTCATTCTAGGTTCGAGTCCTAGTTCCCCAGCCAA
>JBEBYB010000160.1:0-6446 GCA_040391295.1 Phenylobacterium sp. | reverse complement strand
AGGTTGTCGGGCGCCGCGCCCCGGGCGAAGCCGCGCGAGATGAAGTGCGAGGCGGGCTGCGGCTCGTCGGCCGCGTCGAACTTGCCATGGCCCAGGCCGTCGGCGTTCAGCTCGCCCGGATCGACATTGGCCAGGTCCTGGCGGCCCAGATAGGAGACGCCGAGCTCGCGGAACAGATAGTCGAGGATCGAGGTCGCCGAGCGCACCGTGTCGTTGCCGGTCACCGGGCCGGCCGGTTCGAAGCGGGTGAACACAAAGGCGTCCACGAACTCCTCCAGCGGCACGCCGTACTGGAGGCCGATGGAGATGCCGATGGCGAAGTTGTTCATCAGCGAGCGGAAGGCGGCGCCTTCCTTGTGCATGTCGATGAAGATCTCGCCGAGCTCTCCGTCGTCATACTCGCCGGTGTGGAGGTAGACCTTGTGGCCGCCCACCGCGGCCTTCTGGATATAGCCCTTGCGGCGGTCCGGCAGTTTGCGGCGCGTGCGTTCGCGCTCGACGATCCGCTCGATGATCCGTTCCTGCGTCGGGCGCTGCGTGGTCTCCGGCGGGGCTTCGCGAACCGTCTTGGCCGCGGGCTCGGCGACCTTCGGCAGGTCCAGCGCCAGATTGGCGGGCGCGGCGGCGCGGCGGATGCGAATGGCCGGCACCCCGGCGTGGGCCGCCAGGGCCATCAGGTCGCCTGCGTCGCTCGGCGTGGTGTCCCACTCCAGTTCGACCTCGGCCATGGCCGGCATGGCCAGCGCATGGGCGATCGCGGCGAGCAGCGCGAAATAGGGTTCGGGGCCGAGGTCGTCGGCGGTCTGGAACACCGCTTGCTGAACAGGCGTCAGGAACTCGGCCTCGGCCAGCGCGCCCGATCCCAGCGCATAGTCTTCGGCCTGGGCGATCTCGACCTCGGTGAAGCCGGCCTGCTTCAGCACGTCGAAGTCCGGATTGGCGAGATCGGCATCCGTGGCGCCGAGCACGTCGCATAGGAAGCCGGCGTCGATCCCGGCGAAGGCCGCGCGCAGATTGACGGCGAAGGGCAGGGCGGCTTCGGCCTGAGCGATCTCGTGGTCGGTGAAACCCCGCGCATTGAGGGCGGCGTGATCGACGCCGGGCGCCTCGGCGAGGTCAAGGCGGCCGAGCAGGTGGCTGCGCGCCTGGGCGAGGTCCGCGCCGGTGGCGGTGAGGCCCTGGAGGGCGGCTTCCGACAGCACCCGGGTCAAGGGGCCGTCCTCGGTCTGGGCGACGGTGATCGGGCCGAGCCAGGGGGCGGCGGACGGGCCGACGCCGCCAAGCCGCAGGGCGATTTCAGGATCGTCGAACACGGCCACGCCGCCGTTCAGCTTGGCGCCTGAGGCGATGGTGGCCGAGGCCGCGCGGCGATAGAGGTCCCGGGCGGCGTCCAGGCCAGCTTCCGAGGCGTAGGAGAGGCCCTGGGCCACCAGCCAGTCGGCGACCCCGGCCAGGCCGAGCGCGGCGGGGCGTTGGTCGCCCGCGACGGCGAGCGCGGTCGCCAGCAAGGCGACGGCGGAATCGAAGGCGTGCGTGTCGAAGTCCTTGCCGGCCCCGAAGGCCAGCACGTTGATCGCGCCGCGCACGCCGCCGCAGGCGGCGGCCACGTCGCGGCCGGCTTCCGGCGTGAAGGCGGCGGCGACCGCGCCGGTCTCCCAGGCGGCGCCCGCCAGCGAGGCCTCGGGCGCACGACCCGTGACGCAGATCAGTTCGAGTCCGTCAGTGTCGCTCAAGAACGGGAGCGTCGCGCCCCATTCGCTCTCGCCCGACTGCGCCAGGCCGATCGCCTCGAGGATCATGGCGTCGGTGGCGCCGGCGGCCCGGGCTGCTTCGGCGCTGCGGGCCAGGTTGGCGTTGGCGCGGGGATCGGCGCAGGCGGCGGGATCGCCCTCGCAGCGCAGGACGCTGTCCATCACGGCCTGGAGGCGCGCGCTCATCTGGCGGACGGCCGCCCGCGCCATGGCCTGGCCGCGGTGCTCGGCGCGCAGGCTGGCCAGCAGGCCCTCGAATGGCGGCTCGCCGGCCTGGATGACCGGGACGGGCGCCACGGCGCGCGGCCCGCTGAGCGTCAGTTGTCCGGCCAGCATGGCGGCGCTGAGGTCGCGGCGGAACCCGGCCCGGGCCCGCGCCGTGTCGAACAGGCCCGCCGCGTCGCCGGCCAGCACCAGCTCTTCGGCGTAGCGGAACACGGCTGCGGGGAGGTCGGTGTCTTCGCCCAACCAGTCGAGCCAAGCTTCGACCCGGGCGTCGGTCCACGAGGCGGGGGCCAGCACATCGGCCACACTGGCCGCGCGCTCAAGCGTCCGCTGTTCGATCCTAGCCGCCTCAATACGCATGAATGGTGCTCCTAGAACCTGAGTCTAGGCAGCCGAGCGCGGCCGGGCAATACATGTTGCGGTCTACGGGCGGGCTATCCCCAACATATTGCGTCATTCGCGCCGCTGGACGCTCGCGGGCGAGGCACCTATAGTCCGCGCGCTCTCTGCTCTGTCTGGAATTCCCAAACGTGCTCAAGAATATCTTCACCTGGTGGAACGGCTCGACCATCGGCATCCGTTTCACCCTGGGTCGCCGTGGCGTGTTCATCGGCAAGGACGAGCTGGGAAACAGCTATTACGAAGCCAAGGACGCCAAGGATTCGTACGACGGCCGCAAGCGCCGCTATGTGGTCTACAACGGCTATGCCGAGGCCTCGAAGGTCTCGCCCGACTGGCATGGCTGGCTGCACCACACCTTCGAACACCCGCCGACGGTCGAACCGTTGGTGCGTCAGTCGTGGGAACGCGACCACATTCCAAACCTGACCGGCACGGTGCACGCCTGGCGCCCGCAGGGCTCGATCGCCCGCGGCGGCGAGCGCCAGAAGGCCACCGGCGACTACGAGGCCTGGCGGCCCGAATAGCCATGGCGCGGGCTTGCACCATGGCTGTCCTGCTGGCTCTGAGCGCGACATCTGCGGCCGCGCAGCCTGCTCCTGGGCCAAGTAGTCCGTCACCGGCGCCGGTGATCCCGCCCGTCAGCGCGCCGCCGCCCGTGGTCACCCCGGCGCCGGTCCAGCCCCCAGCGCCGACCCCGGCTCCGCCTGAAGAAGCGCCGCCGGTCAAGGTGATCGTTCCGCCTCCGGTGGTGGTTCCGCCCGTGATCGACGAAGAGGAAGTCACCGCCGCGCCGCCGCCCGAGGCGACGGTGGCGGTCAAGCCGGCCGAGGCGGCCATCAAGCGCGCGCGCTACGACGTGGCGGTGATCCACGCGCTCGACAAGATCTCGGCCGAATCGATCCGCTTTGAAGCCGCTGTCGGCCGTCCGGTTCGCTATAAGAATCTGGTCTTTACGGTGAAGGCCTGCGAGCGCTCGGCCGGTGATGAGGCGGTCGAGGATTCGATGGCCTATCTGACGGTCGAATCCCAGCCGCGCTCCGCGCCGGGCAAGCCGACGCCGCCGCCGCGTCAGACCTTCCGGGGTTGGATGTATGCGTCGTCGCCCAGCCTGCATCCGCTGCAACACCCGGTCTATGACGCGTGGCTGATCACCTGCAGGGCCGCCGCGCCGGCGCCCGTCGCCGCCCGCTGAAAATCAGCCGCCACGGTCAGCGCCCGGGCCAGCCGACGCTGATACTCGGCGCGCGGGATTTCCTCGGTTCCGAACTGCGTCAGGTGCTCGGTGATGAACTGGGTGTCCAGCAACTGGAAGCCATCGGCGATCAGCCGCGCCACCAGATGGACGAGGGCGACCTTCGAGGCGTCCGTCTGGCGCGAGAACATGCTCTCGCCGAAGAACGCGCCGCCCAGCGACACGCCATAGAGACCGCCGACCAACTGGCCCTGATGCCAGCACTCGACGCTGTGAGCGTGGCCGATCTCGAAGAGTTCGGCGTATAGATTTTCGATGGCGCCGTTGATCCAGGTTTCGGTGCGGCCGGGCTTGGACGCCGCGCATTCCAGCACCACCTGCGGAAAGGCGGTGTCGAACCGGATATCGAAGGGATTGCCCCTCACCGTGCGCGCAAGGCGCCGCGAGACGTGAAACCCGTTCAGCGGGATCACGCCTCGTTTTTCCGGATCGATCAGAAAGACGCTGTCGTCTTCCCGTGCGTCGGCCATCGGGAAGACGCCGCGCGCATAGCACTCCAGAAGATCGCGGGGGCCGAAGGTGTCCATGCGGCCTTGATGTCGATCCTCTAAGCCTCTGCCTGCGCCTTCATCCACCGTTCCAGCCAGTGGATGTCGTAGTCGCCGGCCAGGATGTCGGGCTGTTGCAGCAGTTCCTGGAACAGCGGGATCGAGGTCTCGATGCCGCCGACCACCATCTCGTTCAGGCAGCGATTAAGGCGTGCGATGCATTCCTCGCGATCGCGGCCGTGGACGATGAGCTTGCCGACCAGGCTGTCGTAGTCCGGCGGAACCAAATAGCCGGCGTAGAGCGCGCTATCGAGGCGCACGCCCAGGCCGCCGGGGGCGTGGAAGTCGGTGACCAGGCCCGGCGAGGGGGCGAAGGTCTTCGGATTCTCGGCGTTGATCCGGCACTCGATGGCGTGGCCTTCAAAGACCACGTCCTCCTGGCGGAACGACAGCGGCAGGCCCGCGGCGATGCGGATCTGTTCGCGGACCAGATCGATGCCGGTGATGGCCTCGGTGACCGGGTGCTCGACCTGCAGGCGGGTGTTCATCTCGATGAAGAAGAACTCGCCGTTCTCGTACAGGAACTCGATGGTGCCGACGCCGAGATAGCCGATGGCCTTGACCGCATCGACCACGACCTTGCCGATCTTGGCGCGGGCGGCGGCGTCGATGACCGGCGAGGGGGCTTCTTCCAGCACCTTCTGGTGGCGGCGTTGCAGCGAGCAGTCACGTTCTCCCAGGTGGCAGACATTGCCGAACTTGTCGGCGATGACCTGGATCTCGATGTGGCGCGGGGTCTGGAGGTAGCGCTCCATATAGACCGCGTCGTCGCCGAACGCCGCGCGGGCCTCGGCGCGGGCGGTGGAGACTGCTTCGTAGAGTTCTTCCTGAGTCTGGGCGACCTTCATGCCGCGACCACCGCCGCCGGCGGCGGCCTTGATCAGGACGGGGAAGCCGATCTGCGCCGCGGCCGCGAAGGCCTCTTCCTCGGTCGTGACGGCGCCGTCGGAGCCAGGCACCACGGGGATGCCGGCTTCCTTCACCGCCTGCTTGGCGGTGATCTTGTCGCCCATCATCTTGATGTGATCGGACGTCGGGCCGATGAAGGTCAGGCCGTGGGCGGTCACGATCTCGGCGAAGCGAGCGTTCTCGGACAGGAACCCGTAGCCCGGGTGAATAGCCTGGGCGCCCGTGATCTCCGCCGCGGCGATGATCGAGGGGATGTTCAGGTAGCTCTTGGCCGCGGAGGCAGGGCCGATACAGACGCTCTCGTCGGCCAGGCGAACCCACATGGCGCCGGCGTCGCGCTCGGAGTGGACCGCCACCGTCGAGATGCCCATTTCCTTGCAGGCCCGATGGATCCGCAGGGCGATCTCGCCGCGATTGGCGATGAGGATTTTGTCGAACATCGATTCTACTCGATGACCACCAGAGGCTCGCCGAATTCGACGGGCTGGGCGTCTTCGACGACGATCTCCACGACCTTGCCGGCCTTGGGGGCGGGGATCGGGTTCATGGTCTTCATGGCCTCGACGATCATCAGCGTCTGGCCGGCGCTGACCGTGTCGCCGACCTTCACGAAGGCCGGGGCGTCGGGTTGCGGCTGCAGATAGACGGTGCCGACCATCGGCGAGTTCACGACGTCGCCCTTGCGACGTTCCGGCGCTGCCGCCTCACCGGCCGGAGCCGCGGCGATGGCGGCCGGCGCGGCGGCGGCGGGAGCCGCGGCGTATTGGATCGGGGCCGCGGTCAAGGTCTTGGCCACTCGGATCTTCAGTCCGTCGCACTCGACTTCGATTTCCGACAGGCCGGTATCGGTGAGGATGTCGGCCAGCTTGCGCACCATGCGAGCGTCGATCGGATCGGCAGGAGCCTTGGGACTGCTAGCCATATTCTATTCCTTAACTTGGGTTGAGGCTCAGCGGGCCAGGCCCGCGGCGGCCTCGACGGCCAGTTCATAGCTTGCCCCGCCGAAGCCGGAGACAACTCCGGTAGCGGCGAGGGACACAAAGGTTTCGCGACGGAACGACTCGCGCGCCGCCGGGTTCGAGAGGTGGCACTCGATGATCGGTATATCGAGCGTCTTGAGGGCGTCCAGCAGGGCGACGGACGTGTGCCCGTAGCCCGCCGGGTTGATCACCAGGGCGCAGGCCTCGGTACGAGCCTCCTGCACCCAATCGATCAACTGGCCCTCGTGGTTGGTTTGGCGGAAGATCACGGCATGACCAAGGGCGCCGGCGCGACGCTCGCAACGGATGCGGACGTCCTCCAGTGTTTCTTTCCCGTAAATCTCCGGCTCCCGGACCCCCAAGAGGTTGAGGTTGGGCC
>JBEBYB010000159.1:0-6456 GCA_040391295.1 Phenylobacterium sp. | reverse complement strand
TCGTCTATACGATCTGGCTGAAGCGCTCGACGCCCCAGAACATCGTCATCGGCGGCCTGGCCGGGGCGTTGCCGCCGGTGATCGGCTGGGCTGCGGCCACCGGAACCGCGCCGCTGAACGCCTGGCTGCTGTGCGCGATCATCTTCATGTGGACGCCGCCGCACTTCTGGGCGCTCTCGCTCTACACCAGCGAGGACTATGAGAAGGCCGGAGTGCCGATGATGCCGGTGACGGCGGGGGCGGCCTCCACACGCAAACAGATCCTGATTTACAGCCTGCTGTTCGTGCCGCTGTGCATCGTGCCGGTCTTCACCGGCCTGGGCGGGCTGACCTATCTGGCGGTGGCCGGCCTCGGCGGGCTGGTCTTCCTGGTCCTGGCCTGGCGGGTGTTCAAGAGCCGGGCCGGCGAAGCCGCCGGCGAGCGCAACGACGACGGCCTCTATGACGTGAAGGGCGGCTCCAAGGACGCTCGCAACCTGTTCGCGTTCTCGATCCTCTATCTGACCCTGCTGTTTGCGACCTTGCTGGCCGAGCACGCGCTCGGACTGCCAGGCGTCGGAGTGCTGTAAGTGAGCGAGCCCAAGCCCGATCCCACCATCGAGGCGCGCGCGCGCCGGGGGCGCAACATCGCCCTGGCGCTCGGCCTGGTGCTGTTCGTCGTTCTGGTGTTCGTGGTGACCGTCGTGCGTATGGGAGGCAATGTTGGCCTACGACCGCTCTAAGCCCGAGCCTACGCCCCAGGCGAAGCGCAACGCCAAGGTCGGCATGATCTGCGCCATCGGGTTCGTCGCCATGATTGGCGCGGCCTATGCTTCGGTGCCGCTCTACAAGGCCTTCTGCCAGATCACCGGCTTTGACGGCACGGTCCGCCAAGCGCAGATCGCGCCCGAAAAAGTGCTGGATCGCAAGCTGACCATCCGCTTCGACGCCAACGTCCGCGACCTGCCGTGGAAGTTCACCGCCGAGCAGACGTCGCAAGATATCCGAATCGGCGAGACCGGCCTGGCCTTCTTCAAGGTCACGAATAACGGCGATCAGCCGATAACCGGCCGCGCGATTTACAACGTCGTTCCCGAAGCGGCCGGCGCCTATTTCCAGAAGCTCGAGTGCTTCTGCTTCTCCGACCAGACCATTGGGGCCGGAGAAACTATTGAATTTCCTGTGGTTTACTTCGTCGATCCCAAGTTCGCCGAAGATTTTGAAACCAAGGGCAAGGGCGAGGTCACCCTCTCCTACACCTTCTTTCCGTCTGTCGAGGCCGAGCGCGGCGAAAAGCGCGCCGACGCCGGTGCGACAATCCATTCTTCCGCCCTTGGCGTAACCGCCAAGGCGGGGCTATAGCGTCTCGCGAATTGTCTTTCGCCAACTCGAGAGAGGAGTTGGCGTCAGTAAGAACTAATAGGGGTTAGGACCGAAATGGCCCACGGCGAAGTCAAACACGACTACCACTTGCTGCCTCCGAGCCCATGGCCGCTCGTGGGTTCCGCCTCCGTCGTCGTCATGGCGCTGGGCGGCGTGGTTTGGATGAAGGGCCTGTTCGGCCTCCCGGAAGGCACCTGGTGGCTGTTCGCCACCGGCCTGACCGGCGTCCTCTACACGTTCTTCGGCTGGTGGTCGGAGGTGATCAAGGAATCGAAGGCTGGCGACCATACGCCGGTCGTCTCGATCGGCCTGCGTTACGGCATGATCATGTTCATCGTGTCCGAAGTGATGTTCTTCGTGGCGTGGTTCTGGATCTTCTTCGAAATGGCGCTGTTCCACGAAGCGCGGACCTTGTCGTCCATCGAGGAGGTCCGCACGGCCTGGGCCACGTGGCCGCCGCAAGGCATCGAAACCGTTCCGGCCTGGAACCTGCCGCTGCTGAACACCCTGCTCCTGCTGCTCTCGGGCACCACGGTGACCTGGGCGCACCACGCGCTGCAGGAAGGCGACCGCAAGGGGACCAAGCTCGCCTTGATCCTGACGATCGGGCTCGGCACGGTCTTCACGATCATCCAGGCCTACGAGTACCACCACATCCTGACGCACAATTACTTCTTCGGCGCCGAGGATCAGGCCAATTCGGGCCTGTACGGTTCGTCCTTCTTCATGGCGACCGGCTTCCACGGCTTCCACGTGCTGATCGGCACCATCTTCCTGACGGTTTGCTTGATCCGTCTGCTGCGCGGCGGTTTCACCCCGCAAAAGCACTTCGGCTTCGAAGCGGCGGCCTGGTACTGGCACTTCGTCGATGTCGTCTGGCTCTTCCTGTTCGCCTTCATCTACGTGGTGTTCGGCGGAGCCGGCCACTAAGGCCCGAGACATGAGTAGCCCCAATCCGCTTTTGGCGGGCCTACGCGGCCGCTGCCCGAACTGCGGAGAGGGGCGACTCTTCGAGGGCTTCCTCAAGGTCGCGCCGCGTTGCGGGTCCTGCGGCTACGACCTGGCCAAGGCCGACTCCGGAGACGGCCCCGCGGTCTTTGTGATCCTGATCGCGGGCTTCTTCTGCGCCTTCCTGATGCTCTATACCGAGCTGACCTTCGCGCCCCCGATCTGGGTGCATATCGTCATCTTCCTGCCCCTGACCCTGGCGGTGTGCCTGGGTCTGCTCCGCCCGCTGAAGGGCGTGATGCTGGCGGCTCAGTTCTCGAACAACGCGTCTGAATCCCGTCATGACTGAACCTGCTCGCCGTTTCCCGGTGGGCCTGACGATCGCCGTGGCGATCTCGCTCTCCATCCTCATCGGCCTGGGCGTCTGGCAGCTTCAGCGGATGGCCTGGAAGGAACACCTTCTGGAGCGCATCGCCGCCCTCCAGGCCGCGCCGGCCCAGTCGGCCGCCATGGCGCTGGAGCGGATGGCGGCGGGAGGCGACCTCGACTTCGCCCGCGTCGCTATCGAATGCCCGGGCCTGGCCAGCGCGCCCTATGTGCAGCTCTACGCGGTTCGCGACGGGCAACCTGGCCAGCGGCTGATCTCGGCGTGCGAAATCGCCGACGGGCCCTATCGCTCGATCCTGGTCGATCGCGGCTTCGTCGCCGACAGCGTTTCGGCGCGGCCGAAGACCGACCTCGCCGATCGTGCGCCTGTCCCCGTGGTCGGCGTCTTGCGAGTTCCTGAGGAGGGCAATTTCGTCAGCCCGCCGAACAACGTCGCCGCCAACAGCTGGTACGTCCGCGACGTGGCGGCCATGGCCAAGGCGCTGAAGGCCGACAAGCCCGCGCCGCTGGTGCTGATGGCCGAGACCCCCTCGAACCCCGACTGGAAGGCGCTCGATCCAGCGCCCCTGCCGGCTCAGATCACCAATCGCCACCTCGAATACGCCCTGACCTGGTTCGGTCTTGCTGCGGCTCTGGTCGGCGTCTATGTCGCCATGCTTTGGCGTAGACGGAAGACGTGATGCGGTATGTCTCCACGCGGGGGGAAGCTCCTCCCGTCGGCTTCATCGATGCGGTTCTGGCCGGGCTGGCCCCGGACGGCGGCCTCTATGTGCCGCAGGAGTGGCCGAGCTTCAGCCGCGCCGAGATCGCAGCCTTCGCCGGTCAGCCCTATCACCACGTCGCCACCGAAGTGCTGTCGCGCTTCGTCGGCGACGAGATCGCCCGCGAGACCCTGGCCGAGATGTGCGTCGAGGCCTACGCCACCTTCAGCCACGCCGCCGTCGTGCCGGTCCGCCAGCTTTCCGCCGGCGGTTTCATGGCTGAGCTGTTCCATGGCCCCAGCCTCGCCTTCAAGGACGTGGCGATGCAGCTGCTGGCGCGGTTGTCCGACCATGTGCTGGGCCAGCAGAACCGCACCCAGACCATCCTCTGCGCCACCTCCGGCGACACCGGCGGCGCGGCGGTCGAGGCCTTCCGGGGCCGGGCCAACACCAAGATCGTGGTGATGTTCCCCGACGGCCGGATCTCCGAGGTCCAGCGCCGCTTCATGACCACCGCCGCCGAGGACAACGTCCGCTGCGTGGCCGTGGCCGGCGACTTCGACGACTGCCAGGCGATCCTCAAGACCTCGCTGCAGGACGCCGCCCTGAAGCAGGCCGTGGGCCTGTCGGCGGTCAACTCGATCAACTTCGCCCGCATCGTCGCCCAGAGCGTCTACTACTTCACCAGCGCCGTGGCGTTGGGCGCGCCGCATCGTCAGATCGCCTTCGCGGTCCCGTCCGGCAACTTCGGCGACGGCTTCGCGGGCTTCGTGGCCAAGCGCATGGGCCTGCCGATCGCCAAGATCATCATCGCCACCAACTCCAACGACATCCTGGCCCGCGCCTTCGAGGAGGGCCGCTACGTCCGCGGCGTGACCGCCCCGACCCAGTCGCCGGCCATGGACATCCAGTCGGCCTCGAACTTCGAGCGGCTCTATTTCGAGTGCGTGCGCCGCGACGGCGTCGAGACCGCCCGCGCCTTCGCCGCCTTCGCCGAGACCGGCGGCATGGACATCCCGCCCCAGGCGCTGGCCGCCATGCGCGAGACCTTCACCGGCGTTTCGATCAGCGAGGGCGAGACCGCCCGCACCATCGTCGCCACCCTGCGTGAGACCGGCGAACTGATCGATCCGCACACCGCCGTCGGCGTGGCCGGCATGCAGCGGGCCCGCGGCGTCACCGACGCGCCGATCGTGGTGCTGTCGACCGCCCACCCGGCCAAGTTTCCCGACACCGTCGCGGCGGCCACGGGCGAAACGCCGATCATGCCGCGCACCGCCTCCCACCTGGCCGGCAAGGACGAGCGGTTCGACCGGCTGCCCGCCGACGCCGACACCATCAAGGCCTATGTGATGGCCTTTGCCGAAGGCTGACCCGCTGCCCACCGTCCACACGTTGAAGAATGGGGTTCGCGTCGTTTGCGACCCCATAGACGGACTTGAAACCCTGGCCCTGTCGGTTGTCGCCGGCCGGGGCGCCCGCTCCGAGGACGAGGCCCGCTCCGGCTGGTCGCATCTGCTGGAGCATATGGTCTTCAAAGGGGCGGGCGAGCGCTCGGCGCGCGACATCGTCGAGGTGATCGAGGCCGAGGGCGGCCAGATCAACGCGGCCACCGGCTATGAGCGCACCAGCTTCCAGATCCGCGCCCTGAAGGGCGGCCTCGACCTGGGCTGCGCGGTGCTGGCCGATCTGGTGCTGCGCCCGACCATGGACGCCGGCGATCTGGTCCGCGAGATCCAGGTGGTCGGCCAGGAGATCGCCGAGGCCGCCGACACCCCCGACGACCACGTCTTCGAAATGGCCCAGGAAGCGGCTTTCGGCGGTCAGCCGCTGGGCCGCCCGATCCTCGGCACCGACCAGTCCATCGCCCGGGCGAGTACGGAAACCCTGTCGGCCTGGCGCGGCGCGCTCTACGCGCCCGACAGCCTGGTGATCGCCGCCTCCGGGGCGGTCAACGAGGCCGAACTGCTGGCCCTGGCCGAGCGCGATTTCGGCGGCGCGGTCGGGGAGGGCGCGGCGGTTCCGCCGCCGGCCGCCTTCACCGGCGGAACCCGCACCACGTCGAAGGCGCTGGAGCAGGCCAATCTGGTCTTCCTGCTACCGGCCGTCGGCGTCCGCGACGACGCCTATTTCGCCCTGCGCCTCTATGCCGAGATCCTCGGCGGCGGCATGGCCTCGCGCCTGTTCCAGGAAGCCCGCGAGAAGCGCGGCCTGGCCTATGCGGTCGACGCCTATTCCGAGACCTATGCCGACACCGGCGTGCTGGGGATCTTCGCCGGCTGCGCGGCCAAGGACGCCGCTGAACTGGCCCGCGTCGCCGCCGGCGAGGTCCAGGGCATGGCGACCCGCATCGAGCCGGCCGAGCTTTCGCGCGCCAAGGCCCAGCTCAAGGCCTCGATGTTCATGGCCCGCGAGCAGCCGCTCTCGCGCTCCGAACAGGCCGCGGCCCAGGTGCTGCTGTTCGGCGCCACCCTGCCGACCGCCGAACTGGCCCAGCAGATCGACGCCGTGACCGCGCAGGACATCATCGCGCTGGGCCAAAAGATCCTGGCGCCGCGCCGCGCCGCCGTCAGCGTGCTTGGCCCCAAGAGCGCCCTCAAAGCCGCCGACGCCTTCCAGAACGCCCTGTTCGCCTAGCCCTCTGCGGTCTTGACGCCGGCCCCCCAATCCCGCGAGTCTGCACCATGGCCTTGTTGGATTGGATCGCCCCGGAGAGCGGGCTGCGGATCGAGGGCGACGGGGTTCGCCTGCGACCGCCGCGCGCCGCCGATTTCGCCGAGTGGCGGGAACTTCGCGCCCAGTCGCGCGAGTTCCTGCAACCTTGGGAACCGACCTGGCCGGTCGACGATCTGAGCCGTGCGGCCTTCCGCCGCAGACTGACAGCCTATGCGCGTGATCAGGAAGCCGGGACGGCGTTTCCGTTCTTCGTTTTCCGAAACCATGACGACGCCCTGACCGGCGGCATCACCCTTTCCAATGTCCGGCGCGGCGTCGCCCAGATGGGATCGGTCGGCTATTGGTGCGGTCAACCCTTTGCCAGACAAGGCCAAACGCTCGC
>JBEBYB010000158.1:0-6463 GCA_040391295.1 Phenylobacterium sp. | reverse complement strand
CTGGCCGGGTGAGGGGGACTTTGACTCCTGCGCTAGAGCCCCCTCCGTCGCGCTGCGCGCGCCACCTCCCCCAAGGGGGGAGGATCTAGTCTCTTCACTCATAGCCCGGGCGCGATCACCGTGCGGTCGGCGGCGGTGCGGGCGTTCAGGCCGGGGCGGTACATGTCGTGGGCCTGGGCGCCGGGCAGGAGAAAGTCGCCCGGCGTCACCGCTCGCGCCACATAGGCGAAGGTGAAGCTGGACTTGCCCGCCAGGTCCATCGAGGCGACGTAGCGGTCGTCTCGCGCCTCCTGGACGTCGGCGCTGGAGAGTTCGCCGAGGAACTTGAACGGCCCGCTCTGGGCGTCGTCGGGGCCGAGCACGGTTTCGATCTCGAAGCCGGCCGGCAGCGGGTCGTCCACCACCAGCGCCATGGTCCGCGCCTGGGCCGAACGGCCCGACACCACCACGATCACCCGGTCGCCCTGGGTCAGGCTAGCGGCGTCCACCGCCCCGCCCGAGAAGCCGACCAGGCGCTTGGAGAGCGACAGGCCGTTTTCCTCGGCAACTGGCGCAACCACCGGCGTGCCGGTGACCGTCACCATCCGCCAGAGCGCGCCCTTGCCGGCGTTGACGAACTGCGCCTGCGCCAGCTTGCCGACCGCCCAGCGCGGCGCGCCGCCGGTGGCGCCCAGCGGGATCGCCCCCTTGGCGTCGATCTTGATGGCGCCGGCCGCCTTCAGCATCCAGTGGGCGGCCTGCAGCAGGCGCGCCTGTTCCTGGGTGTTGAGCGAGTCCGGGTCTTTCACGGCGTTCTCCAGGCGGGTCTGGAGACTGCGGGCCAGTTCGAGGTCGCCGGCCTCATAGGCCAGGGCCACCACGGCGGCGACGTCGCGCAGCGGGCTTTGATACCAGTCGCTGTCGTCGCGGAAGCCGAGCGAGCGGGCGGCCTGGCGCATGGCCGAACGGGCGCGCGCCTTGTCGCCCATGAGAGCCAGACCCGCGCCGACCTGGGCCTTGGCCAGCGGCGAGGCCTCGTTCTTCATCTGCACGTCGTGCCACCAGCGCAGGCGGGCCAGATCGCCGCGTCCGCCCTTGGCCAGCACATAGAGCGCATAGGCCGAGGCGCGGCTGCGCATCCGCTCGGTCGCCTTCTTCGAGGCTTCGGGCGAGCCGGCCCACCATTCGGGATACTCCATGCGGTAAGACACCGAGGCCCAGCCTTCCGGCCGCGAAACCTGGCGCATGGCCGACAGCGCGCGGTCGACGGCGTCCTGCGGCACCGGCGCGCCGGCCTTCTGCGCCTCGAGCATGAAATCGGTGACATAGGCGCCGAGCCAGGGATCGGCCTCGCCGTCGCCGACCCGCCAGAGGCCGAAGGCCCCGTCCAGGGTCTGGCGATCCAGCAGCCGCCCGACCGCGCCGCCCAGCGCCGCCGAGGACCGCTTGACCTTCGGGTCGCTCGAGACCTCCGCCGCATAGAGCAACGGATAGGCGGACGACACCGTCTGTTCGGTGCAGCCGAACGGGTAGCGCGACAGCGCCATGGCGATCGGCCCGGGATCGAAGCCACGGAACGGCGAGTAGCTGACCTGCAAGGTCGTATCGCCGGCCGCTAGCCCGGCCAGCAGGCCCGGCGCCGGGGTATAGGCCGCGCCTGGCTGTTGCAGCTCATAGGTCGTGCGGGTGATCGGGCTCCAGCCCAGCCGCGTCTGGATCGGATAGTCGCGGGCGGTGGCGAAGCCGGGGCCGGTGACCTTGAAGCCGATCTTGCCGATGCCGGCGCGAGTGGGGGCGTTGAACGGAATTCGCTCGGCGATCCGCTGGCCAAGCGCCAGTTGGAAGGCCTGCCTGAACGGCGCGAGGACGCCGCCCTGCGAGGTCAGTTCGGCGATGTAGGAGCCGACCTTGCCCTCAAGGTTATGGAGCTCCAGGGTCGCGAACGCCTTGTCGCCAGGGGCCAGGAAGCGGGGCAGGGAGAGCTCCGTCACCACCGGCTCGCGCACGGTCAGCGGTTTGGAGGCCGAGCCGACCGCGGTGTCGGTCCAGGCCACCGCCATCAGCCGCAGCTCGCCGTTGAACTCAGGCGCGGGCAGCTTGATCACCGCCTTGCCGTCCATGCCGGTCTCGACGACGCCCGACCATAGGGCGACGGTCTTGATCGGCGTGACCGTCAGGCCCTCGCCGCCGATGCCGTCGGCGCCGAAGTTCACATTGGCCGGCGCGCCCAGGTTGGGATCGAGCAGGCGGCCATAGTCGTCGCGGTAGTTGAGCGTCAGGGCTCGCTTGCCGAAGTACCACTTCACCGGATCGGGGCTCTGGAACTTGGTCAGTTGCAGGATGCCTTCGTCCACCGCCGCCAGCGTCACCCGCGCCCGGCCGCCGAAGCCGGCGCCCTTGATGGTGATCGGCACTTCCAGCATGGCCTTGGAATCGATCTTGGCCGGGGTGTTCAGCTCGACGCTCAGCTTCCGGTCCTTGGGATCGAGCGGCACGTAGACCAGGCCCAGCGCCCGGCGCGGCTTGGGCGAGGCGACCGGATCGCGCGGCTGCACGACGCTGACCAGCACATAGGCCCCGCCGCCCCAGGCGGCGCTGGTCTTCAGGCGCACGGTCGCGCCGTCCTTGCCGACGGTGAGCGTCTTGAAGTCGATCAGGCGGTCGGTGGCGACCGCGATCTGCGCCTCGCCGGCATAGGGCGGCTTCAGGGTGATCTCGACGGTGTCGCCCTGGGCGTAGGTCTTGGTTCCGGCGCTGACGCGCACGAAGTCCGGGGCCTCGACGTCCTTGGCGGGCGAGCCCCAGCCGGAGGCGAAGCGGATGACGCTCTTGGCGCCGCCGGGGCCTGTCAGCTCCAGGCGGTAGTCGCCCCAGCCGAGCCGGCGCGAAATGCGCGCGGGCTGGCCGGCGGCGATGTTCATGGTCCCGCGCGCCACGACCACGTCGCGGCTGGTCCGTCGCCATTGCCAGCGGCCGTCCTGCTGGAACCAGTCATAGTCCCAGTTCTCGGCGATGAGGTTGTAGCTGACGCCGTTGGCGGCGATGCGCTGGCCGGCCGCGTTGGCGGCGATCAGGTCTACGGAGATCGTGGGGTCGCCGCCGGCCGGGGCGTCGCCCTGGTCGATCTTGGCGCCTAGGTAAACAGGCTTGGTGCGGACCTTGAGGTTGAGCCCCTCGCGCACCGGCCGGCCGCCGGGTTCGAAGACGCTGGCGGTGAAGACGGCCGCCAGCGGCTGGGGCGTATCGCCGGCCTCCTCCGACGACAGGGCCAGGATCGCGCGGCCGTCGCCGTCGGTGACGGTCTGGCCCAGTTCCAGGAACTTCTCCTCGAACGGCTGGCGCTGGTCGCCCCACTGATAGCCTTCGAATTGCGGGAACGGGTTGGGATCGACGCGCAGCCGCGCCTCGCCTTGCGTTTGCAATCCTGCTCCGGCCGCCCCGTAAAGGAAGCGGGCGGTGACGTCGATCTTGCGGGTCTCGCCGCCCTTCAGCGGGATCTGCTCCTGGCCGACGGCGGTGACCGCTAGGCGTTGCGGCGCGAAATCCTCGACCGAGAACGAGATGGCGCCGGCCGGTTTGTCCAGACCGTCGATCTCCAGCCGCGCGCTCCAACGGCCGCGCGGCGCGCTCTTGGGCAGGGCGATGTCGGTGGCGATCGCGCCCAGCGGCGCCTTGTCGAAGGCGTAGCGCTTGAACTCGACGCCCGAGGGCCGGCGGACCACGATGACGCCTTTGCGGTCCTTCACCGCCTTGGCCTCGCGGTCGCGCAGCAGGGCGTTCAGGTGCACGGTCTCGCCGGGGCGATAGATGCCGCGGTCGGTATAGAGATAGCCGTCGACCGCCGAGGCGACCGAGCGGCCCGATGTTCCGCTGGCTTCGTCGGCCCGCCCGCCGACCCCCTGTTTCGACAGATCGACCGGCGCGCGGTCGAGGTCCAGCACGGCCAGGTCGCCATCAGCGCCGTAAGCCATCACCATCTTGGCGTCGGCCGCGCCCTCGCCGTCCAGCAGCGGGCGATCGAAGCGCACGCGGCCCTCGGCGTCGCTGCGGGCCTGCGCCAAATCTTCGCCGTTGCGGGCGACCAGCGCCACGCGGACGCCGGGCATAACCTTGGCGGTCTTCAGCGACCGGACCACGACGTCCAGCGCCTCCGAACCGTCATAGGCGAGCAGCGCCATGTCGGTGAACACCACCCAGCGCCGGGCCTGGGCCGGGGATTCGGGGTCATAGCTGTCGTTGTCGTCGGTCTTGATCGTCCGGCCGCCCGAGCCGTCGCGGACCTTGATCACATAGGCGCCGGGCTTCATCTCCTTCAGCACCGCGCCGAGCGGGAAGACGGTGGTGGTGCGCTCGCCCGCGCCCTGGGCGGTGACCGGCAGTTCGCCCTTCCAGACCACGCGCCCCTCGTCGTTGGGACTGTCGGAGCCGTAGTCGTCGGGATACTCGCCCTCGCCGGTGGGCTCTGGGGCGCTGATCGACTGGCGGACCAGGTTGCGGTCCACGACGCGCCAGACCTCGACCTGCAGGCGGCTGACATTGACGGTCTCGATGCCGATGCCGTCGGCGTCCTCGCGCGGCAGGATCACGCCCTCGCCGGCGAAACCGACATAGGGCGGCTTCTCGCCGAAGGTGAAGTCGATGTCGGCGTTGGCCGCCAGGGTCTCGCCACCCTTGGCGGGCAGACCTTTCAGCAGGGTGACGCGGCGGTCGGTGAAACCGGTCCCGGCCACGCAAAGCTCGGCGCCCTTCACCGAGACAGCGGGGCTGGAGCCGAGGTCGGGCGAGACCAGCACGAAGTCGGCGTAGGATTTCGTGGGATCGAGCGGCCGGGTCAGCTCCACGCAGGCCTGCGGCTCGGCGCGGCTGGTGTCGATGCGGTGGCGCCAGACGGCGAAGCCTTCGGGCTTGGGGATGCCGCGACGAGCGGCGTCGGCGCCGCGCGGCTTGCCGAACAGCGACCAGCCCTGGGCGCCCGGTTCCAGCTTGGCGCTGGCTTGCGGCTTGTCGAACGAGAAGCCGTCGAAGCCCTTGGCCGCCAACACGCCGCCGCCGAACGCCGCGACCAGCAGGCCGGTCGCCAGCAGTCCGGAAAC
Source organism: Phenylobacterium sp. (assembly GCA_040391295.1). Taxonomy (GTDB): domain Bacteria; phylum Pseudomonadota; class Alphaproteobacteria; order Caulobacterales; family Caulobacteraceae; genus Phenylobacterium. The sequence goes on along the minus strand of JBEBYB010000158.1, from coordinate 1,391 downwards.
CCGGGTGGCGCGGACCTTCGTCCACCAGCCTTGGCGAGGCGTCTGTGCGCCAGCGTTCGGCGTCTCGTCGCTCGGCATGTGCCCCTCTCGACTGACAGAATGTCGCAGGGGACGCGAAAGGGGCCGAGGCGTCAATCGACGGTGGCGTTATCGGGGGCTCAGCCGGCGGGGCCCTCCGGCCCCACACCCCCTCCGCTCGTCATGGCCGGCTCAAGAGGCCGGCCATGACGAGCGGGTGAGAAGGGGGAGGGCGAGTGGGACGCCTCACCGCAGCGCCAGGGTCAGGGCCTTCACCTGCAGATAGTCGTCGATGCCGTAGGTCGAGCCCTCGCGGCCGAACCCAGACTGCTTCACCCCGCCGAAGGGATTGGCGGCGTTGGAGATCAGGCCCGAATTGATCCCGACGATGCCGGACGAGATCGCCCGCCCGACCCGCATGGCGCGGTTCAGGTCGTCGGAGAACAGGAAGGCCGCCAGCCCGAACTCCGAGGCGTTGGCGCGGGTGATCGCCTCCTCCTCGGTGTCGAAGGTGAAGACCGGGACCAGGGGGCCGAAGGTTTCCTCGTGGCGGAACAGTTCGTCGTCGCCGCCGGCGATCACGGTGGGTTGGAAGAAGCGTCCGGTCAGTCTCTGGCCGCCGGTCAGGACCTTGCCCCCAGCCGCCACGGTGCGGGCGATGTGGTCTTCAACCTTTGTAACGCCCTTCTCGTCGATCAACGGCCCGATCTCGGCGCCCGGTGCGAAGGGATCGCCGACCTTCAGCGCCGCCACCCGGGCGGTCAGCGCCTCCAGATAGGCGTCCTTGATCCCGGCCTGGACATAGACCCGGTTGGGGCAAACGCAGGTCTGGCCGCCGGCGCGGAACTTGCCGGCCACCGTGCCGCTAACCGCCACCTCAAGGTCGGCGTCGTCGAACACCAGCAGCGGCGCGGCGCCGCCCAGCTCCATCGACATCCGCTTCAGGGTCGGCGCGCATTGCGCGGCGAGCTTGCGGCCGACCGCGGTCGAGCCGGTGAAGGAAAGTTTGCGGATCAGCGCCGAGCCGGTCAGCCGCCCGCCGACCACCTCCTGCTCGCCGCTGACCACCGAGAAGCAGCCTGCGGGAACGCCGGCCTCCAGAGCCAGGGCGGCCAAGGCCAGGGCGGTGAACGGGGTGGCCGAGGCCGGTTTCAGCACCATCGGGCAGCCGGCGCAGAAGGCGGCCGCGGCCTTGCGGGTGATCATGGCGGCGGGGAAGTTCCAGGGGGTGATCGCGGCCACCGGGCCGACCGGCTCGCGGAACGCCAGGATCAGGTCCTCGCCGTTCGGGCTCTCGATGGCCTTGCCGTCCAGGCGCTCGGCCATGCCGGCGAACCAACTGATGAACGAGTTGGCGTAGCGCACCTCGCCCA
>JBEBYB010000157.1:0-6498 GCA_040391295.1 Phenylobacterium sp. | reverse complement strand
ACTATGTCTACCAGACCGGCACGGCGCACGGGAAACGCGTCCAGGCCATGGGCGGGGCCAAAAACCACGGCATCGTCCTGCCCGACGCCGATCTCGACCAGACGGTGAAGGACCTGGTCGGCGCGGCATACGGCTCGGCCGGCGAGCGCTGCATGGCCTTGCCGGTGGTGGTGCCGGTCGGCGCCAAGACCGCTGAGGCGATCCGCGAGCGGGTCCTGGCCGAGCTTGAAACCCTGAAGGTGGGCGTCTCCACCGACGCCGCCGCGCAATACGGCCCCGTGGTCTCGGCGGCGCATCGCCAGAAGATCGCCGACTACATCCAGCTTGGCGTCGACGAGGGCGCGGAGCTGGTGGTCGACGGTCGCGGCTTCTCGCTGCAAGGCTTCGAGAAGGGCTTCTTCATCGGTCCCAGTCTGTTCGACCAGGTGAAGGCCGGGATGCGGACCTACCAGGAGGAGATCTTCGGCCCGGTGCTGCAGATCGTCCGTGCCGAGACCTTCGAGGAGGCTTTGGCCCTGCCGAGCGCGCACCAGTACGGCAACGGCGTGGCGATCTTCACCCGCAACGGCCGGGCGGCCCGCGAGTTCGCCAGCCGGGTGCAGGTCGGGATGGTCGGGATCAATGTCCCGATCCCGGTGCCGGTGGCCTACCACTCGTTCGGCGGCTGGAAGCGTTCGGCGTTCGGCGACGTCAACCAGCACGGCCTCGAGGGCGTGCGCTTCTACACCAAGGTCAAGACCATCACCGCCCGCTGGCCCGAGGGCATGAGCGAGGACAGCGCCTTCGTCATTCCCACCATGAAGTGACGCCTCTAGGCTGGAGCGCTTCGCGGGGCCGATCAGTGGGGTTTAGATGAAGCGTTTCCAGCTATGGGCGATCTTGGGCTTGGTCGTCGTGCTCGTGGGCGTCGGCGGGTGGGCCTACTGGAACTACCAACTGCGCTGGCAGCCGAAGACCATCACCAAGCATCAGGAAGAGATCACCAGGATTCTGGAGGCCTCCGGCTGGGTGTCGCCCGGCAAGACAGGCCCCAAACTCTATATGATTTCGTTCCGGACCTGCCCGGATTGCGTGCGCTTCAAGGCCGAGGAATTTCCGCTGCTGCACGCGGCCAATGTCGACACCCGGGTGATCGAGATCGCCCGGGCCGACCATAACGGGATATCCAAGTCGACGCCGGCCGAGCGCTCCACGGTCGCCGAGCTGTGGCTGAACCGCTCCTGGCCGTTGATGGAGCGCTGGGAGCAGGTTCCCGCCGAGGCCTGGACCGCGCCGGGCATCGCCCCGGCCGACGGCGACATGGCGCGCACGGCGGTGGTGGAGGCGGGCCGCAAGATGGTCGCCGACCTGCAGCCGCTGCTCAAGGCCAACGGCGTCAACTTCGCCTATCCGACCCTGATCTGGTGGACGGCGGACGGCAAGATGCACGGCTGCGCCTGTGAAAAGCGCGAGACCTACCGCTTCGTGCGCCGCGAGCTGGGCGTGAAGGGGTAGGGACCAAGTCAGCCGGCGAAGGGCCGGCCGCTGTTGATTTCCTTATTGCGGGCGCGGGTCTTCAGGCCGTGCTCGCGATCGGCGGGGGCCCGGTCGGCGCGCCGGCCGATACCCTGGCGACCGCCCTCGGCCTCGAGTTCTTCGTCCTGTTCGATATCGACGACGGCGGGGTCCAGATCATCCTGCGGGGCAAATGAGGCAGGTTCCGTGACGCTGCGGTCTCTCGCGGACATGGCGGTCTCCTTGTTCGGGTCCAACAGACTCAACCCTCCACCGCGCCAGACTGTTCCGCCACGGTTCCACTTGAGGCGGCGGCGGCGGCGGGCTAGGCCGGAGCGATGGCCTCCCAGCTTCAAGCCGCCTATGACGCCCGCCTGGCGCAGGGCGAGATACGCCCCGATCCGGCCCAGGCCGCCGCGCTCGCCGCCCTGGTTCGGTTGGAGGGCGACCTCGTCGCCGCCGAGCCGAGCGGCTTCACCGCCTTCTTCAAGAAGCCCGAGGGCCAGCGGGGCGTCTACCTGATCGGACCGGTCGGGCGCGGCAAGTCCATGCTGATGGACCTGTTCTTCGCCACGGCCCCGGTGGAGAAAAGGCGCCGCGTCCACTTCCACGTCTTCATGGGCGAGATCCACCGGCTGATCGACGCCTGGCGCAAGGGCGACGCCGCCGCGCGCAAGGCCAAGTTCGGGCAAGCCAAGGGGGACGATCCGATCCCGCCGCTGGCCGATGTGGTGGCCGGCCAGGCGCGGTTGCTGTGCTTCGACGAGTTCCAGGTCACCGACATCGCCGACGCCATGATCCTGGGCCGATTGTTCGAGGCCTTGTTCGCGCGCGGCGTGACCCTGGTGGCGACCTCCAACCGGCTGCCCGACCAGCTCTACAAGGACGGCATCAACCGCCAGCTGTTCACGCCCTTCATCGAGCTGCTGAAGAGCAAGGTGGAGGTGGTGAGCGTGGCGGGGCCGCACGACTACCGGCTCGACCGCCTGCGCGCGGCCGGCACCTGGTTCTCGCCCAACGATCCCGACAACCAGCGCAGCTTCGACGCGCTCTGGCGAGACATGCTCGGGGGCGAAGAGGAAATCGGCGAGACGCTGGAGGTGCTGGGCCGCAAGGTCCACCTGCCGCACACGTCGGGCGGCATGGTGCGGGCGACGTTCGCCAGCCTGTGCTCGGTGGCGCTGGGGCCGAACGACTATGTAGCCATCGCCGAGCGGTTCCACACGGTGTTCCTGCAGGACCTGCCCAAGCTCACCGCCAATCGGCGCGAGGAAGCGCGCCGCTTCGTGATCCTGATCGACGCCCTCTATGAGGCCCACGCCCGGCTGATCGTGTTGGCGCAGGCCGAGCCCGTGGCGCTCTATCCGGAAGGGGACGGCGCCTTCGAGTTTGAACGCACGGCCTCGCGCCTGCAGGAGATGCGCTCGGCCGACTGGCTCGAGGAGCGGCCCTAGCTCGTGACATCGTTGCGCTCGGCCTCTATGGTCGCGCCGCTATGAGCCTGCGTCCCGCCTCCCTGCTGAAAGTAGCCGCCGCCCTTCCGGGGCGACGCGAGGTCGTGCGCAGCTAGCTGCTCACCCCGCCGATCCCCGCAAATTTCGCGGATGGATTGGCCAGACATTGCTCCATCCGCATTCGATGGAGCTTCCCATGAACACCTGGACCAACCGCTTCGCCGAACGGATGACGCATGTGCGCGCCTCCGAAATCCGCGAATTGCTGAAGCTGCTGGATCAACCGGACATCCTGTCCTTCGCGGGCGGTATTCCCGACCCCGAGATGTTTCCCGCCGAACGTATCCAGTCGGCATATGAGGACGTGCTGAAGGAGGCCGGCGCCCAGGCGCTGCAGTATTCGGTGAGCGAAGGCTTGCCGGAGTTGCGCCGCTGGATCGCCGCGCGGATGAGCGGCGACGGGGTGCCTTGCGACGAGGGCAATATCGTCATCACCGCCGGCTCACAGCAGGCGCTGGATCTGATCGGCAAGCTGTTCCTGGCGCGGGGCGACGCCGTGCTGGCCGAACGGCCGACCTATATGGGCGCGCTCGGCGCCTTCAACGCCTATGAGCCGACCTATGGCGACCTGGACGGCGACGTCCCGGCCGGCGCGCGGCTCGCCTATCTGGTCCCGGATTTCGCCAATCCGTCGGGCCGCACCATGACGCGCCGGGAGCGCGAGGCGGTGTTGGACCGCGCCGCGGCCCACGACCTGGTGCTGGTCGAAGACGCCGCCTATCGCGAGCTGCGCTTTTCAGGGACCAACGAGCCGTCGCTTCTGGCGCTGGACGTGGCGCGGTCGGGCTCGATCGAGAACGCCCGGACCCTCTATTGCGGGACGCTCTCCAAGACCCTGTCGCCGGCGCTGCGCCTTGGCTGGGTCTGCGCGCCCCGGCCGGTGATCGACAAGCTGGTGCTGCTTAAGCAGGGCGGCGACCTGCACGTCTCGACGATCAACCAGATGGTCGCCGCGCGGGTGATCTCGGAGGACTATGACGCCCACCTGGAGCGCCTGCGTGTCCACTATCGCCAGCGCGCCTCGGCCATGCAGACCGCGCTGGCCCGGCACATGCCGATGGGCGTCACCTGGTCGAAGCCGCAGGGCGGGATGTTCGTCTGGCTCCTGGTCCCTGAGGGTCTCGACGGCGCCCATCTGCTGGAAGCGGCGCTGGCCGAGGAGCGGGTCGCCTTCGTGCCCGGCGCGCCGTTCTTCGCCGTGGAGCCCCAGGCCAACACCCTGCGCCTCAGCTACTCGTTGCTTGGCCCCGAAGATATTGACGAGGGCGTGCGCCGGCTGGCGCGGGTCATCGAAGCGCGGATCGCGCACCCCGGCTCAAACATGAAGCGGGTGGCGCGGAGCGTCGCGTAGCCCCGCGTTCTGGATCGCGGCCCCTAGGCGCGCAGGCTCTTCACCAATTCGCGGGCGTAGGGGGCGAGCTGGCCCATGTCGCGCACGCAGATGGTCAGGTCGCGCCGCGCCCAGTCGTCGGTCAGCTCGACAATGCCCAGCGACATGGTGCGCGCGGCGCGCCGGGCGGTGGTCTCGGGGACGATCCCGACGCCGACCCCGCACTCCACCAGCCGGCAGACCGCGTCGAAGCTGCGAAGCTGGACGCGCAGGCGCAGCGGCCGGCCTTCCCGCGCCGCCTTGGTCGAGAGGAACCGTTGCAACGAGCTGGCGCGATCCAGGCCGACCAGATCAAAGCCGAGCACGTCGGCGAAGGTCATCGAGGCGCGTCCGGCCAGCGGATGGACGGCGCTGCAGACCACGACGAAACGGTCGGAGCGGAAGGGGAAGGTTTCCAGGCTGCCCTTGTCGACGGTGCCGGCGACGATCCCGACGTCCCCGACGCCGTCGGCCACCAGGCCGACGATCTCGTCGGAAAGGCGCTCCTCGAGATTGACGCTGACATGGGGGTGGCCGGCCAAGAAGGCGCTAAGCGCCTCGGGCAGGAATTCGGTCAGGGCGTTGGTGTTGGCCAGCAGCCGCACCTCGCCCGACAGGCCGCCGGCATGGGCGCCCAGGTCCTCGCGCAACCGTGCGGTCTGGGAGAGGATCGTGCGGGCGTGCTTGAGCAGGGTGCGGCCGGCCGGGGTCAGGGTGACGCCTTGGCGCGATCGCTCCAGCAAGGACGCGCCGAGCGTGTCCTCCATATTGCGGATCCGGGTCGAGGCGGCGGCCAGGGCCAGGGCGCTGCGTTCGGCGCCGCGCGTGATCGAGCCGGCGTCCACCACCTCGCAGAACAGTCTCAGATCGACCAGGTCGAAGCGCATCCTTCGTCTCCTGCGAAGGATGCTTACGGGAAAGACACATTGCTACAAACGAAAAATGGGAGAAACTTCGGCATTGGCGAAGGTCGGGCGTGTTCTGCATGTTCAGCCGCCCCGCCTTCGTTGACAGTTAAGGGCTGCGGCTTAAAAGCGGAGCCGCTTCTTCCAGTTCGGAACGCTCATGACAGACGCCCCCCGCGAACGCCCGCTCTCGCCACACACGACGATTTGGCGGTGGCACTTGACCATGGCCACCTCGATCCTGCACCGCGCCTCGGGTTGCGCGCTCTATGGCGGAGGCCTGATCCTGGCGATCTGGGCGATGACGCTCGCCGCCGGGCCTGAGGCCTACGGAACCTTCAAGGCGGTCATGGGCTCGTTCCCGGGCAAGATCGTCATGTTCGCCCTGACCCTGGCGACCTTCTATCACCTGGCCAAGGGCATCCAGCACCTGATCTGGGACGCCGGCCACGGCTACAACCTGAAGACCGCGACCATGGGGGCCATCGCCACCATCGCCTTCGCCATCGCCGCCACCCTTGCGGTCTGGATCATCGCCGCCATGACGGGAGCGCTCTGATGGCTAGCTATCGCACACCTCTGGGCCGCGCCCGCGGCCTGGGCGCCGCCAAGCACGGCGTCGGCTCCTGGATCGCCGAGCGGGTCACGGCCGTCGCCCTGGTTCCGCTCGTGCTCTGGGCGGTGTTCTCGGGCCTGCGCCTGGCCGCCACCGACTATTACGGCGCCGTGGCATGGCTGACCTCGTCGATGGTCAACCCGGTGCTGATGGGCCTCTTCGTGATCGTCGGCTTCCTGCACATGCACGCCGGCCTGCGGGTGGTGATCGAGGACTACATCACCAAGACCTCCAGCCGCGCGGTCCTGCTGCTGCTCAACCTGTTCGTCTGCGCGCTGGTCGGCGCCCTGGCGGTGTTCTCCATTCTGAAGGTCGCGCTGGGAGGCGCTTACTAATCCCATGGCGAACTATCAGTTCATCGATCACAAGTTCGACGTCGTCGTGGTCGGCGCCGGCGGCTCCGGCCTTCGCGCCGCGCTCGGCTGCGCCCAGGCCGGTCTGAAGACCGCCTGCCTCTCCAAGGTGTTTCCGACCCGCTCGCACACCGTTGCGGCCCAGGGCGGCATCTCCGCCTCGCTCGGCAACATGGGCGAGGATGACTGGCGCTGGCACATGTACGACACCGTCAAGGGGTCGGACTGGCTGGGCGACCAGGACGCC
>JBEBYB010000156.1:0-6530 GCA_040391295.1 Phenylobacterium sp. | reverse complement strand
GGCGGGCCGTAGAACCAGCGGTTGTTGTAGTAGTAGCCGTTGTGGCGGCCGCGATCCCAGTTGCTGTAGGCGGGGCGGTGGTCGCGTCGATCATAGCGGCCACGGTGGTCGTCTCGGCGATCATAGCGGTCGCGGTCACCCCGATGGCGGTCCCCGCGGTCACGGTCCCCGCGGTCCCAGCGTTGTTCGTGGTTGCCGTGGCCGCGGCCCCGGCCGCGATCGTCATCGGCGAAGGCCGAGGTTGCGCTGAACGCCATCGGGCCGGCTACGGCGGCGACCGCGGCGATGCTCAGGATCAGGCGTTTCATGGGCTAGGCCTCCAAGTTCGGCAGTCTGTGCTGTTGATCTGCAAACTACCGGCCGCCGCCTGAACTCGACCTGAACGGAACTGTCAGGCTCGGGGGAGGTTAGCCGCTTGGCGGGCGCTCCGGGATATGGGTTTGCTCTATGGGTTCGTCATGGCCGGGCCGGCAGGACCCGGCCATCCATAACCACCGAGCGACGCCGGAAAGGCCGGTGCGTATGGATCCCCGGCCCGCATACGCGACCGGGGATGACGATCGGCGTGGGGGGCGTCATATTGCGATAGCCTCGGCGACGCCAAATGGTGCGAAAGTTTCCGTTCAGTAAATCGGGCGATTAGTGAAATTCCGCCTGTCATCAGTGATGAGTCCTGGCGGTTAACCTTATCTTTAGTCGGCATCGACTTTCCTAGAGCCGTAAAGCGCCGGGAGCGGAACCCAGAACGGGGGCGAGCCGGCGGGGCTAGGGAAACGAAATCATGCTTACGAGCGTGGAAATCGACGGCGCGACAGGACTACCGCTGCCAACCCCGGACGCGACCGGGGACGATCTGTTCAAGATGGGCCTGCTCTATTCGACCGGGCAGGGCGGCGCGCCGCTCGACTACGTCTCGGCCCATATGCTGTTCAACCTGGCCGCCATGCGCGGGTCGTTGGAAGCCAAGGTCTATCGCAAGGAACTGAGCCAGGAGATGGCCTCCAACGAGGTCGCCGAGGCTCAGCGTCAAGCTCGCGAGTGGCTCGCCACCGGCTGATCGCGGTCGCGAAAAGCGCTCGGCGGAACGGGTGACGGGGTGTTACTCGCAAGGTCTGGGCCAGGGTCGGCCCTGATTGGAATCCGATGGCCGCGCAGAGCGCTTGGGCAGGCATGAGAAAGGCGAGGTCGACCTCGAACCGGACGGTTCGTCGGCGTTTCGCCCTGTCTGATCTTCCGCCGCTGCTTTGGCGTGAACGCCGCCTGATCCTGGCGGTCTTCCTGGTCGTGCTCGGCCTTGGCGTGCTCGCCGCATTTGCTCAGAAAACCAGTTACCAGGCTCAATCGAGCCTGCTGGCGCGTGGCGCGTCGGTCGGTTCGGAGATCGAGATCCTGGGCGCGGGCCAGCTGTCGCTGCGGGTGATCGAAAGGCTTGGTCTGCCGCGCACCTATCCGCGGCTCGCGGCGAAGGCCGCGGGCGCTTCGCCGGCCGAGCGGCGGCGGATCATCGGCCTAGCCGCCCAGACGATTGAGCAGGACCTGAGGATCGAGAGTGCGCCTGGGACGCCGGTCGTGCGCCTGGCCTTCAGCCACCAGGACCCGCAGGCCGCGGCCCTCATCCTCAACGCCCTGCTCGAAGAATACCTGATCTATCGTCGCTCGGTGCTGCCGGCCCCCGCCTTGGATCAGCAGCGGGCCTTGTCGGTCCTCCAGGCCCAGATCGAACAGCAGCGCTACGAGACCGAGGTCGAGCTCCAGGCGCGCAACGCCAGGCTGGCGGCGCTGAACGCCGAGCTGGGCCAGGCGCCGCGCGAAGTCCGCCTGCATCGCGACGTCACCCCCGGCGGCCCCACCCGCACCCGAACCGGGCTCAATCCAATCCACCAGTTGTTACAAATCGAACAAATTCAACTCACAGGCGAAATCGCCGCCCTCAAACAAGCCGAAGCCGTCCTCGCCGGTCAAGTCGTGGAAGTGATTGTTCGCCGCCAGCGCCTCGCCGGCCTCGATCCCCGCCGCGCGCTGACCGTGAGGGAAGAGCAGGACCGCGCCGCCCAGGAAATCGCCCTGCTGGCCGACGACGACATCCGCATCCTCCAGCGCGCGGTCCCCCCGACCCGCGGCGTGAACCTGCGCATGCCCTTCCTCGCCCTGTCCCTGCTGCTGGCGAGCCTCGCCGCGCTGGGAGCCGGACTGATCCGAATGCTGCTGCGGCCAGGCCTGCCGACCGCCCAGGTGGCGTCCCGCACCCTGGACCTGCCGATCCTGGGCGCGGCGGCGATGAAGCCGCGCTAGAGCCCCTCGCTTTGCGATAGCCTCGCCCCAGTGCAGGCGCGACGATTCGGGGACATGGTCGATCTAAGCTCCGAGATGGCCGAACTGTGGACGTCCCTGGGGGCGCCTGCGGCTGGCCGCGTCGTCCAGATCACCGCCGCCCGGCGAGGCGAGGGGGCCTCCACCGTCGCCCGGGAACTGGCGCTGTACGCCGCCAGGCGCGCGGGGAGGTCCGTCTGGCTGGTGGACCTGGACCTGATGGCCGCGCCCCAGCACGCCGCCATCACCGAGAGCAGCGCGCGCTACGGCCCTCTCTCCGACCCGGCCCAGGCCAGTCCCGACGGCGCCATGTTCTTCACGGTACAGCCGCAGGCCCAGACCTCGGCGGGCGAGGTGTGGCCGGACGCCAGCTATCTGGCCGCCTATCGCGTCGGATCGGCCCGCTGGTGGGTCACCCGCTTTCAGCGCGAGCGGCTGGCGCCGGGCCAGGGCATCCACGTCCTGCCGAGCCGCCGCTACTGGGACAGCCTGCGAAGCGTTGTCGATCTGGTCATTGTCGACGGCCCGTCGCCCGAACGCTCGCGCGCAGCCCTGACTGTCACGCCGTTCATGGATCAGACCGTGCTGGTGGTCGCGGCCGACCAGCCTGACGCCAGCGCGCCGGGGCAACTGCGGGACGCAATTACAGCCGCCGGCGGCGATGTCACGGGCCTGTTCTTCAACCGAGCGAGGGCCTAACGGACGGTGTCGGAGTCGCCCAGCAGGCAGGGCACGGTCATGAACATGATGTAGAGGTCGAGCCAGAAGGACTGGCGCTCGATGTACTCCACGTCGAGGGCGACGCGGTCGCGGACGAGCTCGGGGGTGTCCACCGCGCCACGCGAACCATTGATCGCCGCCCATCCGGTCATGCCGGGCTTCATGCGGTGGCGATGGGCGTACTCGCTGACCAAGCGCGAGCTTTCCACATCGCCGGTCTTCATGCCGATGGCGTGAGGGCGCGGGCCGACCAGCGACATTTCGCCGGCCAGGACGTTCAGGAGCTGCGGCAGCTCATCCAGGCTGGTCTTGCGGATGAAGCGGCCAACCTTAGTGACGCGGTCGTCGTCGCTGCTGATCTGACGCGCGGCCTTGGCGTCGGACGCCTCGAACCGCATAGAGCGGAACTTCCAGACCACGATCTCTTCATTGTTGAAGCCGTGGCGGCGCTGCCGGAAGAAGATCGGGCCGGGGCTGTCCAACTTCACCGCGATGGCCACCAGCAGCATGATCGGCGCAGCAAAGAACAGCGCAACCGAGCCGACGACCACATCCTGAAGGCGCTTGGCCACAGCCTTGCCCTGGTCGATCTGATTGCCGGAGACCCGGGTCAGCGGGATGTTGGCGATCCGGTCGATAGCCTGGGCTTCGTCGCCTTCGCCGTCCTGATCGAGCAGCAGGGTGATCTCGTTGGGAAGGACGACGAGCCGTTCCAGCAGATTGTGGATACGGTCGCGCGCGACCGACGGAACGGTCAGCACGATCCGGTCCACGAACGGCATGACCCGGTGGGCCAGCAGCTCGTTCGTGCCGCCCAGCAACGGCACGCCGTGCAACTGCGCCGCGGATTCGGCGGCGCGATCATCGAACACGCCGAGGATGTTGGCTTCACGCGTTTCGAGGATCGCTGCAATCAGGCGTTCGGCCGCGCCGGTGGCGCCCACGATGACCAGGTTCGGGGTCAGACGGCCGTTGGCTCGCCAGCGCTTGACGTTCAGCCACCAGATGCCGTGCGCGGCGGCGACGGTCAGGAAGGCCATCGGCGTCCAGACGCCGAGCGCGGCGGCCAGCATCACCACCCCGACGAAGTGGGTCAGGACCGCAAAGCACATGGCGACCGCCACCGCAAAGCAGACGGTGACGCGCATCAGGTGGGTGGCCAGGTCTTCGCGCCGGCCAAACTTGTAGCAGTCGAACAGCCGTAGGCTGGCGAACGTCGCCACCGCGGCGCTGCCGTAAATTAGAAAGACGTTGGCGCCATGGGTCAGGGCCGCGGCCATGAAGCCGCCACCCGCCAGTGCGATGGCGTCGCCCGCCTGAAAGAACCTCGTCAGCACGCGGCCCGAAAGCCGCAAGCGCGTTGGCGTCAGTCGTGGGGGGCGCAGCGGGCCACGCCGATCACGCCCCGACTCCGACCAGGCCGCAGCCGCCGAGTCGCCCTGGCGGCGGGCGCGTCGGTCGGACGGAGCGTTCGGCTGGAGGTCGGCGAGTGAGGACATTGAGGACCGGTGGAGGCGAGTATGCCAGACGACACTGCCACGTAGGCTCTGTGCGAGCAGTTAACACGCATGGCTGCGGCCATATACGCTCCTCACAAGTTGTGCAAATCTCGTTCAGCGATCTGTCAAAATCACGCCGTCTGTATGGGGCGGTTTCCCGCCGGCGATGATCTCGGCGATAGCGGCGCTGACGGCTCCGGGGTGGTCGTTCATCAACATATGCGAGCTGTTGGCGACGACCCGATGGACGCCGCGGGTCGATCTGGCCGCCAATTCTTCGTGGAGACGCAGCCAGAGCGCCTGGGCTTGGGGGGCCTTGGCATAGGTTCCGTCGGCGGTCAGCACGATGATCGGCAGGTCGCCATAGGACTGGCGGCCGGCGCCGATCTGATCGGAGGTCGCAGGCCACAGGCTGTCGAGTTCAGAAAGCTGGGTGCGCCAAGTCGCCGGACGCAGGCTTTCGGCGAGCCGCGCGGCGTTCACCTTGGCGGGCTGATCTGGCCGGGGCGTTGCAATGCAGCGCTTGAGCGCCGGTTCAACGGGCGGAAGAAACTTTAGCTCCGCGGCTTCCAGGCACGCCGCCGCCTTGAGCCTGATCGGGCCGACACCGCCGGCGCCGGGGCCAAAGGCTTCGGCAAAGCGGGTGTCCTGGTGTTCGACGGACGGATCGACCAACACCATGCCGACGACCTCCAGCGGGCGGCGATTTGAGAATAGGCGGACATAGAGTCCGCCCGCCGAGTGGCCGACCAGGATGAAGGGACCTCCGAGCCTGGCGGCCCGCAGGCCGCGGTCCAGGTCGCGTGCGATCGCCGCGCCGTCGCGGGGCAGGGGCCCCGGATCGCTGAAACCGTAGCCGGCCCGGTCATAGGTGCAGACCCGGTTGGTCTTCTCGACCTGGGCGCGGACCCGCGTCCAGGCGAGGGAAGTGGCGGCATATCCGCCTTCGAGGATCACGGTCGGGGAGCCCTGGCCGGAGCATCGGAAGTTCAGGTGTCGGCCGTCGGGGAGGCGCGCTAGCGTGCCTGGATGGGCGGAGGCTTCATTGGCGGCCGGCGCCGCGGCCCGGCTGGCGGCGCTGCTCAGCAGGACGAGGGCCAGGGCGACAGTGATGGTCAAGGGGCTACTCACGCGATTTCGAGCCTCAAGCGATTGGAACGGCGCCTCTGGTCAGGTTCCAGGAGAGGCGCAACTATACCTGCCTCAATGCGGCGCCTATTGGGCTCTAGCTTCAGCGAGCGGGAGGCCATGGGCGCCCGGGGTGTAGGTATCGAACAAGTAGAGGGTGCAGTGGTCGATCGTTCTGATTTTCAGTACGGCGAAAATTCGCCGGAACATGTCGCATACCGTCTCATGGTGTGCATCGCCGACGTGGAGGGTGTCTCGCTCTCAAAGTCCGGTAAGGAGAAGGTGGCCACCCGTAAGTGGATCCTCGACGTCTATGCCGAGAGCCTGGACGCTGTGAGAGCTAATCGACGGTACAACAAAGCCCAGACCTAGGTCGAGAGTCAGCGGGGAAGCGCCCGCTGTGCGCTTCCCCGCTTCTCGCCGGCGCCTGGTTGGGCCGGCCGCGCGCACTGGACGATGGGCTCGTTTTGGTGCGCGAGTGTTCCTCAATGGGTTCTCGAGCAAGAGTCGTGCCTCGCGCGCTGACGCCGCGTGTCTAGCGCCCCACATCCGACGGGCGATTTTTAGGGCTGTTCTGTGCGCAGTTAGTCGGAGCGGCTGGCGCCGAACTGTAGAAAATTCGCCCGAGGCGCGAAATATAGCCCTTACGCTACAATTCGTGACTCAAAAACACGCCTGAACACGGGTGGATGGTTGACGAGGTGTTAATTAGCGGCGCAGTTGGCGTAACGGCGTTGGGGTATCGGCGCTTTTTGATCATTGATGGGGTTCTAATGCGTAAATTGATTTTGGCTGGCGCCGCCGCGTCGGCCCTGCTGATGGCGGCGGGCACGGCCTCGGCCGCCACCGTCCTTCTTCAGTCGACCTTCGAGA
>JBEBYB010000155.1:0-6590 GCA_040391295.1 Phenylobacterium sp. | reverse complement strand
TCGACGAAGAAGGTCTGGGCGACCGGGCCGGGATCGGCCAGGCCGGTGGTCTCGACGATAATGGCGTCGAACTTGCCCTTGCGCTTCATCAGCCCCGAGAGCACCCGGATCAGGTCGCCGCGCACCGTGCAGCAGACGCAGCCGTTGTTCATCTCGAAGACTTCTTCGTCGGCGCCGACGATCAGGTCGTTGTCGATGCCGACCTCGCCGAACTCATTGACGATCACGGCGTACTTCTTGCCGTGGTCCTCGGTGAGGATCCGGTTGAGGAGCGTGGTCTTGCCTGCGCCGAGATAGCCGGTGAGGACGGTGACGGGTGTCTTGTCGGTCATGAGGGACATCTAGTCATTGGAGGGGAACAAGCCAACAGGCTGCGGCCTTCGATCGCTTGACCGCAGCATACTGTTATCGAATAACACCAAACCACGGCCGCCGCCGCCATACAAAAGAGACCTTGTGACCGCCTCCGCGCCCGAACGACAAGGACAGATGGACGGCTTCCGGGCCGACCGCGTCTATCTGGGCGCCGATCACGCGCACAATGAGCGACGTACCTGGATCGTCGCCGGCATCTGCGTGCTCACCCTGGCCGCCCAGATCATCGGCGGCCTGGTCTTCAATTCCATGGCCCTGATCGCCAACGGCCTGCACATGGGGGCCCATGTCGCGGCCCTGGGCGTGGCCGCCGGCGCCTACCGGCTGGCGCGCAAGCTCGCCGACGATCCGCGCTTCTCCTTCGGCACCGGCAAGCTCGGCTACCTGGCCGGCTTCGCCAACGCCGCCGTCCTGGCCGTCAGCGCCGTGCTGATCTCTATAGAGAGCGGCCATCGCCTGCTGGAGCCCGCGCCCGTCGCCTATGACGGCGCCCTGCCCCTGGCCGGCGCGGCCCTGGTGATCAATCTGATCTGCGTCTGGTTGCTGCGGCCGATCCACAAACACGCCCACGACCGTGACGGCGACCTGAACCTGTCGGCGGCCCATCTGCACCTGGCGGGTGACGCAGCGGTCTCGGTCCTGGCCATCGCCGGCCTGGGCCTGGGCCTATGGCTCGACTGGCCCTGGGCCGACAGCCTGGCCGGCCTGGCCGGGGCCGCCCTGCTGGCCCACTTCGCCTGGCGGCTGATGCGTCGCACCGGCGCGGTGCTGCTGGACATCAATCCCTCGCCCGAGCTGACCGCCGAAATCCGCGAGCGGCTGCAGCGCGAGGGCGAGCGCCTGCTCGACCTGCATCTCTGGCGCCTGGGGCCCGGACATCACGCCGCCATCGTGGTGGTGGAAGCCGCCAGCCCGCAGCCGGCCGAAATCTACCGCGCGCGACTGGCCGATTTACCCGGATTGAGTCATGTGACCGTGGAAACACGGCAGGCGCGTTGACTCCTACCGGCCCCTCTGTATAAGTCCGCGCCTCTCGCCCGCGGGCTATCTCGCGGGCGCAATCCATTTTGCTACAGTCTCAAGGCGCTAACCATGTACGCGGTGATCAAGACCGGCGGAAAGCAGTACCGGGTCCAGGCCGGCGACCTGCTGGTTGTCGAAAAACTCGACGGTGAACCCGGTGCGGAGGTCGCTTTCGGCGACGTTCTGATGCTGGGTGATGGCGAGGCCGTCACGCTGGGTGCGCCCCTCGTGGACGGCGCCCAGGTCTCGGCGACCCTCATCGAAACCCGCAAGGGTGAGAAGGTGAAGATCTTCAAGAAGATCCGTCGCCAGGGCTATCGCCGCACGAAGGGTCATCGTCAGCACGAGAGCGTCCTGCGGGTCACCTCGGTCGCCGGCGCCGGCAAGACCGACAAGTGGGACGGCGTCGTCGATCTCACCCCGAAGGCCCTGCTGGACGCTCGCGCCCGCAACCTGAAGAACGTGATCGCCGAACTGGAAGCCGCTGCTCCGGCCAAGGCGAAAGCTCCGAAGGCCGCCGCGGCGACCGACGAAGCCCCGGCCAAGAAGGCTGCGCCGAAGAAGGCCGCCGCCAAGTCGTCCGACGACGCCGCCGTCTAAGCGCAGCGTTCTAGAGAGTTAGGAGAGAGCTATGGCTCACAAGAAATCTGGCGGCTCTTCGCGCAACGGTCGCGACTCAGCTGGCCGCCGCCTTGGCGTGAAGAAATTTGGTGGTGAGTCCGTCGTCGGCGGCAACATCATCGTGCGTCAACGCGGCACCAAGTTCTATCCGGGCGCCAATGTCGGCATCGGCAAGGACCACACCCTCTTCGCGACCGCCGACGGCGCCGTGAAATTCATCACCAAGCGCAACGACCGCACCTACGTGAACGTGGTCGTGGCTGAAGCGAACTAAGGCGAGCCTCATCACCCGGGCCCGCCGTCAGGCGAGCCGGGCAGAGAACTTCCGAGGGGGAGTCCGGTCGCCGGACTCCCCCTTGTTGTTTTCCAAGGGCCCCGAGAGAGGGCCGGGAGGTAGACCATGTGCGCTATCGACTTCGAGCCGGTCATCGCGACCGAGCGTCTTCGGCTACGCAAGCCCCGCAAGGCCGACACCGCACGGCTCGCGCAGCACGCCAACGACTTCGACGTGGCGCGCATGACCACCGGCATGCCCTACCCGTATGGCCTCGAACACGCCGAGGGTTTCCTCGCCCAGGTGAGCGAGCAGGATCCCGACCGCGAGGCGGTCTTCGTCATCGAGCATCCCGAGCACGGCGCCATCGGCGTGATGGGGTTCGACGGCCCCAGCAGCGACGAAATCGAACTCGGCTACTGGCTAGGCCGGCCCTATTGGGGCGCGGGCTACGCCACCGAGGCCGCGCAAGGCGCGCTGATCTGGGCGCATCGGACCTGGGGCCGGCGCTATCTGCGCGCGGGCCACTTCGCCGACAACCCAGCCTCCGGCCAAGTGCTGTCCAAGGCCGGCTTCCTCTATACGGGCGAGGTCCGGCAACGGCCGTCGGTCGCACGTGGCGGCCGCCCGGCCCCGACCCGAATGATGGTTTGGCTGGCCTGATGTTCACGGCGTCATCCCAGGCTGCGGCAAAGCGCCAGCCTGGGATGACGTGCGCGAAACCCTCACCTGGGCGGGAATCGACGCCGCTACGCTCGACCTGCGCCACTCTGTGCTACAAAAGGCCCCGATGAAGTTTCTCGACCAGTGCAAGATCTATATCCGCTCCGGCAACGGCGGCGGCGGCGCTGTGTCGTTCCGGCGCGAGAAGTACATCGAATACGGCGGCCCGGACGGCGGTGACGGCGGGCGCGGCGGCGATGTCTGGGTCGAGGCCATGGACGGCCTCAACACCCTGATCGACTTCCGCTACGCCCAGCACTTCCGCGCCGAGACCGGCATCCACGGCATGGGCCGCAACCGTCACGGCGCCGCCGGCGCCGATATCGTGCTGCGCGTCCCGGTCGGCACCCAGGTGCTGGACGAGGATAAGGAAACCCTGATCGCCGACATGGACGAGCCCGGCAAGCGCGTCCAATTGCTCAAGGGCGGCAACGGCGGCTGGGGCAACGACCGCTTCAAGGGGCCGATCAACCAGGCGCCCAAACATGCCAACCCTGGTCAGGACGGCGAAGAGCGCTGGATCTGGCTGCGGCTGAAACTGATCGCCGACGTCGGCCTGGTCGGCCTGCCCAACGCCGGCAAATCCACCTTCCTGGCCGCCGCCAGCGCCGCCAAGCCGAAGATCGCCGACTATCCGTTCACCACCATCAGCCCGAACCTCGGCGTGGTCGACCTGTCCACCAACGAGCGCTTCGTCATCGCCGACATTCCCGGCCTGATCGAAGGCGCCTCGGACGGCGCGGGTCTTGGCACCCGGTTCCTGGGCCACGTCGAACGCACGGCCACCCTGATCCACCTGGTCGACGCCACCCAGACCGACGTCGTCGAGGCCTGGAAAACCGTGCGGACCGAGTTGGAAGCCTATGACGACGATCTGGGCGACAAGACCGAAATCCTGGCGTTGAACAAGATCGACGCCCTGGACGAAAGCACGGTCGAGATGCAGCGCGAGGTCCTGGCCGAGGCCTCGGGCGCCGAGGTCCGCCTGGTCTCCGGAGTCTCCGGCGAAGGCGTCACCGAATTGCTGCGCGAGGCCTACGCCCTGGTCCGCGAACGCAAGGCCGCGGTCGCCAAGGCCGATCCGAAGGACGAAACCAACACCGGCTGGACCCCCTGATGAGCGGGCTGCCCCAGGCCAAGCGCATCGTCGTCAAGCTCGGCTCGGCCCTGGTCGCCGGCGAGAACGGCGCCGACACGGCCTGGCTGGCCGCCTTCGCAAGCGATCTGGCGCGGTTGCGGGCGCGGGGCCAGCAGGTGCTGGTGGTGTCCTCGGGCGCCGTGGCCCTGGGCCGCCGCCGCCTGAAGATGGGCCGCCGCGCCCTGACCCTGCCCGAGAAGCAAGCCTGCGCCGCCGCCGGCCAATCGGCCCTGATGCGGGCCTGGGAAGAGGCGCTGGAGCCGCACGGGATTTCCGCCGCCCAGGTGCTGCTGACCCGCGACGACACCGAGATTCGCCGCCGCTGGCTGAACGCCCACGCCACGCTCTCGACCCTGCTCGACCTCGGCGTCGTGCCGGTGGTCAATGAGAACGACACCGTCGTCACCGAGGAAATCCGCTACGGCGACAACGACCGTCTGGCGGCCCGCGTCGCCCAGATGATCGGCGCCGACGTGCTGGTGCTGCTGTCGGACATCGACGGCCTCTACACCGCCGATCCGCGCCATGACCCCTCCGCCCGGCACATGCCGCGCATCAGCCAACTGACACCGCAGATCGAGGCCATGGCCGGCGGCGCGAACGCCAGCGCCGGGGTCGGGACCGGCGGCATGGCCACCAAGATCGCCGCCGCCCGCATCGCCCAGTCGGCCGGCTGCACCACGGTCATCACGCTCGGCCGACGCCCGGCCCCGCTGGCCGCCATCGAGGCCGGGGAGTTGGCCACGGTCATTGAGCCGTCGGTCTCGGTCGTCGCCGCCTACAAGGCCTGGATCGCCGGCTCGCTGGCCCCCGCTGGGACCTTAGTCGTCGACGACGGCGCGGCCCGCGCGCTGTCCACCGGCAAGAGCCTGCTGGCCGCCGGGGTGCGCGGCGTCGAGGGCAGGTTCGGCAAGGGCGACGCCGTCGTGGTCGCCGACCAGGCCGGCCGCGAGATCGGCCGCGGCATCGCCCGCTATGATTCCGGCGACGCCGAGCGCATTCGCGGCCTGAAGTCCGACGCCATCGAGGCCGTGCTGGGCTTCACCTCCGGCCCGCTGATCCACGCCGACGACCTGGCCCTGAGCCCGGCGACGGCGGCGGCTTGATCCATCCATAATCGTCATGGCCGGCCTCTTGTGCCGGCCACCCATAAACGTCGCCCTAGCCGAAAGACTTGAAGCGCCTGTGTTCATGGGTCGCCGGGACAAGCTCGGTGATGACGATCAAGCAGATTTCACCGCTGGAAGAGCTCGCACCGGATTTGCGGGCGGGCCCAAAGGGGCCTACTAAACCTCAAACTGAGCAATAGGGCGCAATGAACGACGTGACGGCGAGAACCAGGGTTGAGGCGGGCGGCCGCACGGCGCGGCTCGAAACGCTTGTCGCCGGCATGCCGATCCCGTTCGGCGGCGACCGCGTCGCCCTGGTGTCCGAGCCCCTGGCCGCCGCCTTCAAGCCCGGCGACCGCCTGGTGGTGGTGCAGGAAACCGGCGACCTGCTGCACATCCCGGCCAGCGTCCAGGCCATCGCCGCAGGCGCGGTCGGCCGCGCCCACGCCGCCTTCGACGAGCTGGCCAAGGTCTCCGACGCCGCCGTCACCCAATTCTTCGAAGCCTTCGCGGCCAACTTGGCGAACGACAGCGTCTGGGACGCGATCGCCCAGGCCAATGCGCAGGACGTCGCCCGCGCCCAGGCCAGAGGCCGCTCCACCACCCGTTTGAGCGTCAACGACGCCATGCGCGCCGACATGATCGCCGGCCTGCAGGTCTGGCGCGACGCCCCCGCCGCGCGCGGCCGGGTGATCGAACGCGTGGATCACGCCGGCTGGAGCGTCGAGCAGGTCGCCGCCCCGCTGGGCGTGGTCGGCTTCATCTTCGAGGGCCGCCCCAACGTCTTCGCCGACGCCACCGGCGTGCTGCGGACCGGCAACACCGTGGTGTTCCGCATCGGCTCCGACGCCCTGGGCACCGCCCGCGCCATCGTCACCCACGCCCTGGATCCCGCCCTGAAGGCCGCCGGCCTGCCGGACGGTTCGGCCGCCCTGGTCGACAGTCCCGAGCACGCCGCCGGCTGGGCGATGTTCTCCGATCCGCGCCTGGCCCTGGCCGTGGCCCGCGGCTCTGGCCCCGCGGTCGCCCAGCTCGGCGCCATCGCCCGCCAGGCCGGCGCCCCGGTCAGCCTCCACGGCACAGGCGGCGCCTGGGTGGTGGCCGACGCCAGCGCCGATCCCGAGCGCCTGAAAGCCGCCGTCTATCACTCGCTGGATCGCAAGGTCTGCAATACGCTGAACGTCTGCGCCATCGTCCGCGAGCGCGCCGCCGACCTGGTTCCGGCCTTCCTGGACGCCCTGACCGCCGCCGGCGAGCGCCGCAGCGGCGTGAAGCTGCACGTGGTCGAAGGCTCTGAAGACGTCCTGCCCGCCGCCTGGCGCGCGGC
>JBEBYB010000154.1:0-6593 GCA_040391295.1 Phenylobacterium sp. | reverse complement strand
GGCTTGAGGATGCGGTCGTACTTGGCGCCCAGGACGTTGGAGAGGATCACCTTCTTGGCGCCCTTCGCCTCGCGGACCCGCTCGTCGTTGGGCAGGTTGAAGGCGATGGTCTGCGGGCCAACGGTGTTGTCGCCGCCGCCGCGCACCTGCTCGGCCACCGCGATGGGCGAAGCGCCGCCGCGCTGGAAGTTCTTGTAGCTGTCCGGCACCGGGAGGTTCTCCTCCATGGCGCGCAGGTAGCCCTTGTACTTGTCGAGCGCCTTGCTCTCGGCCGGGTCCTTCAGGGTCACGAAGGCCTCGAAGGCGGTCTTCGCGCCGTAGATCTCGTCGGTATAGGTCTCGTAGGGACCGATGGCGACCTCGATGGGCGTGCCTTCGAGGTCCATCCAGGCCATCTCGGATTCGAAATAGTCGTTGGACCTGAATGACTTAGCCCGAAGGGTCAGGAACTTCTTGAGGCTGGGATTGGTGGTGATGGCCGCGGCCTGCTCAAGCAGCCCCGCGGCGACTTCCAGCTCGGCCTTGTACTCGACATTGTAGGGAATGGCGACGAGGCGGTCCCCCTGGCGGCGGACCACGGTGTAGCCGTCGGTGATCGCAGCCTTCTGCTCCGGATGGGCCGCCAGATAGGCGTCGAGCTCCGCCTTGGTGAAGCCCTCGGGATAGAATCCGTGGCCGGGGCCTGCGCCCTTGGCTTGCTTGGCGTAGATGACGCTCATCTGGTCGGCGGCCTTGATCAGCAAGTTCACCACCTGGCGCTCCTCGGGCGTCAGGAAGTCCGACTCGACCTGCATCTCGATGCGCGCCAGACCGTCGGCCGAAACCGGCGAAGCGGCCAGGGCGGCGGATGGCAGGAAAATGGCCGCGAGCAGCGGGACGACGATCCTACGCATAGGAAAAGGCTCCAGATTCCCCGCACCATCTGGCGGGACGCGCGGACCCTATCGGCGCGGTTCGCCGTCGTCGAGGATAGTGAGGCGGCGCACGACCAGATCGTCGATTTCCAGTCGCTTGATCCGGGCGCGGCCCACCCCGATCTTGCCGATGGCGAGGCGTCCGATCGCGAGCGCGCCAACTGCAAAGGCTCCGAAGGCCACGGCCCCCAGGGCCATGGCGCCCATCGTGCCGAGCCCGACGGCTCCGGCCGGCGTGGCCCGCGGCGCGACGAAAATGGACTGAGGGCGCGGTCGGCGCGAAGCGGCTTCAACCAGGGTCACGGGCTCGCGACGGGTGTGCAGTTGCAACGCCATGTCTCTCTCCTTGACGGTCGAATCCAGCCTATCTCCTCAGGCGACCACCCGGCTAGCCGCTCGTCAGGGTGATCATGACGAGCTCCCGGCGGAAGTCGAAGCCGAGCGCCTGATAGAGCGCGATCGCCCCGGTGTTGTGGGCGTAGGAATGCAGGAACGGGACCTCGCCCTGGGCCCGAATGCGGGCGGCGACCTCCAGCATCAGGCCGGCGGCGTAGCCGCGTCCGCGGTGACCCGGATGGGTGCAGACGCCGCTGACCTCGGTATGGCCCGGCGGCCGCATTCGCTCTCCGGCCATGGCCACGAGTTGGCCGCCGACCTTGACCCCGACGAAGCGCCCCAGTTGGTGGGTGCGGGTGAAGAACGGGCCGGGCGCGGTGAGCGTCGCGAGCGCCAACATCTGCGGCGCGTCCGCCTCGGTCAGGTCATCGATAGCGAAGGCTGGTTCTCCAACCGGGTTCGGCTCGTGGGCCACCATCTGCCAGCAAAGCGCGCGGCTCCGCACGCTCACGCCCGCGATAGGCGGCGGTTCCTCGGCCTCGACCAGGGCGACATCGCCATGGGCGGCGACCAGGGTCGCAAGATCGGCGACCGATTGATCGGAGGTGTCAGGCGCGGCGGCGAACAGGCCGTAGTCAGGCGCGAACCGCAAGGCCGAGCCCTGGCGCAGGGCCAGCTCGGATTGACGGCCGGTCAGCGCCGACCAGACCGGCCGATCAAGGGGATGAACACTGCTCATCCCCCTTCCCTAGCGTGCGGAGGGCGTGGGTGTCATCCCAGCCAAGCAGCGGCCGGGCCTGCGCGCCCTAGCGGTCTTTTTCCATGACGCCGACAGCAGCCTGGGCCGCGGCCAGACGGGCGATCGGAACCCGGAACGGCGAGCAGCTGACATAGTCGAGGCCGATCCGCTCGCAGAACTCGATCGAGGCCGGATCGCCGCCATGCTCGCCGCAGATGCCGATTTTGACGTCGGGGCGGACGGCGCGACCGCGTTCGGCGCCGATGCGGATCAGGTCGCCGACGCCTTCCTGGTCGAGGGTCACGAAGGGGTCGCGTTCGAAGATGCCCTTTTCCAGATAGGCGTTCAGGAACCGGCCGCTGTCGTCGCGGCTGATGCCGAAGGTCGTCTGGGTCAGGTCGTTCGTGCCAAAAGAGAAGAACTCGGCATGCTCGGCCAGGTCGCCGGCGCGGATGGCCGCGCGCGGCAGTTCGACCATGGTGCCGACCTGATACTCGATGGTCTGGCCGCGTTCCTTCAGCACCGCTTGGGCGACGCGATCGGTCAGCACGCGCAGGTACTTCATCTCCTCGCCCTTGGCGACGAGCGGGTGCATGATTTCCGGGATCGGCGCGGTCTTGCCGCTCTCGGCGATCTCGCAGGCGGCCTCGAAGATCGCCCGGACCTGCATCTCGTAGATCTCAGGATAGGACACGCCCAGGCGGCAGCCGCGGTGGCCGAGCATGGGGTTGGTCTCGTGCAGTTCCTTGGCCCGGCGCATCAGCTTGGCGGCGTCGAGACCGGTCGACTTGGCCAGGCCCTCGAGGTCAGCCTCGGTATGCGGCAGGAACTCGTGGAGCGGCGGATCAAGCAGCCGGATGGTGACCGGCAGGCCTTCCATGATGTTGAAGATCTCGACGAAGTCGTTGCGCTGCATCGGCAGGATCTTGGCGAGGGCGGTGCGGCGGCCGGCCTCGTCGTCGGCGAGAATCATCTCGCGCACGGCGGCGATGCGGTCTTCGTCGAAGAACATGTGCTCGGTGCGGCACAGCCCGATGCCCTCGGCGCCGAACTGACGGGCCATCCGGGCGTCGAGCGGCGTTTCGGCGTTAGCACGAACCTTCAGGCGGCGAACCTTGTCGGCCCATTCCATCAGGGTGGCGAAATCGCCGGTCAGCTCGGGCTCGATCATCTTCACCGCGCCGGCCAGGACTTCGCCTCGGGAGCCGTCGACGGTGATGATCTCGCCGGCCTTGAAGGTGCGGCCGCGCACGCGCAGTTCGCCGGCCTTGCCGTCGATCTGCAGTTCGCCGGCGCCGGACACGCAGGGACGCCCCATGCCGCGCGCCACAACGGCGGCGTGGCTGGTCATGCCGCCGCGAGCGGTGACGATCCCGCGCGCCGCATGCATCCCGTGGATGTCCTCAGGCGAGGTTTCGTCACGGACCAGGATGACAGCCTCGCCGGCCGATCCCAGGCGTTCGGCCTCGTCGGAGTTGAAGACAACCTTACCGGTGGCGGCGCCAGGCGAGGCCGGCAGGCCGGTGGTGATCACGTCGCGCGGACTGGCCGGGTCGATGGTCGGGTGCAGGAGCTGGTCGAGGCTGGCAGGCTCGACCCGCATGATCGCCTCTTCCTGGGTGATCAGGCCTTCGCTGGCGAGGTCGACCGCAATCCTCAACGCCGCCTTGGCGGTGCGCTTACCATTGCGGGTCTGGAGCATATAGAGACGCCCCTGCTCCACCGTGAACTCGATGTCCTGCATGTCGCGATAGTGCTGCTCGAGCTTCTCGACGACAGCCTTGAACTGCAGGAAGACCTCCGGCAGCGCCTCTTCCATGGAAAGGGCCTTCTCGCCCATTTCCTCGCGGGCGATCTTGGTCAGGGCCTGGGGCGTGCGAATGCCGGCGACCACGTCTTCGCCCTGGGCGTTGATCAGGAACTCGCCATAGAGGCGCGCTTCGCCGGTCGACGGGTTGCGGGTGAAGGCCACGCCCGTGGCGGAGCTGTCGCCCATATTGCCGAACACCATCGACTGGACGTTGACCGCCGTGCCCCAGCTTTCCGGGATGTCGTGCATGCGGCGATAGAACTTGGCCCGGTCGTTCATCCAGCTGGCGAACACCGCGCTGATGGCGCCCCAGAGCTGAAGCTGCGGATCCTGCGGGAACGGCTTGCCCAGCTCGCGCTGGACCGCGTCCTTGTAGTCGGTGACCACGCGCTCCCAGTCGTCGGCCGTAAGACCGGTGTCGACGGTGACGTCCAGGCGCTCCTTATGCTCGTCGAGGATCTCTTCGAACATGTGGTGATCCAGATCGAGGACCACGTTGGAGTACATCTGGATGAAGCGGCGATAGCTGTCGAAGGCGAACCGGCGGTCGCCGGAAAGCTTGGCCAGGCCAGCGACGGTCTCGTCGTTGAGGCCCAGGTTCAGCACGGTGTCCATCATGCCAGGCATCGAGGCCCGGGCGCCTGAGCGCACGGAGACCAGCAGCGGATTGGCGGGATCGCCGAAAGTCTTGCCGGTCAGCTTCTCGACGGTGGCCAGGCCCGTCAGGACCTGGTCCTTCAGCTCGGCCGGGTACTGCTTTTCGTTCGAATAGTAGTGGACGCAGGCTTCGGTGGTGATGGTGAAGCCCGGGGGGACCGGCAGGCCGAGCGAGGACATCTCAGCGAGATTGGCCCCCTTCCCGCCCAGCAGGTTCTTCATCGAGGCGTCACCATCGGCGCTTCCGCCGCCGAAGGAATAGACCCAGCGCGACTTGGTCAGCGTATCGGTCGACATTCCTTGAGGCCTCCTTAGCCCGTCACTTGTGAGAAGTCCGCGACCCGTTCCATCAGGTCTCGAACTTGCACGAGAAGACGCAGGCGGTTTTCACGTTCCGCCGCGTTTTCCGAATTTACTAATACACCTTCGAAGAAGGCGTCCACCGGGCCGCGCAGTGCCGATAGAGCACGCATCGCACCAGCGAAATCCTCATTCTGCAACGCGCGGGCCACGTCTTCGCCAGCGCCGGTCAGAACATTGATGAGCATGACTTCCTGTGCGGGAGCCGCCGGCATGATCACGGCGGGACCGACGGGCAGCGGCCCCTTCTTCTCTTCGGCCTTCAGGATATTGCCGGCCCGCTTGTAGCCCGCCAGCAGATTGGGGCCGTCAGCGCCGGTCAGGAAGCCGTCGAGGGCCTCCACCCGGGCGACGATCCGCACCAGGTCGTCGTCGCCGAGCGCGAAGACCGCGTCCACCAGATCGTGGCGCTTGCCCTGGTCGCGCAGGGCGACCTTCAGACGGTCGGCCAGGAAGCTCAGGACCTCGTCGGCCACCACCGTATAGGGGCGGAATTCGTACTGGATCTCGCCTTCCGGCGCCTCGCCGGCCTGGGCCGTGCGGTCGAAGCGGATGTCGAAGTCCTCGTCGGTCGAGACGACGTAGGGCTTGCCTTCCAGCAGGGCCGCCTCGAACTCGCCGACATAGGTCTGGAAGACCTCGGACGGCGCGCGCGACTTCGGGCCGAGATAGCCGGTCGTGCGGCGGGTCGAGACATAGAGTGCGCGGCCCGGATCGACGTAGCAGCGCAGGGACTTGTACCAGTCGGCGACCAGTTCACGCACCGGGGCGCGGGCCTCGGAGCCCAACAGGATGCGGATCACGCCGAGCGCGGCGCGGCGCAGGGCGTAGGGGTCGCGCGAGCCGGTCGGTTTTTCGTCGATGGCGAAGAAGGCTGTCAGGGTGTCGAGCTTCTCGGCGATGGCCACCGCCATGGTCACCGGAGTGTCCGGCGCCTCGTCGCTGGCGCCGACCGGACGGTAGTGGTCGCGGATAGCGTCGGCCACGACCGGGCTGAGCTTTTCCTCACGGGCGTAGTAGCCGCCCATCAGGCCCTGGAGCTCGGGGAATTCTCCGACCATGCCGGTCGCGAGGTCCGCCTTGCAGAGGCGCGCGGCCAGGACCGCCTTGGAGACGTCGGCGCCAACCCGCGGCGCGATGGCGCCGGCCAGGATCTCCAGCCGCTCGACGCGTTCGGCCAGGGTGCCGAGCTTGGCGTGGAAGGTCACGCCGGTGAGCTTTTCGAGACGCTGTTCCAGGGTGACCTTGCGGTCCTCGTCCCAGAAGAAGCGGGCGTCTTTCAAACGCGCCGACAGCACCTTGCCGTTGCCGCGGGCGATTTCCTTGCCGCCGTCGGCCGCTTCGATATTGGCCACGGTCAGGAAGTGCGGGGCGAGCTTGCCGCTCAGCGGATCACGGACCGCGAAATACTTCTGGTGCGTGCGCATCGAGGTGCGAATCACCTCCGGCGGCAAGTCCAGGAAGTCAGGATCCATGTCGCCCAGGATCGGGGTCGGCCATTCGGCCAGGCCCGCGACCTCGTCCAACAGGCCGTCGTCATCGACCAGTTCCAGATTGCGCGCGAAGCACAGGGTGCGCGCGCCGTCCATGATGCGGTCCTTGCGCTCCTCGGGGTCGAGGATGACGAAGTGGGCGGCCAGCTTGTCGCGGTAGCTGTCGAAGTCCTTCACCTTGAAGGGCTTGCCCGATCCCATGAACCGGTGGCCCTCGGTGATGTCGCCGCTCTCGATCCCGTCGATGTTGAACGGCACGACCTCGCCGTTGAAGATGAAGACGA
>JBEBYB010000153.1:0-6674 GCA_040391295.1 Phenylobacterium sp. | reverse complement strand
GTAAACCCCGTCCCCGTCCGGCCCGTCTCCAAGCGAGGGCGGCTTCTACCCAGCCGCTTTTGAGTCCGCAAGCCCTGATCACGCGTTCACGACAAAAGAGCCTCCTGGCTTGTGGAAAACCCTGCGCCATCCTTAAAGGGACAGGCTTAGGAGGCTCTCGAGAGAATGTTGTCGCAAAAGGCCCGCTACGCGCTACGCGCTCTTGTCGAACTCGCCAGGGCGCAAGGCGCCCAGGTCACCTCTGGTGAATTGGCGAGTCGTGCCGACGCGCCGCGCAAATTCCTCGAAGCCATTCTACTGGAGCTCGCCCGCAACAAGGTGGTGGTCAGCCGCCGCGGCAAGTTCGGCGGCTACACCCTCGCCCGCGATCCGGCGCAGATCAGCTTCGCCGAGGTGATCCGCATTATAGACGGACCGCTGGCGCTCGCCCCGTGTGTCAGCCGCCTCTCCTTCCGGAAGTGCGACGACTGCCCGGACCTGGCGACCTGTTCATTGCGCGAGGCTCTATTGCGCGCCCGCGATGCGACATCGGACGTGCTTGAAGGCTACAGCCTCGCGGAGGCCGCCACGGGCCAAGGCGCCGAAGTCTTCTCCTAACCGGCGGCGATGTAGGCCTTGAGGCCATGGGCCTCGGCTTCGACCTCGTCGATCTTCCACTTCACCAGGTCGCCGATCGACACGATGCCGACCAGCCGCTCGTTCTGGCAAACCGGCAGATGCCGGATCCGGCGGTCGGTCATACGGCCGAGCAGGGAATCGATCGTCTCGTTCGGCTCGGCGAAAACCACGTCCTGGGTCATGCACGATGAGATCGGCTTGGTCAGGGCGCCAGCCCCCTCCTTGGCGAACACACGAACGATGTCGCGTTCAGACACCATCCCGACCACGCGGTCGCCGTCCATCACGACCATGGCGCCCACCTTGCGGGAATAGAGCAGCGCGCAGATCGCGCCCACCGTCTCCGCGGGCGAGGCCGTGAACACCAGGTCGCCCTTGGTCTTGAGGATCTGAGACACCAACATAAGCGCGTACTCCCTATTCCCTGGGAGACAGCGTCGCTCAGTACGCCTTGGAAATCAACGTTCTCACAAAGGTGTCAGGCGGCCCGCGCCCGGACCGCCCAACCGAACGGACCGATCAGCACCAAGCCCGCCACATAGCCGAAGATGTGCGCTTCCCAGGCGACCCCGGCGTTGCCGAGGCCCGGAGCGAAACCGGCCAGGGCCAGCAACAGGTTCACCGCGATCCAGCCGATGCTCATGCTGACGACGATCGGGCTCGTATACTTGCCCGGGACGCCCTCGCCGGCCATCAACCGCGCGGCGGCGCCGACCAAGCCGGCCACTGCGCCCGAGGCGCCGATCATGAACACGGTCCCGCCGGGGTTGGCCAGGCCGTAGCCCAGGCTCGCGAGCCCCCCGCACACCAGATAGAAGACCAGGAAGATCAGCGCGCCCTTGAGGCTGGCCCCGAAGTAGCGCGCCACCGGCGTCCCGAAGGCCAGCGCCCCGCCGGCGTTCATCAGGGCGTGGGCCCAGCTGCCGTGCAGGAATATGGCGGTGAACAAGGTGGGCCACCGGCCGGCCTCAAGCGCGGCCGAGGAGAACGCGAAGTTCCGCAGCACCCAGTCCTGCGGAAAGAAGGTCTGAATCAGATAGCCGACGATGATGACCAGGGTGGCCACGACCGAGGGCCAGGGCGCGTTGAAGATAGGCTGGCGCTCTTCGTTCAAAACCGGCTCTCCGCGGACGTACATATAGAGACCGGAGTTTCACTCGCCTGGCCGGGGCTTGGCCAGCGATCCTGGTCATTAGATACACATAAGTTCAGCGCCGCCGTTGGCGCGCACCCGACCTAGTCTTTTCTCCCCATGGCCTGCAACAGGCGATGACGACGCGCTCAAGAGCGTCACATTCCCCGCCCCCATCGCGCCTTGCGAAGGCCACGCTGGCCAGCGCATGGTGGCGGGCTCACTAAGATCGCGGATATCGTAACGCTCAATGACACGTCTGTTCGGCGCAGCCTCCGCGCTCGTCATCGCCCTGGCCCTTCCCACGGGCGCCTCGAGTTTCCCCCTGCCGAAGTTCGGACCGGCGAAAGAAGCCCCGGCCGCGGCGGTCCAACTGAAGCCCGGCGAATGGGCCCAGGCGCGATCTGACGTGGCTCCCGATCCAAACATCCGCTTTGGCGCACTGCCCAACGGCATGCGTTATGCGCTCCGCAAGCAGCAAGTCCCGCCCGGCCAGGCCGCCGTGCGCCTGCGCTTCGACGCCGGCTCGCTGATGGAGACCGACGCCCAGCAGGGCCTCGCCCACTTCCTGGAGCATATGGCCTTCAACGGCTCCAAGGCCGTGCCCGAAGGCGACATGATCAAGATCCTGGAACGCCTGGGCCTGGCCTTCGGCGCCGACACCAACGCCTCGACCAATTTCGACGAGACCATCTACAAACTCGACCTGCCGCGCACCAATGACGAGACGGTCGATACAGCCCTGATGCTGATGCGCGAAACCGCCGGCGCCCTGACCATCGACCAAGGCGCCGTCGAGCGCGAGCGCGGCGTGGTGCTGTCGGAGGAACGGGCCCGCGACACCCCGCCCTACCGTATCTACAAGGAGCGCCTGGAGTTCTTCCTGAAAGGCCAGCGCCCGCCGACCCGCTATCCGATCGGCAAGGTCGAGGTGCTGCAGACCGCGCCGGCCACGGAGATCGCCGACTACTACCACCGCTATTATCGCCCCGAGCGCGCGGTCCTGGTCGTCGCCGGCGATTTCGACCTCAACGCGATGGAAGCCAAGATCAAGGCCAAGTTCTCCGACTGGACGCCGGCCGGCCCGGCCGGTCCCGAGCCCGACCTTGGCCCGGTCCAGCCGCGCAAGACCGAGGCCAAGCTGGTCATCGAGCCGGGCGCCCCGCTGTCGATGCAGTTTGCCTGGCTGCGCAATCCCGACACGGCGCCGGACACCATGGCCAAGCGCGAAAAGGAGCTGATCGAGCAACTCGGCTTCTCGGTCATGAACCGCCGCCTGCAGACCCTGGCCCGCGGCGCCCAGCCGCCCTTCCTGGGCGCCGGGGTCTTCGAAAGCAACGAGTACGACGCCGCAGAAATGACCATGCTCATCGCCAACGCCGAGCCCGGCCGCTGGCGCGACGCGCTCTCCGCCGCCGAGCAGGAACAACGCCGCGCCGTCCAGTACGGCGTGCGTCAGGACGAACTTGATCGGGAGATCGCCGAGTATCGCGCCACCCTGAAGGCCCAGGCCGCCGGCGCCGCCACCCGCACGCCGGGCCAACTGGCCGGCGAAATCATCGGATCGCTTGGCGAACACGAGGTGGTGACCAATCCGGGCCAGGATCTCGCGCTGTTCGAGGCGACGGTGAAAGACCTGAAGGCCGAACAGGTCTCGGCGGCGCTGAAAGCCGCCTTCAAGGGCGACGGCCCGCTGTTGTTCATGGCCTCGCCGATCGCGATCGACGGCGGCGAGACCACGCTGCTCTCGGCCCTTGAGGCCTCGCGCAAGGTCGCGGTGTCCGCACCGGCCGCCTCGGTCGAGGTCGCCTGGCCCTATGAGAGCTTCGGAGCGCCCGGCAAGGTCGCCGAGACCAAGGACGCCGTCGATCTCGACACCACCTTTATCCGTTTCGAGAACGGCGTGCGCCTCACGGTGAAGCCGACCCGGTTCAAGGACGACGAGGTCCTGGTGCGTGTGAACGTCGGCGGCGGCCGGCTCGACCTGCCCAAGACCGAACAGAGCCTGAGCTGGGCCTCGGGCGCCTATATCGAAGGCGGCCTGAAGCAGATCAACGCCGAGGACATGGAGCGGGTCCTGGCCTCCAAGGTCTATGGCGCGCGGTTCGGCGTCACTGACGACGCCTTCGTGTTCTCCGGCTCCACCCGGCCTGAGGACCTCGACGTCCAGATGCAGGTCCTGACCGCCTATGTCGCCGAGCCCGGCTGGCGACCCGAGGCGTTCAAGCGTCTGCAGGGCGCCGGCAAGACCATCCATGACCAATATGAGGCGACCGATTCCGGCGTGGTTTCGCGCGACCTGGCCTCTCTCCTCCATCCGGGCGACCAACGCTGGGTGTTCCCCACGCGCGATCAGATCGCCGATGCGAAGCTGGAGGACTTCAAGGCCGTCGTCGGACCTGCCCTGACCTCCGGTCCCATCGAGATCGTCGTCGTCGGCGACACCACGGTGGAGAAGGCGACCCAGGCCGTGGCCCGCACCTTCGGCGCCCTCCCCGCTCGCCCGGTGCGAGCGACCACCATCGGCCAGCGCGACATCAACTTCCCGGCCGGAAACGAGAAGCCCGTGGTCCTGACCCACAAGGGCCGCGCCGACCAGTCGATCGGCTACCTCGCCTGGCGGACCACCGACTTCTTCTCCAACCCCCAGCGCGCCCGCGACACCGCTGTCATGGGCCAGGTGCTGGAGTTGCGGCTGATCGAGGAACTGCGCGAGAGCCAAGGCGCCACCTATTCGCCGAGCGTCGCCTACAACCACAGCTTCGTCTGGCCGAACTGGGGCTACGTCTCGGCCAGCGTCGAGATCCCGCCGGAAAAGCTGCCGGCCTTCTTCGACGACGTGAAGAAGATCGCCGCCGACCTCCGCGCCAAGGAGATCAGCCCTGATGAACTGGCCCGCGCCAAGAAGCCTCGCGTCGATCAAATCGAGAAGGCTCGGGAAACCAACAGCTACTGGCTGTCCGAACTCGCCGGCGCCCAGGCCGATCCGCGCCGGCTCGAAGCCACCCGCGCGATCATCTCGGGCACCGAGCGGGTCACCGCCGCCGACGTCCAACGCGCCGCCCAGGCCGTGCTGAAAGACGAGAACATGTGGAAGCTGGAGGTTCGCCCCGCCGGCAAAAAATAGTGTCGCACCTGGCGACGCGCGACAAACCGTCGTCTGGCCCCGCTTGAGCCGCGATGGCTCTATCCGCCCAGCGAATCCGCGGCCTTGTCGCGGGACTGGAACGGCAGTTGGGGGCTCTCGCCCGTGTCAGCGACCCCATCGTAATCGCCCGCTGGGACGGCCTTGACGTATGAGACCCGTCAGGACTTGGCCTTCGAACCCAGCGACGGCGCGGCGCGTTGAGCGGCCAATTGCTGCAGCACG
Source organism: Phenylobacterium sp. (assembly GCA_040391295.1). Taxonomy (GTDB): domain Bacteria; phylum Pseudomonadota; class Alphaproteobacteria; order Caulobacterales; family Caulobacteraceae; genus Phenylobacterium. The sequence continues at coordinate 1,554 of JBEBYB010000153.1, read as the reverse complement.
TGGCTCGGATCGATCGCCGCCTCCTTGCGGGAGGGCTTGAGCGGCCAAGCGCCCGGCATCGCAGGCGCTGGTCTGGCTGGGGCGTTCAACTCCAAGATCAGTTTCGCCGCCGCCTCATTGCTCGGCTGCAGCTTCAAAACCTCGCGACACGCTTCACGCGCCGCGCCGACCTCGCCAAGCGCCTGAAGCGATCGCGCCAACCACAACCAGGCGTTCTCACCCCGCGGGGCGGCCTTGATGGACCGGGTGAACCAGGTCTTCGCCTCGGTGTGATCCCCCCGCTTGGCCAGGAAGCGGCCGAACCTATAGAGCGCCAGCCCATCATCGGGCGCGAGTTCCAAGATCTGGCGATAGCTGCGCTCAGCATATGCAGCCTTGCCGTCGCGCTCGAGGTCCAACGCCGACTGGAGCATGACCGGCAGGCCTCTGGGATCAAGCTCACCATCCAGATTGCGGCCTGTCTTGGTCGCAACGCTGAGCGCTCTCAGCCGGCGCGCCTTGGGCGCGAACAGGTACTTGTAGGGCTCATCGCCCTTCAGGAAGTCGTAGGTGGCGAAACCGAGCTCAATCGCATGGCGGATGCTGAAAGCCTGGAGAATGTAGCCAGCCGGCATCTCGCCATAGGTCTCGTCTCGGCCGGTGATAAAGAACAGCAGCGCCTTCTTGGCGGGGTCGACCAGGATCGCCAACGCCGCGACCGGCCGATCTGCGTGCCAGAACACAGGAAGCATCAGCGACCCGTTCCGCGCGCACCGCATCAGCATCACGAAGTTGCGGCCGAGGATCGACTCGGTGCGCTCCCCCTTGCGCGGCTCCCATTTGATCCGCCAGAAGTGGAGCAGAGTCCGCAGATCCCGCTCGAAGGTCTCGGGCGAGGCCAGCGTGATGCGGTAGTCCTGCGAAGCCTCGACCTTGCGGAGCAGCCGCCGGATCTTCTGCCGGTTGTTGGCGCTCAAGGTCTCGAGGTAGCTGTCCCAATCGCTCGGCAGGTCGACTGAGAGACACAGGCCGTTGTCCACGCCATGGCGCTTGTCCAAATAGTCGATGTCGGTCTGGGTGAAACGGACCTTGTCGAACGGCGCCAGGAACAGCCGGCGCCTCTGCTCGGACATCAGCAGGTTGTCCATGGTGAAGCGGGCCCAACTGAGTCGGCGCTTCACATATTCGGCGAAGGCCGGAACGACTTCGGCCTCGAACTCCGGCCGCGTCAGGATGCCGGTGTAGTCCGAGAACCCATCGCCGGCGAAATAGAGCTGATTGAAGAAACCCAGCTTCTCGTCGAACTTGGTCCGCATCCGCATGGGCAGAAAGGCGGCGTACTCGGCGTCGCTCTCATGCCGCTTGGCCGCCAGCACGAACCAGACGGTCTCGTGACAGGCCAGCCAATCCGCAAGCCACTGCCAGGAGAGGAAGAACTGCGCCTCGGGATCAGCCGCATAAACCGCGTTCCAGTCGCCCCGCACGGCGGCGAATTCGCTGAAATCGTCGATGACACGAATGTACATACGACACCCCGTAACTTCTCAAGCTACAGCGTCTGCATAGCTACAGCAT
>JBEBYB010000152.1:0-6704 GCA_040391295.1 Phenylobacterium sp. | reverse complement strand
CTCTATGCGTGCATCGATCACGGGGGCCAGGACCTCGACCGGCGGCGGGGCGAGCACAGGCGCAGGCGGCCCGGCGGGGATCGGCTGGGCGGGGCCGCGCTTCAGCGCCACGGTCATGAAGCCGCGCCAGAGTTCGGCCGGGGCGCTGCCGCCGGTGATCCGGCCCAGTGAACCGCCGTCGTCGCGGCCCATCCAGACCACCGTCGTGAAGCCGCCGCTGTAGCCGGCGAACCAGGCGTCCTTGTAGTCCGAGGTGGTGCCGGTCTTCCCGGCCAGGTCATAGCCGGCGATCTTGGCCCGCCCGCCGGTGCCCGAGGCGACCGCCGTCCGCAGCATCCGGTTCATCTCGCTCAGCGCCGGATTGGCGATCACCTGCACCGACGGGGCCGCCTTGCGCTGATAGATCACCTGGCCGCCATTGGTGCGGATCTTCTCGATGCCATAGGCCGCGACCCGCACCCCGCCGTTCGAGAAAGCGGCGTAGGCCTGGGTCATCTCCAGCGGCGAGACCAGGGTGGTGCCCAGCGCCATGGCCGGATCGGTGTTGACCGGCGAGGCGATCCCGAGCCGGCGCGCGGTCGCCGCCACATTGGCGCGGCCCACCTCGTCGGCGGTGCGCACCGCGACCGTGTTGACCGACTGGGCGAGCGCCTGCTCCAGCGTGATCTGGCCGAGATAACCCCCGGCGTAGTTCTGCGGCGACCAATCGCCGATGGTCAGCGGCTCGTCGACCACCGCCATGTCCGGCGTGCGGCCGGCCTCCAGCGCGGTCAGGTAGACGAAGGGCTTCCAGGCCGAGCCGGCCTGGCGCCGGGCGGTGACGGCGCGGTTATAAGGACCGGCGGCGTAGTCGGCGCCGCCGATCATCGCCCGCACCCGCCCCTGGCCGTCCAGCGCCACCAGGGCGGTCTGGCCCACCGACGCGACCTTGTAACGGGCGAGGACGGCGCTGGCGCTATCGGCGGCGGCGGTCTCCATCGCCATATCCATGGTGGTCTCGACCACCATGTCCTGCTTGGGCTGGGGCAGGATCTGGCGGCGCTGGGCGTCGATCCAGTCGATGAAATACTGAGCGGGAGCGGTCGGGGCGGAGCTCCAGACCTTCAGCGGCGCGGCCATCGCCTTGGCGCGCTGGGCCGGGGTGATCGCGCCGGTCTCGACCATGGCGTCCAGCACCAGGGCGGCGCGCCGGGCCGAGGCCTCCGGCTGCAGGATGGGATTGTAGTTGGTCGGCGACTTCATCACCCCGGCCAGGGTCGCGGCCTCCCGCAGCGAAAGCCGCGCGGCGGGCTTGTTGAAATAGCGGTGCGAGGCCGCCTCCAGGCCATAGGCGCCCGCGCCGTAATAGGTTCGGCTCAGATAGAGCGACAGGATCTGCTTCTTGGAATAGGTCCGCTCGAGCTGGATCGCCCAGACCAGCTCCTTGGCCTTGCGCTCGACGGTGCGGTCGGCGTTCAGAAACAGGTTCCGCGCCAATTGCTGGGTGATGGTCGAGGCGCCCTGGGTCGGACGGCCCTCGCTGACCCCGTCCAGGATGGCGCGGCCGATGCCGACCGGATCGAAGCCGCCGTGGGTGTAGAAGCGGCGGTCCTCGATGGCGATGAAGGCGGCCGGGACATAGGCCGGCAGCTTGGCCAGATCGACCGGCGGCGCATAACGTCCGCCGCGCACGCCCAGCACGGCGCCGGAGCGGTCGACATAGGTCACCTGCGGGTCGCGCGTGATCGGCGGCAAGGGCGGCAGTTCGGGGGCGGCCAGCGTCAGGGACGCGGCGGCGGCGAGGACGATCACGCGGCAGGCTCCAGGCGGGCGATGGCTTCAGCGCTCATCCGTCCGGCTCCTTGTGTCCCTCCGGCCGCGCTCGTCATAGATAATTCGCCGTAATCTTGAGGGGGTTAGCGGCCGAACGCGTGCAGCCGCGCGCCCTGCGCCCGCAGCCAGGCGCGGTGCGGCCGCTCATCGCCGACCAGGGTCTTCACATGCCCCCAGAACCGCGGGCCGTGATTAAGTTCCAGCAGGTGGGCGCACTCGTGGGCGGCCACATAGTCGGCGACCTCGAACGGGGCCAGGGCCAGCCGCCAGGAATAGCGGATCGCCGCCGGCTTGCCCGGCAGACCAGGACGGCAGGAGCCCCAGCGGGCCCGGGCGTCCATGATCGTCACGCTGGGCAGCTTGGCCCCCAGTTGGTCGCAATAGAAGGCGGTGCGCTCGGTGAACACCCGCAGCGCCTCGCGCCGGATGATCCGCACCACGGCGTTGGCGTAGGCCGCGCCCTCGCCGCGCGCGGTGATCGCCATCGGCGCCTCATCAGTGGCCGGATGCAGGCGGGCCGGCTTGTCGCTGGCCTCGAGCCGGCAGGGTTCGCCGAACAGATGGATGGTCATGCCCGGCGTCACGGCCTCGACCTGCGGCAGCTCGGCCAGACGCTCGGTGATCCAGGCCGCGCGGTCGCGGGCGAAGGCGGCGGCCTCGGCCAGCCGTCGTTGCGAGGGCGCGGTGGCGACGATCTCGCGCTTGGTCCGGTCAAGCCGTAGCGAGACCCGGCGCGCACTGCGGTGGACCTTGAGACGGACGACGGCGCCAGCCACTTCCAGCCGGTCGCCGTCCGCAAGCGCGCGGCCGAAAAGACTCATGGCGCCAATTTAGGCTGCGTCGCGGCCCTTTTCGAGGCCTGCTTCCTGGCGACGGATGAACGCACGCACGCGCGGATAGATCTCCTCGCGGAAGCGGCGGCCGTTGAAGACCCCGTAGTGACCGACATGCGGCTGGACGTAGTCTTCCTTGAAGTCGTCCGAAAGCCCGGTGCAGAGCGTATGGGCCGCCTGGGTCTGGCCGATGCCGGAGATGTCGTCGTTCTCGCCCTCGACGGTCAGCAGGCCGATGTCGCGGATCGAGCCCGGCTGGATCGGCCGGCCGCGATGGACCAGCTCGCCCTTGGGCAGCAGATACTGCTGGAACACATAGTCGATGGTCTGGAGATAGAACTCTTCCGGCAGGTCGAGGACCGAGAGGTACTCGTCGTAGAATTCCAGATGCTTCTCGGCGGCGTCGCCGTCGCCCTTCATCAGGTCTTCCAGATACTGCCTGTGAGCGTCCTGGTGCTTTTCGGCGTTCATCGACATGAACGAATAGAGCTGCACGAAGCCCGGATAGACGCGGCGGCCCATGCCCGGATAGGGCGCGGGCACGGTGTCGATCATCGTCGACTTGAACCAGGCGAAGGGCTTTTCCTCGGCCAGCTTGTTGGTGACGGTCGGCGACAGGCGCGCGTCGATCGGCGAGCCCATGATGGTCATGGTGCCGGGGCGGCACTCCTCGCCGTCCTCCGCCATCAGCGAGGCGGCGGCGAGCACGGCGGGTCCCGGCTGGCAGACCGCGACCACGTGCGGGCGCGGGCCAAGCTGGCGCAGCATCTCGCGGACATGATCCACGAAGTCGTGGAAATCGAAGCGGCCCTCCATCAGCGGTACGTCGCGGGCGTTCGACCAATCGGTGATGAACACCTCATGGTCCTGCAAGAAGGCTTCGACGGTGCCGCGTAGCAGCGTGGCGTAGTGACCCGACAACGGGGCCACGATCAGCACGGCGGGCTCCAGCTCGCGGCGGCCGGCGCGCCGCATGTCGGCCATGTCGCGGGTGAAATGGGTGAGCTTGACCCACGGGCTCGACCACACCTCGGTCTGGCGAACGCGAACCTGATGGCCCTCGATCTCGACGGAGTCGATGTTCCAGGCCGGCCGCCCGTAGCGGCGCGTCAGATTGGCGAACAGGTCCGCATTGGCGAAAAGGCGGCGCCCGATGTCGCTGTCCTTGGCGGGGTTCAGCGGCGACGACCAGAAGTCACGGGTCGCGCGCGCCGCGAACCGCAGCGGGGTGGAGGCGTAGTAGCCGGCCTCGTAGAGCGAATAGAGCATCCGAGAGTCCTCTTTGCTGCACCGCAGCATAGCACGCCGGATATTAAGAGAGTCCAGACCTAAACCGTTCGCCCGCGACCGATCGACGCCCTGCCCGCAGATGAGGCGCCCTTAGCGCATCGCCTCGGAGATCTGGCGGGCGATCTCCTCGGGCGAGACGCCGAACGGGATCACCCGGTCGAAGCGGCCCTTGGGATCCATCAGATAGGCTGCGGTGGAGTGGTCGACCAGATAGTCGGCGCCCTCGCCGTTCTTCTTGAAATAGACCCGGTAGGCCTTGGCGGCGGCGGCCACCTGCTCGGGCGTGCCGGTCAGGCCGATCACTTCCTTCGGAAAGGCGCCCGAGCCGAGATAGGTCTTGAGCTGCGCGGGCGTATCGCGGGCCGGATCGAGCGAGATGAACACCACCTGCAGCTTGTCGGCCTTGGGACCCAACTGCTGCTGGGCGGCCGCCAGCGCCTGCAAGGTGGTCGGGCAGACGTCGGGGCAATAGGTGAAGCCGAAGAACACCACGGTCCACTTGCCTTTCAGCAACGCCTCGTCGGCCGGCTTGCCGTTCTGATCGACCAGCTGGAACGGACCACCGACCGCGGCTGGCGCAGGGCGATCGAAGACGCCGGTTTTCCAGGCGACCGCGCCCAGAAAAATCAGACCGACGACACAGGCTGCGATCAGGATCGGAACGTGGCGGGGCATGGAGGTTACCTTTGGGCTCGTCAGGGGCGGCGTTCGGGGCGATGCTCGGAGCATGATCTCCTCCGTGAGAACACCGTCGACGTCGCCGCCTGGTCTCGATAGGCAAAGCCCTGAACCCGCGCAAGGCGTCGGCGACTGGGGGATCGACGGCTGGGACGGCGTCAGCGAGCGCGGCGGCCGCCTGCGGATGCGCACCCTGGTCACCCTGCGTTGGATGATCATCGCCGGGGAAGCCCTGGTCTTCCTGGTGGCCGGCCTGCTCCTGGGCTTCGACGTGCCCTATGCGCTGTGCTTTGCGGTGATCGGCGCCTCGGCCTGGATCAATCTGCTGACCGGCGTGGCCTCGCCCGGCCAGCGGCTGATCGGAGGATGGGAGGCCGTCGCGCAACTCAGCTTCGACATCGGCCAGATCTCCGTCCTGCTGTTCCTGACCGGGGGCACCGCCAATCCCTTCATCCTGATGCTGCTGGCGCCGGTGACCCTGGCCGCCGCCACCCTGACGTCGCGGTCGGTGACCGTACTCGCCGGCCTGGCGATCGCCGCCTCGGTGCTGCTGGCCTTCGTCCACTGGCCATTGCCGGCGATAGGCGAGCACAGCTTCGCCCCGCCGCTCACCTTCATGATCGGCTGCGCGGTGGCCAATATCGCCGGGATCATCGTGATCACCGGAACCGTGCGGCAGGCGGCCGAGGAGTCTTCGCGCATGGCCCTGGCGCTCGACGTCACCCAAGCGGTGCTGGCGCGCGAGCAGCGCCTGTCGGCCCTGGGCGCCCTGGCCGCCGCCGCCGCCCACGAACTGGGCACCCCGCTCGCCACCATCTCCATCGTGGCCAAGGAACTGGCCCGCGAGGCCCCGACCCCCGGCGTCAAGGAGGACGCCGATCTCCTGATCGCCCAGGCCGAACGTTGCCGCGAAATCCTGCGCCGGCTGACCGACGCCCCGGCCGCGGCCTCCGACGAGATCCATGAGCGGATGAGCCTGCTGCAGCTGGTGCACGAGGTGATCGAACCCCATGCCGACGTGAAGGGCGTGCGGGTCGAGGCGATCGTCTCCGGCGCCCCGGGCGTCGCCGCGCCCGACATCTGGCGGATGCCCGAGGTTCTGCACGCCATGACCTCCTTCGTGGAGAACGCCGTCGACTTCGCCGCCTCCGAAGTGCTGATCACCGTCCGGTTCGACGCCGACAGCGTCGGGATCGAGGTGCGCGACGACGGCCCCGGCTTCGCCCCGGAGGTGCTGGCCAAGCTCGGCGAGCCCTATGTGACCAGCCGCGCCGGCGTCGAAGGGGGCCGAACCGGCCACGTCGGGATGGGGCTGGGCTTCTTCATCGCCAAGACGTTGCTGGAACGGACAGGGGCGATTGTGACTTTTCAGAATGGCAGACCGCGCGGCGCCGTGGTCGCCGCCCGCTGGCCGCGCAAGCGTATCGAGGTCAGAGCTACAGACGAACAGACGTGAAGACCCTTGCGGATCGGCCGCAAGCAGCGACATGATGCCGCAGGAGGCGTATCCGCAAAACGCCCCTATCGGAGGTTGCGTATGACCGATCTCTCCGCCGATATCGCCGCCCTGGCGGACAAAAGCCTGCTTGTCCTCGACGACGACGCGCCGCTGCGCACGCGGCTTGGGCGCGCCCTGGAACAGCGCGGCTTCGAGCCTGTTCTGGTCGGCAGCGTCGGCGAAGCCCTGGCCGCCGTGAAGGCTCATCCCCCCGCCTACGCGGTTCTGGACATGCGGCTGGAAGACGGCACCGGCCTGAAGGTCGTCGAAGCGGTCCGCGACGCGCGGCCCGACGCCAAGGTGATCATGCTGACCGGCTACGGCAACATCGCCACCGCCGTGGCGGCGGTGAAGTCAGGCGCGATCGACTATCTCTCCAAGCCCGCCGACGCCGACGACGTGGCCCGCGCCCTGCTCGCCCGCAAGGACGAGGTCGCGGCGCCGCCGGAAAACCCGATGAGCGCCGACCGCGTGCGTTGGGAGCACATCCAGCGGGTCTACGAACTCTGCGGCCACAACGTCTCGGAGACCGCGCGGCGCCTGAACATGCACCGCCGCACCCTCCAGCGCATCCTGGCCAAGCGCGCGCCGCG
>JBEBYB010000151.1:0-6736 GCA_040391295.1 Phenylobacterium sp. | reverse complement strand
TGGCGCGCCCGGAACGATTCGAACGTCCGACCCTCAGATTCGTAGTCTGATGCTCTATCCAGCTGAGCTACGGGCGCGCAGTGCCTCTCGGCGAAGGCGCGGAACCTAGTCGGGGCCGTTACGATTGGCAACCCGCCGAATGAGAGAAATTTTCATTGGCTGATTTTCCCTTGTCAGAGGCCCGGTAGACGGCCGCCGAGGCCCTTCAGGATCGCGCCGCCGATACCGGGGACGCCGAACGGCGAAGCTGGTTGCTGGCCCTGTTGCTGGGTCGGCACGCCGGGCGCGCCGCGCCCGCCGCCGCCGCCGGCCATCCCCGGCATCTCCATGCCGAGCATGGCCGCGGTCTGGGACTTGTAGCGGACCTTCAGCGCCCAATCGATGTTCCAGGGGGTCTTCGGGTCGGCCGGCCGCGGCGGATAGGAGATGTCGGTTTCCCCGCCATAGGCCGCCAGTTGCACCATGGCCTGGGGCGCGATCTTCAGCACCTCCTGCGGGATCGTGCACGTGGTGGTGGTCGGCGCCATCAGCGCCTTGGACGCCACCAGCCGCTGCAGGTCGGCGTTGCTCAGGAAGTCCAGCATGGCGAAGGCCGAGGCCTGGACCTCGCTCGACGACCACATGACCATGGTGTCGTTCTGGCCAGCCCCCATGGCGGTCGCCAGGTAGCCGCGCGCATTGGCGACCGGGTTCCAGGCGAGCTGGCCCGAGCCGGTGGGGTTCACGGCGTTGGTGGTCAGGTTCAACGCGCCCAGGAAGTCCTGGTTCTGGGCCAGGGCGAACTTGATGTCGGGGCTGTAGTTGCCGCGGATCAGGTGGTCGCCGATCAACGAGCCGCCGGCCGGCACGCTGGTCCGGGTCCGCTCGTTGGGCCATTCGCCATAGGTGGCGTTCCGGGTGGGCGACGGCGGCTGCATCGGGGTGATCGCCAGCCCCTTCGACAGGGCCTCCATGCCCGGCGGCAGTTGCCCGGCCGCCATCTTGGCGAAGTCGATGACGATCGGCTGGCCTGATTTGGCGTGCTCGCCGCAGCCCCAGAAGATCAGCATCTTGCCCTTGGGCTTGTAGTCCTTGGGCATGGAGCTGGACGTCTCGCCGCCGCCTTGCCGGGGCTGGGCGCGGGGCGTCAGCAGCGGCAGGCTCTGGCCGGCCTGGAGCCCCGCCGGCGGCAGGTGTTCGGCGGCGGGCTCGCCGGCCGGCTTGCGGGACGAGCCGAGTTGCAGGACCAGGGTCTTGGAGACGTTCGAGCCGCCGCCCATCATCGCGCCGATCACCGAGGTCGCGGACGGCTTGCCCCCGCCGCCCATCATCCCGCCGAAGCCGGAATTGGTCTGGGCGCTCATCCAGTAGGTGGCCACCGGACCGGTCACCTGTTGCTTGGTCTGCGCCTGCGCGCCGCCGGCCGCGGCCACTACGCCGGCCGCCAGGGCCGCCCTATTCACCCACTGCATCGGATGCCTTCCTGCAAATATCGAACGCTGGTCCCTAAGACACTAAGCTCAACTGCAGGTTTCGGTAAAGTCGACGAAACATTTCGGCCCAGCGACGAAGACGCCGCGGGGTCGGCCGGGGCGCTAGGCGGGCAGGTCGCGCCAGCTCGTCACGCCGGGCCAAGGCTGGGCGGCGTAGACTCCGCGCGCCACCGCCCGGGCCAGGACGTCGGCCGCCAGAGCCCCGATTCGGGCGATGGTGAAGTCGCCGCCGTCGCCCAGCGGCCGGGCGGCGGTCGAGAGCGCGAAGACCACGTCGCCGTCGAACGGGGCGTGGATCGGACGGATGGCGCGGGCCAAGCCGTCCTGGGCCATCACCGCCACCCGCTTGGCCTGGGCCGGGGTCAGGGCGACGTCGGTGGCGACGCAGGCGATGGTGGTGTTCATCCGCGCGGCCGGATCGGCCTTGGCCAGACCCCAGATATCGCCCTGGGCCGCCAGGCCCGCCGGTCCCAGGCCGCCGAACTCCTCGCCGACCTCATAGGGCGAGGCCCAGAAGGTCCGCCCGCCCGGCGCCACCACCGAACCGAACGAATTGACGCAGACCACCGCCCCGACCGTGATCCCGTCGGCGGCGACGACCGAGGCCGATCCCGTCCCGCCCTTCAGCCGGCCGGCCATCGCGCCGTAGCCGGCCCCGGCGGTTCCGAGCTGAAAGTCGCGAGCCGCGGCGATCACCGCCTCGCGGCCCAGCCGGCGATAGGGCGGGTCCTCGCCCCAGACCCGGTCGCCGCCATTGGCGAGGTCATAGAGGATCGCGCCCGGCACCACCGGCGAACGCGGCACGCCGGTGGTCGAGACCAGGCCATAGCCCCGCCCCTGCGCGCCCAGCCAGGCCACCACCCCGTCGGCCGCCGCCAGGCCGTAGACCGACCCGCCCGACAGCACGACGGCGTCGATCGCCTCCACCAGGTTCTCGGGCGCCAGGGCGTCGGTCTCGCGGGTGCCCGGCCCGCCGCCGCGCACGTCGCAGGCGGCGACCGCCCGCTCGTCGGGCAAGATCACGGTCACCCCGGTGCGCGCGGCGACATCATGCGCCTGCCCCACGGCGAGGCCCGGCACGTCGGTGATCAGATTGCGGGGTCCGGGGGCGGCGGCGAGATTTTTGCTCATAATCGATACGGAAAGCACGGCTTCGCATTTGTTGTCCACGCACGCTTGGCTATGGTGCCGCTCTCCCGCCCACCTCCCCTCGCGTGGTACTTCGTGTTTCAGCTCCAGCGTCTCGCCGCCCTGTCCCTTGCGCTTGGCCTCGCGGCCTGCGCCACGGCCCCGGCGCCAGCCCCCGTTACATCCGCCAGCGCCCCGGCCGCAGGGCCGAAGGTCCTGGTCTCCGCCGCCAATCCGCTGGCGGTCGAGGCCGGCGTGAACGTGCTGCGCCAGGGTGGTTCGGCGATCGACGCCGCGGTGGCCGTGCAGGCGGTGCTGGGCCTGGTCGAGCCGCAGAGTTCAGGCCTCGGCGGCGGCGCGTTCCTGACCTACTACGACGCCAAGACCAAGCAGGTGACCGCCTATAACGGCCGCGAGACCGCGCCGGCCGGCGCCACCCCGGACATGTTCCTGGACGCGTCGGGCAAGCCCTTGGCCTACGCCGACGCGGTGACCAGCGGCAAGGCCACCGGCGTGCCCGGCGCGGTCGCCATGCTGTCCATGGCCCAGGCCCAGCACGGCAAGCTGGCCTGGAAGGACCTGTTCGCCGACGCCGAGCGCCTGGCAGACCAGGGCTTCGTCGTCAGCCCGCGCCTGGCGGGCATGATCTCCGCCCCCTTCCCGCAGACCGCCACCCCCGACGCCAAGGCCTATTTCACCAAGCCCGGCGGCGAGCGCTATCAGGCCGGCGACCTGCTGAAGAACGCCGCCTATGCCGAGACCGTCCGCAAGATCGCCGCCCAAGGTCCCAAGGCGATCCTCGAAGGCCCGTTGGCGGAGGCCATCGTCGCCAAGGTGGGCGAAGACCCGCGCCCCGGCACGATCACCCTGGCCGACATGAAGAGCTATCGCCCCAAGGCGGGCGACGCCATCTGCGGCCCCTACCGCGTCTATGTGGTCTGCGTACCGGACGCCCCGTCCAGCGGCGCGGCGCTGCTCGAAGCGCTCGGCATCCTGTCGCACACCGACATCGCCGACCGTGGCCCGAACGATCCGCAGGCCTGGTTCCTGTTCACCCAGGCCAGCCGGCTGATGTACGCCGACCGCGACCGCTACTTCGGCGACCCGGCCTTCACCCCGGTCCCGATCGAGGGCCTGCTCGACCCGGCCTACACCGCCGAACGCGCCAAGCTGATCGGCGTGGTCGCCGGTCCCGCCCCCGCGCCGGGCACGCCGCGCGGCGCCGGCAAGCTGGCGCCCGACGCCACCCTGGAGCCGGGCGGCACGTCGCACTTCGTGGTCGTCGACGCCGCCGGCAACGCGGTCTCCATGACCACCACGGTCGAGAGCATCTTCGGCACCGGCCGCATGGTCGGCGGCTTCTTCCTGAACAACCAGCTCACCGACTTCTCCTGGTCGCCCAAGAACGCCGACGGCACCCAGGCGGCCAACGCCGTGGCGCCGGGCAAGCGGCCGCGCTCCTCGATGGCCCCGACCATCGTCCTGGACCGCGACGGCAAGTTCGTCGCCGCCCTCGGCTCGCCGGGCGGCAACTCGATCCTGGCCTATAACCTCAAGGCCCTGGTCGCGGTGCTGGACTGGAAGATGCCGATGCAGGAAGCCTTCAACCTGCCCAACCTGATCGCCCGCGGCGACAGCTTCGCCTCCGAGCCGGCGCGCTATGCGCCCGGCGTCGTCGATGCGCTGGCCGCCAAGGGCGTGGTGTTCCGCGGCAGCGGCGGCGAAGGCTCGGGCCTGCACGGGGTGATGATGACGCCGCAAGGCCTGGCGGGCGGCGCCGACGAGCGCCGCGAAGGCGTGGTGAAGGGGTTCTAGAGCTCTCCCCCTCCCCGACTCGTCATCCTCCGGTCAGCCGCAGGCTGATCCGGGGGACCCACGCTGAGTTCGCAGATTGTGGTCAGGCCGCTTGGGTCCCCTGGATCGTCTTTCAGACGACCAGAGGATGACGAGCGTTGGTGTTGAGCGAGGCTGGCCTCAGGCCTCGGCGCTCTTGGCCTTGCGGCCACGAACTGGCGGCAATTTACCGGGCGCGCCGGGCAGGCGCAGTTCGAAGACCGAGCCCTCGGGGCCGGTCGAGGCGAGCGACAGATCGCCGCCGTGCCCCTGGGCCAGCTCCAGCGCGATGGCCAGGCCAAGGCCCGCCCCGCCCGCCCGGGTCGAGCCGGAGAACGGCTGGAACAAACGCTCGCGGGCGCGCTCGGAAACGCCAGGCCCATTGTCGGCCAGGCGGATGACGCTGACGCCCTCGTCCTCGAACACCGAGGCCTGGATCGCGCCAGGCGTCTCGCGGCCGGGCTGCTGCTCGACGGCTTCGCGGGCGTTGCGCAGCAGGTTGACCAGGATGCGGTGCAACTGGTCTGGGTCGGCGTTGACCTGCTCGCCCGCCTCGACCAGCGAGATCAGCCGCACGCCGTCCGGCGACAGCCGCGCCTCCTCGGCGGCGGCTTCGAGCGCGGGAGCCAGCGCCAGCGGCCGGGCGTCAGGCGTCGCCTCCTCGGTCTTGCCATAGGTCAGGACGCCGGTCGCGAGCTTCACGGCGCGGTCCAGGGCGCGCTCCAGGCGCGGCATGGCCTGGGTGACCTGCGGATCGTTAAGGGCGGCCAGCCGCTCCGAAGCGATCTGGGCGCTGGTCAGCATGTTGCGCAGGTCGTGATTGATCTTGGCGACCGCCTCGCCCAGCGCCGCCAGCCGGGCGCGCGACGAGAGCGCCGAGCGCAGTTCGTCCTGCATGCGGTCCAGCTGGACCTCGGCGCGGCCGATCTCGTCGCGGCGGCCGGACGGTTCGATGCGGGCCGCCGCGTCCTCGGGATCGGACGCGAAGCGCTCCATCGAGCGGGTGATCCGCTGCATCGGCCGGACCAGGAAGTAGTTCAGCGACAGATAGACCAGCCCGCCGGCCAGGGCCGAGACGAAGGCCATCACCGCCAGCAGCCGCCACAGATAGACCTTCAGTTCGGCCTTCAGTTCGGTGTCGGGGGCCACGACCTCGATGAACTGGGCCTTGTAGAAGCGCGGCTCGGCGATCACCCGGACCATCCGGTCCTCGCCGCTGCCGAACAGGGTCTGGAACGGCGCCGACAGCCAGGAGGCCGGCGCCTGGTCGCGCAGGTCCACGAGGTAGGGCGGCTGCGCCAGTTTCGGTCCAGGCACCTTCAGGAAGCGGTTGCCGTCGTTGTCGAGGACGGCGACGGTCTGGACGCCGGCGCCCTGGCGAAGCTGGGAGGCCAGGGCCTCGCTCAGCACCTGGTCGGGGGCGGCCTCGGTCGCCATCGAGGCCAGTTCAGCGGCCCGCACGCGATCCAGCAGCCATTGCTCTTCGAAGGAGGCCAGCGCCGGCGGAAGCGCCAAGGCGCCGGCCCCCGCCACGAACAGGACGGTGAGCAGCAGCAGACGCGCAGACAGGCCGCCCGGCCAGAAGAAGCGGCGCCTGAGCGACCTTATGGGCGCCGGGGGAGTGGGGGCGTCCGCCATGACGACTCCCCCGTTACTGCACGCCGAACGTTTCGGCAACGCGGCGTAGCTCGGCAGGCGAGCTGAATCGGCCCCCGCGCCTCAATTGGCGCCTACCGCGGCAGCCACCGAAGCAAAGCCGTCGCGACGCAGGCAGGCGGCCAGATCGCGCTTGATCCGGGTGACCAGGCCCGGCCCGCCATAGACCATGGCCGAGTAGAGCTGGACCGCGCTGGCCCCCGCTCTTAGCTTGGCGTAAGCGTCCTCGCCCGAGCCGATCCCGCCCGCCCCGATCAACGCCACGCGGCCCCCCGCCGCATGGTGGAAGAGGCCCAGCATCTGGGTCGACAGCTGGGTCAACGGCGCGCCCGACAGGCCGCCCGCCTCGCCGGCATGCTTCGAGACGAGACTTGGCCGGGTGATCGTGGTGTTGGAGACGATGATCCCGTGCAGGCCGTTGGCGACTACGGTCTCGACAATGGCCTCGACCTCGCCGTCCTCCAGGTCGGGCGCGACCTTCAGGAACATCGGGACCCGGCCTTCCGCCGGCAGGCTGTCGCGAGCCTGCGCCAACCGTCCCAGCAGTTCCTCCAGCGCCGCCTTGGTCTGCAGGGCGCGCAGGCCCGGCGTGTTGGGCGACGAGATATTGATCGTGAAATAGGAGGCCAGGCCCCACAGCCGGGTCA
>JBEBYB010000150.1:0-6767 GCA_040391295.1 Phenylobacterium sp. | reverse complement strand
CCCGCGCCGGTCGTGCGTGAACCCGACCCGGCGGAGATCACCTCCAAGCCGGCGCCGGCGGCGCGCAAGGGCTGGTGGCGTCGCGGCTAGACCGCACATCGGAGAAACGGAAACCGGCCGCGTTCGCGCGCCGGTTTCCACTCCGCGTGAAGCGCGCTAGGTTTCCGTAATGGGGCCTGGGTGGGGGCGCTTGGAGTTATCTGGGATGGTATCCCCTGTCCGCTCGTTCTCACGGATCGCGATGGCCGCCGTCGCAGCGCTGACCCTTGCGTTGCCTCCGGTTCCGGCCCGCGCCGAGGACGGCGTCGCCTTGATCCGCGACACTGAAATCGAGGAGATCCTGCGCAGGGACTCCGAGCCGATCTTCAAAGCCGCCGGGATTGATTCGAACTCGATCGAAATCCTGCTGATCGGCGGCAAGGACATGCAGGCCTTCGCCGGGCCGGGCGTCATGGGCGTCTACACCGGCCTGATCCTGGAATCAGAGAACCCCAACCAGCTTCAAGGCGTCATCGCCCACGAGGTCGGGCACTTGGCCGCCGGCCACTCCGTCCGATCCGGCGAGATGACGGCGGCGGGCATGAAGCCGTTCCTGCTGACCATGGGCCTGGGCGTGCTTGCCGCGCTCGCCGGCTCGGGCGAAGGGGCCGCGGGCCTGATCGGCAGCGCCAGCTATTTCGGCACCCTGGGCGCCATGGGCTACAGCCGTGAACAGGAAAGCCGGGCCGATCAGGCCGGCGCGGCGATGCTTGAGCGGGCGGGCCTGTCGGGCAAGGGGCTCGTCGAGTTCTTCGACAATTTCCGCTACCAGGAAGTCTTCCAGGAAGCGCGGCGCTTCGCCTATTTCCGCTCTCACCCGCTATCGTCGTCGCGGATCGAAACCCTTCGGCACCGGGTCGAAGAAAACGCCCACTACAATACGCCCGACACGCCCGAGGCGATGGCCGAGCACAACATCATGAAGGCCAAGCTGGACGGGTTCCTGAACCCGACCACGGCCATCACCAAGTACACCGAGAAGGACACGTCCTATCCGGCGCGCTACGCGCGGGCGATCGCCTACTACCAGATGAAGCAGCCCGATCAGGCGCTGAAGCTGATCGACGCCTTGCTGACCGAACAACCAGACAACCCCTATCTCTGGGAGTTGAAGGGCCAGGTGCTCTTCGAGTTCGGCCGCGCCAAGGAGGCCGAAATGCCTCAACGCAAATCGGTGGAGTTGAAGCCGGACGCGCCGCTGCTGCGCATCAATCTGGGCCAGACCCTGATCGCCCTGGACGACGACAAGAAGGTCGAGGAAGGCGTGGGCGAGCTTCGCAAGGCGCTGACCCAGGAACACGACAACGCCGCGGCCTGGCGGATCCTGGCCCAGGCCTATGACAAGCAGGGCAAGGAGGGCTTGGCCCGCCTGGCCACCGGCGAGTACTTCTTTGCGGTCGGCGATCCCCAGCAAGCGCGCGTCTTCGCCATGCGCGCCCGCGAGAAACTCGACAAGGACACGCCTGAATGGCGCCGCGCCACGGACATCGTCTTGACGTCAAAGCCCAGCAAGGAAGACCTCAAGGATCTTGCCTCTGAAGGCTCGATCGCGGCACGTTCGTCACGCTGACGCTTCGCAAACCTCCATTTCTCACCTATTTGGCCTGTATGACCATGACCACTCGCGCGGCTCTCGCGCTCTGCGCCGCTCTCGCCCTGCCGCTCGCCGCCTGCGCGAAGAAGCCCGATGAAGACTTCGGCCAGAAGGTGCGCACCTATCTGCTGGCCCACCCCGAGGTGATCGAGGAGGCGGTGCAGAAGCTGCAAGAGAACAAGCAGGCCGCCGCCGCCGAAGCCGCCAGGGCCTCGCTCGGCAAGTACCGCGCCCAGCTTGAGCGCGACCCGCGTGACTTCGTGGCCAATCCCGACGGGAAGATCACCGTCGTCGAGTTCTTCGACTACCGCTGCGGCTACTGCAAGGTCAGCGCGCCGGAGGTCCTGAAGCTGATCACCGAGAACCCCGACGTCCGTTTCGTCTTCAAGGAATTCCCGATCTTCGGCGGCGAATCGAACCTGGCGGCGCAGGTCGCCCTGTCCGAACCGGCCAAGCCCAAGACCCTGAAGCTGTTCGAAGCCTTCATGGCCGAAAAGGCCCTGGACACCGCCGCGATCGATCGCCACCTGCGCGCCGCCGGCGTCGATCCCGCCGCCGCCAAGGCCGCCGGGGCCTCCCCCGCTATTCAGAAGCACATCGCCGACACCCGCGAACTGGCCCAGGCCCTGGCCATCGAGGGCACGCCGGCCTTCATCATCGGCGACACGGTGATCCCCGGCGCCGACATCGCGGCGTTGCGCGCGGCGATCGCCGAGGCCAAGACCGGCAAGCTGAAGACCGTGCCGGACGTGAATCCGTCCTAGCCGCTTCGCTGGCGCGTTCCGCGCCAAAACTCCGGCTTCCCGCCGTTTGACGACACCGCTAGGCTCTCCCCGGGGAACTTAGGGAACAGTCCGTCGAACAACGGGGGAGCCTGAGTAGGAAAATGCACGAACGTGTGTTGGTGATCGGGGCCGGGATCGCCGGATTGTGCACGGCGCTCGCCCTGGCGCCGACCGGACGCGACATCGTCCTTCTGGAGCGCGACCCGCCCCCGCCGACCGGCGGCCCAGACGAAGCGTTCCAGGACTGGGTCCGACGCGGCGTCGGCCACCTGCGCCACAGCCACGCCTTCCTGGCGCGGCTGCGCACGATCATCAAGACCGAGCATCCCGAACTGCACGCCGAGCTCATGCGGGCCGGATGCCGCGAACTCGGCTTCGAGCGGATGCTCACCGATCTTCACCGGGCCGACTACGTTCCCCGCGCCGAAGACCGGGACTTCGTGGTGCTGACCAGCCGGCGCACCACCCTGGAGCTGGTGATCCGGCGCTATGTCGAACACCATCCCAATGTACGGATCGCCTCGGAAACCTTCGTGCGCAAGCTGCTCACCCAGGCCACGCCGGAAGGGATCCGGGTGGTCGGGGTTTCGGTGACCGACGCCGATGGGCCACGCGACGTCATCGGCGATATCGTGATCGACGCCGGCGGCCGCACCTCGTCGGGGATCGAACAGCTGGTCGAGGAAGGCGCCGCGATCACCGAGGAGAGCGAGAGCACCGGCATCATCTATTTCACGCGCCACTTCCGGCTGTTGCCCGACGTCGAGGAGCCACGGCCCAAGGCGCCGGGCACCGGCGATCTGGGCTTCCTGAAGTTCGGCCTGTTCCCCGGCGACAACGGCTGCTTCTCGATCACCATCTGCGTCCCGGAGATCGAGCTTGAGCTGCGCAAGGCGATGGTCGATCCGGCGATCTTTCAGTCCGTCTGCGCCCGAATTCCAGGCCTGACACCCTGGATCGATCCGGCGGTGTCGCAAGGCGTCGGCCGCGTCTACGGCATGGGCGAACTGAACAGCCGCTGGCGCGACCTGGCCGTCGACGGCGCGCCGTCAGTGCTCGGCTACTTCGCGGTCGGCGACAATCTGGTGCGCACCAATCCGCTCTATGGACGCGGCTGCTCGTTCGCGGCGGTCGGCGCCTATCTGCTGCGCGACGTCCTGGTCTCGACCGAGGATTCCGGCGAGCGGCTCACCGCGTTCCAGGCGCGGGTGAACGCCGAGCTTCACCCCTACTATCTCAGCATGCGCGACCAGGACCGCTCGGCGATCCGCAGGGCGCGGCAGAACCTCACGCCCGGCTATCGCCCCAGCATCAAGAGCCGGGTCGTCAAGAGCTTCCTGGAGGATGGCGTGAACATCGCCGTGCGGTCGGACGCCAATCTGCTGCGCGAAGCTCTGCGCGGCTTCCATATGCTGGAGCACCCGTCCGCCTGGCTGAAGCGCCCCGACAACATCGCCAAGATCCTGCGCTACTGGATCACCCGGCGCAGTCTCAAGGCGGCGGCCTATCCGCCCAAGCCAGGGCCCGGACGGCTGGAACTGATGCAAGCCGTCGGGCTGTCGCCCGAGGCCGACATGATCGGCCGCGCGGCCTAAGTCCCCCCTCAGTCAGCTTTGCTGACAGCTCCCCCAGCGGGGGAGCATCCAAAAAACAAATCCTCCCCCAGCGCGCAGCGCGATTTGGGGGAGGTGGCGCTCGGAGCGTAGCGACGAGTGACGGAGGGGGCGCGGCCTAGCCGTTGAACAATCCGCCCGCCGCCATGCGATCGCGGGTGGCTTCGGGCGCCAGCGTCGCGGCCTTGTCCAGCTCGACCAGTTCCGGCGGCACGTACCAGTGCAGGGTGTCGGCGTGATAGGCCTCCCACACCACCTTGGCGATTTCGACCGGTGCGATGGCGCGGAACATGCCGTCCTTCGGCGCGCCGGCCGCGACGCCAGGCGGCAGGATCGGCGTGTCGATCACGCCCGGCAGGACGTCGGCCACCCGTACGCCATAGGCCTTGAACTCCACCGACAGGGCCTCGGACAGCCCCTTCACCGCGTGCTTGGTGGCGGAATAGACCGCGATATTGGCCATGCCGAACGTGGCTGACGACGACGAGGTCGTGAAGCACAGCGAGCCCGGCGTCGCCTTCAGCAGGCCGATCGCCTCATGGATGCCGATCAGCACGCCCATCAGATTCACCTGAACGACCGCGATCACGTCCTCGAAGGGCTGCTCGGCGAACGGCCCTCCCCGGCCGATGCCGGCGTTGTTGAACAGCAGGTCGAGTTTGCCGTCCGTCGCGGCCGAAAACTCCGCCAGCGCCGCGCGATAGTCCGCACGGTCGGTGACGTCGAGTTGGCGAACGAGGCAGTTATCCGCGCCGAGTTCGGATTTCAGCGTCGCGAGCCCGGCCGCGTTGACGTCATAGCCGCCGACGAACCAGCCCTTGGCCGCGAACAATCTGGCGGTCTCCAGGCCCATGCCGGAGGCCGCTCCGGTGATGAAAATCGACTTCCGTCCGTTCGCCTGGCTCATCGCGCTCCCTTTTTCTCAGGCGCGCGGTGTCATCCCGCGCTGCTTCAGCCGCCACACCAGCACATCGAAGCGGTCTTGTCCGAAGAAGGGTTCGTTTTCGAACACCATGGTCGGCACGCCCCAGTGGCCGGCTTCGCGGTGAGCCTCCTGGCTAGCCTCGATCTCGGCGGCGATTCCCTCGGCCTGCCCCTCGGCGGCGCTGGCCAGCAGATCCATGTCGAGCCCGGCGCGGGCGATGGCCTCGCGGACCTGGTCGCCCTCGTTCCAGGGCCGCTCGCCGCCGCGCCAGATCAGCCGGCTCACCTCGTCATAGAAGGCCAGGCCCTGCGGGGTGCGGCCGGCCAGCACGCCCAGCGGCATCAGCAGGTCCAGGTGCGGCTGGTCCTTGGCGCCGTTCAGGGTGGCGTAGTCCACCACCACCGGATCAGGCTTGGGCCAGGCTAACGGCAGCTCCAGGAAATCCGCCAACCGCCGGATGTCGCGCATCAGATAGGGGATGAACAACGGGTCCTGCTTGGTGAAGAACCCCTCCGAGCGCACCGCCAGCGGATAGACCGGACGAATCCGGACGTCGACCTCGTAGGTTTCCGCCAGTTCCCGCAAACGCGGGGTCACCAGATAGGAATAGGGACTACGGAAGGACCAGAAGACGTCGACGCTCAGAGTCATCAAATCAAGCCCGCTAACGGTGAGGATGGCTCAGCATACATACGTTTTGGCATGCGTCCTGCCAAAAACGATTCCCGACCGGCGATCACCGCATGCTTCATCGCGGTGGCCATGCGAATCGGCGACTTGGCCCCGGCGATAGCGGTGTTCATCAGCACCGCGTCGCAGCCGGTCTCCATGGCCAGCACCGCGTCCGACGCCGTGCCGACGCCGGCGTCGACCAGCACCGGGACCTTGGACTGCTCGATGATCAGCCCAAGGTTCAGGAAATTCTGAATGCCCCTGCCCGACCCGATCGGCGCGGCGGCCGGCATGATCGCGCAGGCCCCGGCGTCTTCCAGCTTCTGGGCGTAGACCGGATCGTCGCTGCAATAGACCATCACCTGGAAGCCGTCGGCCACCAGCAGCTTCAGCGCCCGCAGGGTTTCTTCCATGTCCGGCAGCAGGTGCTTGGTGTTGGAGAGCACCTCCAGCTTCACCAGGTCCCAGCCGCCGGCCTCGCGCGCCAGGCGCAGGGTCCTGATCGCATCCTCGCCGGTGAAACAGCCGGCGGTGTTGGGCAGGAAGGTGAACCGCTCGGGGCTCACATAGTCGACCAGCATCGGCTGGTTCGGATCGCTGAGGTTCACCCGCCGCACCGCGACCGTGACGATCTCGGCCCCGGCCGCCTCGGCGGCGGCGGCGTTCTCGGCGTAGTCCTTGTACTTGCCGGTGCCGACGATCAGGCGCGAGGTGAAGGTGCGGCCCGCTACGGTCCACGTGTCGCCCTGCTGGATAGACCCGTCCATGTCAGCCACCTCCGATAAAATGCACAATCTCGATCCGGTCGCCGTCGGCGATCGCAGTCTGCAGATAGGCCGAACGCGGCACGATCTCCAGATTGCGTTCCACCGCCACCTTACGTGCGTCCAGGCCCAGTTCGGCCACCAGGGCGGCCACGCTCGACAGGGCTCCGAAGGCCCGCTTTTCGCCGTTTATGGTCAGCGTCATGACGTCCTCGTGAAGCTTGAAGTTTCCCAATGCTTGTGACCCCCGCCGCCGACCGTTACAAGACGGCGGAATCGACGGCGGAGCCGAATGTCGAAATCGATCTATGTGCTTAGCGGGCCCAACCTCAACCTCTTGGGGGTCCGGGAGCCGGAGATTTACGGGAAAGAAAC
>JBEBYB010000149.1:0-6804 GCA_040391295.1 Phenylobacterium sp. | reverse complement strand
CCGAAGCCGGCGCGCAGCATCGGGCCGAACACCTCGGCGTTCTTGTCGAAGCCGGGCGCCAGGCCCACGCAGTTAGGCAGGCGCAGACCGGCGACCTCGGTCGCCAAGATCGGATCATCGGCGCCCGAGCCGGGGCCAAGCCCAGCCTGCAGCGCGCGGATGGTGAAGCGGTGGGCGTCCTCGGCGTCGAGGACGTGCAAGGCGCGGGCGGCGATATCGTGCAGGCTCATGCCAGATCCCCAAGTTGCGGAACGCCGTCCTGCGCGAGCGGCGCCTCGCTCACCGCCAGAACGCGGGTGACCGGCAGATGGCCATAGAGGTGCGGGAAGAGATCGCCGCCGCGCGAGGGCTCCCAGACGAGAGCCTCGCCCAGATCGTCGGCCTCGATCGCCAGCACCACCAGGTCGGCCTGGCCGGCGAAGTGGCGGCGCGCGGTCTCGGCGGCTTGGGAGCCGGTCGAAAAGTGGATGTAGCCGTCGGCCAGGTCGACCGCCGAGCCGGTGAAGACGCCGGCGGCCTGCGCGGCGGTCCACTCAGCAGGGGGCAGGATCTTGTAGATGCGGCTCACGCTCAGCCCTTGGGAAAGAAGAGGCCGTCATAGGACGGGCGCCCGGCGGCGTCGAACAGGAACACCGCCGCCGTCGCGGTCGGAAAACGGGCGTGCGCGCCGGCGATCAGGGTCGAGGGCGCCCCGCCCTCGGCCAGCAGCCGGATGGTCAGTTCCTGAAGACCCGGATTGTGACCGACGATCATCACCGTGCCCGAGCTTTGGCCGGCGGCCTCGGCCAGCTGGCGCACGATGCGTTCCTCGGCGTGATAGAGGCTCGGCTCGATGCGGAAGGCGGCTTGCGGGAACGCGCCCTGCGCCGCCGCCCAGGTGCCGCGCGTGCGGGCCGATGACGACACCAGGACCAGGTCGGGCACCAGGCCCATATCGGCCAGGGTCGCCGCCGTCGCCGCCGATTCGCGAACGCCGCGCTCGGTCAGCTTGCGATCGAAGTCGTCGCCGCTTTCGGAGTCGCGTTCGGCCTTACCGTGCCGCAAGAGAATGAGCCGATCCATGAACGCTTCGCCGCGCCCCCGCTACATACGCGCCCCAGCGCCGCCACAGGTCTCATAGCTGGCTAGGAGCTCTACGCGAAGCGGTTGACAGCGAATGAGCTTGGCGGTCCAAGCGACACATGACCGCCATTGCGATCCCGACACGCGAATCCGGCGGCGGAATACACCGGTTTCCGGCCGATCAGCCGCTGGCGTTGGACTCCGGCGCCCTGCTCAGCCCGCTGGAGATCGCCTACAAAACCTACGGCGCGCTGAACGCCGACAAGTCCAATGCGGTGCTAGTCTGCCACGCCCTGACCGGCGACCAGCACGTCGCCTCCACCCACCCCGTCACCGGCAAGCCCGGCTGGTGGAGCCGCGTGGTCGGCGAGGGCCTGCCGCTGGACCCAGATCGCCACTTCATCATCTGCGCCAATGTCGTCGGCGGCTGCATGGGGTCGACGGGACCAGCCTCGATCAATCCGGCGACCGGCCAGCCCTACGCCCTGACCTTCCCGATGATCACCATCGCCGACATGGTGCGGGCCCAGGCCATGCTGATCGAGGCGCTAGGCATCGAGACCCTGTTCGCCGTGGTCGGCGGATCGATGGGCGGGATGCAGGTCCTGCAATGGGCCGCCTCCTATCCAGACAAGCTGTTCTCGGCGATCTGCATCGCCGCGGCGGCGCGCCACTCGGCCCAGAACATCGCCTTCCACGAGGTCGGCCGCCAGGCGATCATGGCCGACCCCGATTGGCGGGCCGGCGCCTATGAAGGCCAGGGCGTGCGCCCGGAAAAAGGCCTCGCCGTCGCCCGGATGGCCGCCCACATCACCTATCTGTCGGAGCCCGCCCTGCAGCGGAAGTTCGGCCGCGAACTGCAGCGCGACGGCCTCTCCTGGGGCTTCGACGCCGACTTCCAGGTGGAGAGCTATCTGCGCCACCAGGGCGCCAGCTTCGTCGACCGCTTCGACGCCAATTCCTATCTCTACGTCACCCGCGCCCTGGACTATTTCGACCTCGCCGCCAGTCATGGCGGGGTGCTGGCGCAGGCCTTCCGCCGCGCCCGCAACGTGCGGTTCTGCGTGCTCTCCTTCTCCTCGGACTGGCTCTATTCCACCGCCGAGAGCCGCGACGTGGTGCGGGCGCTGAACGCCGCCGGCTGCCGCGCCAGCTTCGCCGAGATCGAGACCGACAAGGGCCACGACGCCTTCTTCCTGGACGAACCGGCCCTCGACTCGGCGCTGCGCGGTTTCCTGGCCTCGGCCGCCGAAAAGCGGGGACTGGCGTGAGCCTGCCGATGCGCGACGACTTCAAGGAAATCCTGCGGCTGGTGCGCCCGGGCTCGCGGGTGCTCGACGTCGGCTGCGGCGAGGGCGAGTTGCTGGAGTTGCTGACCCGCGAAAAGCAGATCGACGGCCAGGGCCTGGAACTGTCGGGCGAGGGTGTCGCCGCCTGCCTGGCGCGAGGCCTGGCGGTGGTCCAGGGCGACGCCGACCGCGACCTCGACCACTTCCCGACCAAGGCCTTCGACTACGCCGTGCTGTCCAAGACCCTGCAGCAGGTCCGCGATCCCAAGCACGTCCTGTCCGAGCTGCTCCGGATCGCCGATCGCGCGGTGGTCTCGCTGCCGAATTTCGGCCACTGGCGGGTGCGGTGGGCGCTGTGCTGACCACCGGCCGCATGCCCGAGACCAAGTCCCTGCCCGAGCCGTGGTGGTCCACGCCGAACATCCACCTCTGCACCCTGCGCGACTTCACCGACCTGTGCGATCTGCTGGAGCTGCGGATCGAGACCTGCTCGGCCCTGATCCCAGGCAAGCCGGCGCGGATGGTCGATCCGTCGCGGCCGATCGAGAACTGGCGGGCCGAAACCGCCCTCTTCCTGCTCAGCCGAAAGGCGGAGCCGGCGCTGGCGCCGGCCCCGCCTCCAGGAGACCTCTTCGATTAGACGGCCCAGGCGGTGGGGGACTTGATCGCCTAAACCGTCACGAGAGCCATTTGGGCTGCGGACGTCCGGCCGCGGCCATCAGGCTGAGGAGCGCCAGGCTCCCTTCGAAGAGGCAGAACGCGGCCACGAACAGGACCGGCGTCTCAACCAACGCCCTCGGGTCGAAAGCCACGAGGGCGGCCGCCAGCCCCAGGCAGGCGACCGCGCCGGCCAGGGCCGCGCGCGAACGCCAGAGGGGCGGCCGACCGTAGGTCCGGCGTGCGAGGCTCACCAAAACCGCGGCGATCGCAAGCAGACCTCCAGCCAACATCGTCATCAAACGCTACTCCGTCAGAACAGGAACCGGACGACGACGCGGCCGTCATAGGCCTCATAGTCGTCGCGGAACTCACCACCGCCTTCGACGCCGAAGTCGAAGTATTTGCCTTGGCCGCGCAGGCCCAGGCGCACCACCGGTCCGCCGCCCGACAAGTCGGGGGCGTCGAGGCTGAAGGCAGGGCCTCCGGCGACGAAGCTGGCGGTCGTGACGCCTGCCCCGTCGCCGGCTACCTGACGCCATCCGGCGGTCAGTTCGGGAATCCAGACAAAGGCGCTCTCCTCGCCGAATCTGGCCCCGAAGGTGACACCCGCGAAGGCGCTAAGCTGATCGCTTGAGCGCTTGTCGATACGAAGGTTCACCGCGTCGCCGCCGCCGTTTTCAGTCCGGCCGTCTTCCTTCAACATGAAGTAGTCGGCCGAGACCTGCGGCTTGGCGAAGAACCGGCCGGCGCCCAGCAGGTAGCTGAGGCCGCCGTGGGCCGAGAACGTGCCGCCGTTCCAGTTGGAGCGCGCCGAGCGATTGAGGCCGGCCTCCGGGTCGGAGATCACGCGGGTGCTCTTCAGCGAGGCGTAGCCGCCGGTGAGGCCGAGATTGGCCGTCAGCCCGCCGACGCTGTCGCGCCAGTAGACCCCGGCCGAGAACACCTGGCCGCCCAGCGTTTCCGCCGCCGAGGCGAAGCTGTCGTCGACATTGACGTTCACGAAGCTGGTCATCAGGCCAAGCGTCCCGAAGTCGGTGCTCGGGGCCTCGACGCCGCCCGCCAGGCCAAAGCCGTTGGCCTCGTAGCTGGCCGACCGGTCGATGTCGCGCTTGACCAGGAAGGCGATCTCCTGGGCCCAGATGCGCACGCCCTCGTCGGTCATGACGCCCTTGTCTTCGTCGATCGCCCGCCCGGTGGCGTCGGAGGCGGCGGCCAGGGTGTGGAACAGGCTGCCCGAGAAGTCCGGCAGGAACTGGTCGTACAGCTTGGCGAAGCTGGTTCCGTCGGTCTTGGACAGCAGGGCGTTGCTGACCGTCGCGTCGCGGTCGAAGTTGGCGTAGATCGCATCATAGGCGGCCGCTTCGGCGCTGTTGAGCCCCGCTTCGCTCGCGGTGCGGCGGCGCACGTCGGCCAGCAGCGAGTTCTGCGCATCATCGACCCGAAGTTCGGCCTTGTAGAGCCACGGCGTCGAGCCCAGCAGGCTCTGGTCGATCACGCCGCTGGTCAGCGTGCCGGCCTTGATCAGGGTGAAGGTGGTCGGCGCGTCGAGCTTGGAGGCGAAGCGCAGGCCGACCTTGGAGCCGGTGGCCAGGTTCGCGGCGCCGGCCACATCGAGCATCGTCGCCTTGCCGGCCGCCGCATCGGCGGTGAGCACCAGTTCCCCCGTCGCGCCAAGATCCAACGAGGTCAGGTTGATGGTGTCGGTGTTGGTGGCGGTCAGCCGCCCCTTGGCGACATTGACGGTCAGGCCGCCGCCCGCATCGGTGAGCGCGCCGGTCATCGCCGCCCCGCCGTCGATCACCAGGACGTCGGCGCCCGAGCCAAAGGCCACGGCGCCGTTCAGCACGCCGGCCATCAGTTCCAGCCGGCCCGCCCCCGAACCGAACAGCACGTCGCCGGCGATGGTGGGGACGAGCGTGCTGACGGCGTTGGGACCCTGGCGCACGGTGACGCCGGCGGTGTTGGCGCGCAGGTCCAGGGCCACGGCCTGGCCGGTGAGCGTGGAGGTGTCGGTCGGGACCACGGCGGCGGTGATGGCGTTGACGTTCTCGATCAGCCGCAGCGAGCCCGAGGCGTCGAGGACCGCGGTGGCCGAGCCCTTGGCCCCGCTGACGCCCGCGGCGATGGTTCCAGAGTTGCCGAGATAATCGACCGAGGCGCCGCTATCGATCTGGAGCGCGCGCACGTCGACCGCGTCCACCGACGTGGACGTCGCCTTGATCGAGCCGTTCTCGACCAGGATCTTCGGCGTGGTCACGCCGGCGCCCAGGTGCAGGCCGACCGCGCCGGCCTTGACCGCCGTCGCCGTGACGCCGCCGGACACCCGCACGCCGCCGTCGATCTCCACCTTGCCGCCCAGGCCGCCGAGCTGGATCGCCGTGGCCGCGACACCGTCATAGACGCCCAGCCCCTGCACCGAGCCCTTGATGTTGAGGCCGTAGGCGTCCGAGCCCGTTCCGCCGACGCCCACGCGGACGTCGCGGCTATCCGAGCCGATCAGCATTCCCGGGGCCGAACCGAACGAGGTGACCGCGCCGGTCGTCTCGCTGGCGTCCGCGACGCCGTCCTTGTCTTCATCGGCGTCCGTGGAATCCAGGTCCGCCGGCGGCGCATCGACGACGATGCCGCCCTGGACGTCGCCGCGCACCCGAACGGCCGGGCCGCCGATCAACAGGTCGTCGGCGTCGAGCTTGGCGACCGCGGCGTCGGTCGGCCGGGTCGTGTAGCGGAAGCCGGTGGCGACCACCGCATTGCCCAGCACCAGCTTGCCGCCGATGTTGTCGTCGGTCGCGACCGCCACCGAGCCCTGCCCCTCGGCCGAGACGGTGGAGAGGATGGCGACGTCGCCGCCGACCGTGCCGGCGGTGTGGACGCCGTAGGAGCGGTCGCCGCTCACCGCGATCGCGCCGGCGGTCCGCACGGAACCATCGATCCCGGTCTCCACCGAGATGCCGGCCGAATCGTCGCCCTCGACCGTGATCGTGCCGCCGCCCTGGACGACGCCGCCATGGAAGACGCCCGGTCCGGTCACGCGGACGCCGAACCGGCGCGCGCCGGTGGCGAAGGGGCCGTCCAGGTCGCCGTCGGAGTCGGCGTCCTTCAGTTCGGCGCTGTCGTCGATGGTGATCGAGCCGGAGGTCTTCACCTCGCCGGTCATGCCGCCCAGCACCAGGATGCCGCTGACGTCATTGACGTCCTGGATCTTGATCGAGCCTTCGTGCGTCACGTTGTTGTCGCTGTTCAACGTGATCGCCGCGCCCGCCGCCGTCGGTTGCAGCACGCCGGTGCTCGACACCTTGATGTCGTCGCGCGCGCCGCCGGCGGCCGTCGCCGTGGCGACAGGTGTGGGGGTGGTTGTCGAGATGACGGTCTCGGCCTGGGCCGCGCCCGCCAACAGGCAAAGCGGAGAGGCGGCGGCAAGCAGGACGTGGCGAAGGCGCATGATCGCTCCAGTCGGACCTCACGACGTAGCTTGCGGCCACAGGTCCATGCTATGATAATGACGAGTCATTACACGTCGTGTAAAAACACGTTTCGTAATTACTGTACATACGGCCGTCCCATGTCGCAAGATGGCTTGGCGGCGCACGTCCGCCGCGAGCGTAAGGAGTACAGAGATGTCGAGAAGCGCGGTTGATCCGGCGCGGGCGGCGGTCACCAAGAGTCTGCGCCAGGAGGCCGGCCGTTGGTTGAAGGCCAGCCGCGAGGCCGCGGGCCTGACCCAGGCTGAACTGGCCGAACGCGTGGGCTTGCGCTACTACACCTTCGTCTCGCAGGTGGAGAGCGGCCTCGG
>JBEBYB010000148.1:0-6830 GCA_040391295.1 Phenylobacterium sp. | reverse complement strand
ACGACAACGCCGCCAAGATCGCCAAGACCGCCCACAAGAACGGCACCACCCTGCGCGATGAAGCGGTCGGCGGCGGCTACGTCACCAACGAAGAGTTCGATAGCCTGGTGCGCCCGGAGAAGATGATCAGCCCGGGCTGATGATCCAACTCGTCCGCGTCATCGACGACCTGCCAGGCGACTTCGAGCGCCTGCGCTCGGCGGCGACGGCGGAGGGCCATCGCCATCTCGACAGGCTGAGCCAGGACTGGAACAGCGGCGCGCAGCGCTTCGCCGGCGACGGTGAGGCCCTGCTGACCGCCTACCAGGAGAGTGATCTCGTCGGCATTGGCGGGATCACCCGCGAACCTTCCGAGACTGTTGAACCGGCGCTGCGCATGCGCCGCCTGTTCGTACGTCCCGACGCCCGCAGAACCGGTGTCGCCCGCACCATCGTCGCGGCGCTGGTTCAGGAAGGCTTCGACAACGCCGCGCTGCTCACCGTGCATACGGGCGATCGGACGGCGAGCGCCTTCTGGAAGGCCCAAGGCTTCCAGCAGGTTGCGGGACATGCCTGGTCGCACGAACTGCGCCGCTAGCGCCGCGGCGCGCGCCCCGCCTTTCAAGACGGCGGCGTGCAGTTCTACGAAGCCTGGACCAGGGCCGGCCCTGCCCCCCAAGCTGCCCGCTGTGTCCAAAGGAGTCGCCCAATGAGTCTCAAGTCCAAGTCCGCCGTCGTCACCGGATCGACCAGCGGCATCGGCCTGGCCATCGCCCGCGCCCTGGCCAAGGAAGGCGCCAACGTCCTCATCAACGGCTTCGGCAAGCCGGAGGACATTGAGAAAGAACGCGCCGGCATCGAAGCCGAGTTCGGCGTCAAGGCGATCTATTCCGGCGCCGACATGACCAAGCCAGACCAGATCGCCGCCATGATCGGGGAGGCTGAAACCACCTTCGGATCGGTCGACATCCTGGTGAACAATGCGGGCATCCAGTTTGTCTCGCCGGTCGAGGCGTTCCCGACCGAGAAGTGGGACCAGATCATCGCCATCAACCTGTCGTCCGCCTTCCACGCCATCCACGCCGCAGTTCCCGGCATGAAGGCGCGCGGCTGGGGCAGGATCATCTCCACGGCCTCGGCGCACTCATTGGTCGGCTCGCCGTTCAAATCGGCCTATGTGGCGGCCAAACACGGCATTGCGGGCCTGACCAAGGCCGTCGCCCTGGAAGTGGCGGCCGACGGCATCACCGTCAACTGCATCAGCCCCGGCTATGTCTGGACGCCGCTGGTGGAGAGCCAGATCCCCGACACCATGAAAGCCCGCAACCTGACTCGCGATCAGGTGATCAACGACGTGCTGCTGGCCGCCCAGCCCACCAAGCAGTTCGTCACCGTCGAAGAGGTCGCCGCCGCGGCGGTGTTCCTATGCTCGGACGCCGCCAAGCAGATGACCGGCGCCAATCTGTCGATCGACGGGGGATGGACGGCGGCCTAGGCTTGGCGGCCGACTGCGAAGTCCGCCAGGTCCTCAAGCGCCGGGCGCCAGCTGTTGTCGCCCGTGAATTCGGCGAGTTGCGCCTTGGCGCTGGCGGCATAGTCAGCCGCCAAGTCCAGGGTCGCAGCGTCCGCGCCGGTCGAGGCGATCAGGTCGCGGGTGCGCTCGAAATCACCGTCGCTCTGCTCGAGCCGGCCGACGGTACGATCCCAGAACGCCTTCTCGGCCGAGCCTGTCTTGGCGATGGCCAGCAGCAACGGCAGCGTAGCCTTGCCTTCCCGGAAGTCGTCCCCAGGATTCTTGCCCAGGGTCGTACTGGCGCCGCTGTAGTCAAGGGCGTCATCGACGAGCTGGAACGCCAGGCCCAGGTCCTGACCGAAGGTCCGCAACGCCCTGCAACGCTCGGGGCTGGCGCCGGCCGAAACCGCGCCGGCTTCCGCCGCGGCGGCGAACAGTTCGGCGGTCTTGGCCTTGATGATCTCCAGATAGAGGTCCTGGCCGAGATTGAGGTCGTGGGCGCGGGTGAGTTGCAGCACCTCGCCCTCGGCGATCACGCGGCTGGCGCGGGCCAGGATCTCCAGCGCCTGCATGGAGCCGGCCTCGACCATCAGTTCGAAGGCGCGGGCGAACAGGAAGTCGCCCACCAGCACGCTGGCCGGCGCGCCCCAGATCAGGTGGGCGGCGACCTTGCCTCGGCGCAACTGCGAGGAATCGACCACGTCGTCGTGCAACAAGGTGGCGGTGTGGATAAACTCCACCGCGGCCGCCAGCTTCAGGCAGGCGTCGTCCTGCGCGCCGGCGACGCGCGCCGCGGCGATGGTCAGCAGCGGCCGCAGGCGCTTGGCCGAGCCGCCGATCAGATGTTCGGCCAAGGCCGGGATGACGGACACGGGGCTCTGCATCCGGTCGCGGATGAGCGCATCGACCTTGGCCATGTCGGGCCGCGCGAGTTCCAGGAGCCCGTCGATGGACACAGGCTTCTCACGGGCGATCGCAGCATTGACGACGTCCAAGCTATCGAAACTCCAAGGCGTTACACGGCGCCGAACAGGGCCGTCGTTTGCGGGCGACAATGGTCACGGGTAAGACCAGGGTCAAGGCGGGCTAGGCTGTCTCTAGGCGTAAATGGAACTGACGTCACACCCCTTGCTTTCGGGCCCCGTCACAGAGGACCGCCTGATGGGCGGAAGGATCGTTCTGCGCCAAGGGCAGGACGGCTATCGCGCCGGCATGGACGCGGCTCTGCTGGCCGCCGCCTGCGACGCCGGCGACGGGATGCGAGTGCTGGAAGCCGGCTGCGGCGCCGGCGGCGCCCTGCTGACCGCGGCGGTTCGCAGACCTGACGCTGGCTTCATCGGCCTTGAGCGCGACCCGGCCGCCGTCGCCTTCGCCCGGCACAATGCCCAGTTGAACGAACTGCAGGAAAGGATCGAAATCCTGGAGGCAGACGTGCGCCAGCCTTTTCGGACCCTTGGCCTTGCCCCCGTCGATGCGGTGATGAGCAACCCGCCCTTTTTCGACGATCCTGGCGCCTTGCGCGCGCCCGCCGCGGCCAAGCGCGGCGCCTGGATGGCCGAGGGCGGACTTGGGGTCTGGACGGTTTTTTTGCTGAAGGCGGTCCGAGAGGGCGGTTCGATCACCATCATCCATCGCGCCGACCGATTGGCCGACATCCTGGCGCTGCTGGCGCCCAAGGCAGGCTCCTTTCAGATCCGCCCGATTCAACCTCACGCCGACGCACCCGCAAAGCGTGTGCTGGTGAGGGCTCTCAAGACCGGCAAGGCGCCGTTGCAACTGCTGCCGGCCCTGGTTCTCCATCCCCGCGAAGGCGCCAAGCACACCGCCGAGGCCGAAGCGATTTTCCGCGGCGAGGCGGCCCTGCCCTGGCTTTAGCCCTTGAACCAGACCACCTGATTCGAGACCGCCAGAAGTTGCCCATCGTCGGACCATAGCTCGGCGCTCTGGTCGTTGAAGCCGTGCCGGAAGACCCGCGCGTCGCTGACGCCCAACACTGGCCGCGATCCCTGCCGGGCCAGCGCGGCTTCGTCGGCGAGAAAATAGGTCGAGAGCGAAACCGTGGCGACCGGCGGCACGTCGCCCCGGACCTGCAGAATCTTCACCACAACCGAATCGGCGATCGCGGCCAAGGCGACATAGTCGAGCGGGCGGCGCGGCTCGTCGCGGATCCAGGTCTGCGAAACCGCGGAGGCCGGCGCCTCGGGGCTGCCGCCGCCCGGCGCCGGCTCGCCGCACACGTAGCGGAACTCGTAACGCGCGCGCCAGCCGTTGCGCCCTGTGGTGTCCAGCACCGGTGTCTGCTCGGCCGCCGGGACCTGCGGCGGCGCGCCGGGCGCATGGGTCCAGGTTTCACGTTCCGCGCCGGTGACGGCGCTGGAGGTGGTGGCGATCTTGCCGCCCTGCGTCAGCTCCACCTGCCAGTGCTGGGTCGAGCGACCGTCGCGCACGAGGCGCACCTCGATATCGAACGGGCCCTCGGCGACCGCTCCGCAGAAATTGACCGTCTGGGCCACCGGCCGCCCGCGGCGCTCGGGATGATCCAGCACCGCCTTCAGCATGACGGCGGCCGTCGCGCCGCCGAACGGTCCGGCCATGTTCCAGTAATCGGGCGTGGTCGCCCCGCGATAGAGGCCAGGTTCGACGCTCTCCAGGCGAACGGCGTGATCCAGGGGGTGCGGCGCGGCGAGGGTCTCGGACATGAAGCCATCCTGCCCCGCCGCGCACTGAACGTCGATCACCTATGAGATCATCGGCCGGCGGAGTCCTACAATTCCTCCTGGGACCGACGAGGGCGTAAGGTTCGACCCCCGACGACTATCGGGGGTCTTTCACCAGGGGATCTGGCCGGTCTAGCCGGCCAGCCGACCGGCTGCGGCGACGTCCCCCTTGAGGGCCGCCACATAGGCGTCGCGCCAAGCCATGACGTCGGTCCGCTTCAGATCCGCCATCAGCTGGCTCCAGCGCCTGATCCGTTCGGCCTTCGGCATGTTCAGGCCCTGGACGATCGCCTCGGCGACCTCCTCGCGGTTGAACGGATTGACGATCAAGGCCTGGCGCATCTGCTCGCTGGCGCCGGCGAACTCCGACAGGATCAGGACGCCCGGATCTTCCGGATCCTGCGCCGCCACATACTCCTTGGCGACCAGATTCATGCCGTCGCGCAAGGGCGTGACCAGCCCGATCTTCGCGGCCCGATAGACCCCGGCCAGTTCGTCGCGGCGATAGGCCCGGTTCACATAGCGGATCGGCACCCAGTCCACCGTCGCGAAAGCGCCGTTGATGCGGCCGGTCACCGCGTCCAGCCGGGCGCGGATGTCCTGATAGGCGCCGACCTCTTCGCGGCTGGGGGTGGCGATCTGCAGCAGGAACACCTGCTCACGCAGCTCCTCATGGTCGATCAAGGCCTGTTCGTAGGCCAGGAAACGCTCCTCCAGACCCTTGGAGTAGTCCAGCCGGTCGACGCCGACGATCATGGCCCGGCCGCTCAGGCTGACCTGCATGCGCTCGAATTCCGCCTGGGCGATCTCGTCCTGGGCCGCGGCTTCGAAGGTCTCGACGTCGAGCCCGATCGGGAAGGCCCCGACCTGAGCGGTCCGGCCAAAAGCGTGCGCGCGGCGATCAGCGGTGATCGTTCCCTCCAGTTCACCGGTGACATAATCCTCGAAAGCGCTCGCCGAATCCTCGGTCTGGAACCCCAGCAGGTCGAAATCGAACAGCGCCTCGACCAGTTCACGATGGTTTGGCAGGGTCGCCAGCAATCGACGCGCCGGCCACGGGATGTGCAGGAAGAAGCCGATCCGGTTCTTAACGCCGCGCCGCCGCAGCTCCTGGGCCAACGGCATCAGGTGATAGTCGTGCACCCAGACCAGGTCGTCCGGCTGGATCAGCGGCGCCAGGGCGTCGGCGAACCTGGCGTTGACCCGGCCATAGCCTTCGCTGAACGAGCGCTCATAGGCGCTGAGGTCGACCCGGTAGTGGAATAGAGGCCACAGGGTCTTGTTGGCGTAGCCGTTGTAATACTCCTGGCGGTCCTGCTCCTCGAGGTCGATCGTCGCAACGGTGACCCCGCCGATCCGCTGCATTGAGAGCTGGCCGGTATGCTCCTCGATGGTCTGACCGCTCCAGCCGAACCATACGCCGCTGTGCTCGCGCAGAGCCGCGGCCAGCGCCATCGCCAGCCCCCCGACGGCGCCGCTGGACGCATCGCCCGGCGGCTGGACACGGTTGGAGACAACGATCAGCCGACCCAGCGGGAGGCCCCTTTCAGATCACGAAATATCGCATCCAGATCAGAGCGAATATCTTTCAATAATTGAACCAGGATTACAGAAATTCCTTCCATGGCCTCAGAATAGTTGTGGTCGACATGAAATGTTACGGACCACAATTTCGCACTATTCGCACGGAGCCAACGCCTCAAACGCGAATTGGCTGACCTTCGGCGCGAGAAACTTCTACCACGTCTTGCGCTTGCGTCTGCCGTCCTCACACACCTGTGACTTCGACCAGCGGCAACCGGTCACATCCGAATTTGCCGCCATACCCGCCATATCGACGGCCAAGGGGGCGACAACGCCAAATCGACGGCAAGAGCGGCGCCAGTCCGCTCGGCCGAAGTATCGGGAATAGGATCGAGCTCTGCATGATGCGAACTGTGACGCTGCCTGACGCCGCCTCCTTCCGGACGTGGCTAACCCAGACCTGCGCCACCATGGGCGCGGCCCTAGGGGTCGCGGTTCTGCTGCATGCCGGCGCGGCGGCGGCGGCCAAGCTCGACGTGAACTTCACCAGCGCTCACATTGCCACGCCCCTTCCGATGGCGGTCACCTCGACGCCGGCGACGGTCAAGGTGCTGACCTGGCAAGGCGCTGATGTCGACGGCGACGGCGCGCCGGACTTCGCCAATCCCACCGGCAAGGCCCCGCGCCAGCACGACGCCTATGGCTATGGTTCGTTCGGCGCCTCGCGCGACGGCGGCTCAAGGCCGCACGAAGGGGTCGACTACATGGTCGACGCCGGCCAGGACGTGGTCGCGCCGGTCTCCGGCTTCGTCACCAAGATCGGCTTCGCCTACCCCGACGATTCGCGGCTCAAGTTCATCGAGATCACCAATCCGGCGATCGGCTACGTCGCCCGGGTCTTCTATGTCGATCCGTCCGTGGAGGTCGGAGACACCCTGCGGCTGGGCCAGGTGATCGGCGCCGCCCATGGCCTGGAAGCCAAGTATCCGGGCGGCATGACCGATCATGTGCATTTGGAACTGATCGCGCCGAGACAAGCCCGCATCGACGCGACCCGCGTGCTGGCCGAGCGCTATGTGACAAGGCTCGCCACCTAA
>JBEBYB010000147.1:0-6848 GCA_040391295.1 Phenylobacterium sp. | reverse complement strand
CCCTGGGCCAGCAGGTCGTTGACGCACATGGCCACCAGGTCGATGCCGACCGTGTCGTGCTGGTCGGTGTCGATGGCGATCCTCAGCTTGGTGCCGACGCCGTCGGTCGTGGAGACCAGCAGCGGATCGGCGTAGCCGGCCGCCTTTAGATCGAACAGGGCGCCGAAACCGCCCAGGGCGGCGTCCGCTCCAGGGCGGCGCGTCGCCTTGGCCAGGGGCTTGATACGCTCGATCAGGTCGTTCCCGGCGTCGATGTCGACGCCCGCCTGGGCGTAGGTGAGGCCATTGGGTCGATCGGTCATGTGACGCCTTTTGGGCTCAGGGGATGCAGAAATTAGCGTCTGCGCGCATCCGGCGCTTGCAGACTCGGGGTTGCGCGAGCGTATAGCTACTTGATGACGCCGATTACAACCACCGCCGAACTCCAGGCGTTCTGCGACAAGATCAAAGGCCAAGCCTTCGTCGCCGTAGACACCGAGTTCATGCGCGAGACCACCTACTGGCCCAAGCTCTGCCTGATCCAGGCAGCAGCCCCCAACGCCGAGGCGGTCATCGACCCTCTCGCCGACGGGCTGGACCTTGAGCCGTTCCTTGAAATCCTGCGGGATCCGAGCATCGAGAAGGTGTTCCATGCCGCCCGCCAGGACGTCGAAATCTTCAATAATCTGAAGGCGATGCCTGTCCCGTTGTTCGACACCCAGGTGGCGGGCATGGCGGCCGGGTTCGGCGAGCAGATCGCGTATGACGCGCTGGTTCGTCAGATGCTGAAGATCGAGATCGACAAGTCCTCGCGGTTCACCGACTGGGCTCGGCGACCGCTGACCGATGCTCAGCTCGTCTACGCCCTGGGCGATGTGACGCACCTGGCCAAACTCTATCCGATGCTGCGTTCGCGGCTGGAGACGGAGGGGCGGCTGGCCTGGGTCGTCGATGAGATGCGCAGCCTGGCTGATCCCGCGCTCTATGACGTGACGCCGGAAAACGCCTGGAAGCGGCTCAAGCCCCGCCGGCACACCGCCAAGTACCTTGCGGTCTTCAAGGCCGTCGCCGCCTGGCGTGAGCGGACCGCGCAGATGCGTGATC
The DNA here is from genome assembly GCA_040391295.1 of Phenylobacterium sp. Lineage (GTDB taxonomy): Bacteria > Pseudomonadota > Alphaproteobacteria > Caulobacterales > Caulobacteraceae > Phenylobacterium. The sequence goes on along the minus strand of JBEBYB010000147.1, from coordinate 5,765 downwards.
AGCCGCGCGGCCGGATCCTGAAGGACGACGCGATCGACGAGGTCGCCACCCAGGCGCCGACCGACGCTGAAGCCCTGGATCGTCTGCGTTCGGTGCCCAAGGGCTTCTCGGGGTCGCGGTTCGGGCCTGACCTGCTGGCCGCCGTGCGCGAGGCGCTGAAGGATCCCGAGGCCTATGCCCCGGTGGTCGAGCGCGCCAAGCATCAGGCCTCGCCGGCCGCCGGCGCCGTCGTCGAACTGCTGAAGGTGCTGCTGAAGGCGCGCTCGGAAGACGCGGGCGTGGCTTCGAAGCTGATCGCCACGATGTCGGATCTCGAGCAGATCGCCAATGACGACAACGCCACGAGCCCCGCGCTCACCGGCTGGCGTCGCGAGGCGTTCGGCGAGGACGCCCTGCGGCTGAAGCGTGGCGAACTGGCCCTGGTGCTGGACGGCGCACGGGTGCGGGTGGTGGAAGTTCGCCGCGCGCCCAAGGCGACCGCCGCGGCGGAATAGAAACAGCGAAAATCCTTCCTGACGGGAAGGTCGCAATCGAAGCTGAAACGGCTCCCTCGGATGAGGGAGCCGTTTTCGTATCGGCAGATCTAAGCACACGAATCTGTGGGTAACTTCTTCGGCTTGCGAGCCTTGGTCTAACGCCGGTTTTCCACCGAGTTTTGCACCGGTTATCCACCGGGCGATCGGCCAGGAAGCGTCAGCCCGCTTGCCAGCCGATCTGATCGGCGCGAGCCTCCACTTGTCGAAAGGAACCGCCGCGCAGGAGACCTGGGAGACCAGATCACCCAGCCAGCAGAAGGCCCCGAGAGACTGACGCCTGGGGCGACCCGGATGGCGATCTTGAAAGGGTCACGACGACGAAGACGGCCAGCCAGGGCGACCTCGCGAACCGAACGAGTCGAAGACCTTGAGACCCTCAGGCTGCAGAGCCTGGATGAGAAGGCGACGCAGCGGGAAACCGCAGCGCCGCCTTCTTGCTATCTGGGCCTACTTCGTCGGATCGGTCAGGGCCTTGTAGACCAGCGGATATGAGATCGAGCGGACGTCCGGCGTATCGCGACCGGGGATCGAACCGTTGAGGTTCTGGATCATGCCGACGAAGACCAGGTCGTTGGTGGGGTCGATCCAGAACCAGGTCCCGAAGGCGCCGCCCCAGTAGTAGCTATCCTTGCCCTGCGGGGTCTTGGCCTTGGCGGGGTCGAGGATCACCGCGAAGTCCATCCCGAAGCCGACGCCGTCCATGCTGGGGCCGTAGAGATCGACCAGCACGCCGTCCTTCAGGACGTTCTGGCGCATCAGCTTGACGGTTTCAGGCTTCAGGATCCGCGCGCCGTCCAGCTCGCCGCCGTTCAGCAGCATCTGGGAGAAGCGCCAGTAGTCCTGCGTGGTGGAGAGCAGGCCGCCGGAGCCCGACAGCAGCGCCGGCTTCACCGAGGCGTCGATGGGATTGGGCGGCGCGATCAGCTTCTTTTCCGCGTCGTAGGTGTGGATGGCGCTGACGCGGGGCAGCTTGGCGGGCGCGACGGCGAACCCGGTGTCGGGCATCTTCAGCGGGTCGAAGATCCGGGTTTGGAAGAAGACGTCGAGCGGCTGGCCAGAGAGCTTCTCGACCAGGTAGCCCTGGATGTTGACGCTCGGGCCATATCGCCAGTCGGTCCCCGGTTGGGTGGCGAGCGGCAGCTTGGCCAGCTTGTCGATCATCGCCTGCAGCGGCTGATTGCGGTCGGTTACGCCGGGGGCGTAGCCGGACGAGACGTCAAAGCCGGCGGTGTGGCTCATCAGTTCGCGCATGGTCATCGGATGGGCCTGGGCGACCAGAGTCCCATCGGGACCCTTGACCTTCAGGTCGGCGAACTCGGGGATGTGCTTGGCGACCGGATCGTCCAGCTTCCACTTGCCCTCTTCGAGGAGGATCATCATCGCCACGCCGGTGACCGGCTTGGTCATCGAGGCGATGCGGAAGATGGTGTCGCGCTGCATCGCCACCTTGGTGTTCACGTCCTGGACGCCATAGGCGTCGAAGTGAACGACTTGGCCGTGGCGGGCGACCAGGGTGGTGACGCCGGCCAGGCGCCCCTGGTCCACGAGGCCGTGCATGGCCTGGTCGATACCCTTCAGACCCTCGGCGGACATGCCGACCGAGGCGGGGGCGGCGAGCTTCATCTGGGCCTGGACCGGCAGCGCAATGAGCGCGGCGGTTGCGAAGAGGCCAGCCAGCAGGCCTTGGCGTGTCAGCGTCATGGATATCCCCCGAAATGGATTCGTTCTTGTTGAACCTATTCTAGGTCGGGGTATGGGCGGCGCCTAGGGCAGGGCCAACGCCTTGCGCATCACCTCGAACACCGCCGGATGGTCCATCAGGCCGCGGACGCCTTGCGACCCTGGTCCCGTGGCGTAGGTGGCGATGTCCTCGCCGGTGTGGGCGGCGCTGTAGAGTGGGACGGCGGCGAAGTTGCGCATATCCGGATCGGCGGTGTCGACGCCGCTCAGGTCGGGGCGTAGCTCGCCCGCCGGCGGCGCGCCGGGACCGCTGGCGTACATCAGGATCGGGACGGCCTTACCGTCGAGGGCCAGGGCCGGGTCGTCCTCGCTTCCGGGCAGCAGGCCGAGGATCGAGGTGTCGCGCGCCCCGCCATTGATAGTCAGGCCATGGCTGTGATCGGCGGTGACGATGATCAGGGTGTCCCTGGCGTCGGTCATCGCCTGGGCGGCGGCCACCGCCTTGGCGAGCTCGACCGTTTCGTTCAGCGCCTCGTGGGCGAGGCTCATGTGGTGGGCCTTGTCGATCAGCGCGCCTTCGACCATCAGAAAGTATCCCTGCTTGCTTTGCGACAGGATCTCGATGGCCTTTACGGTCATCTCGGTCAGGCGCGGGGCGTCGGTCTGGGTCGCCGTGCGGGCGGTCTCGCGCATCATGTTGCCGGGGGCGAACAGGCCGAGCAGCCGCTTGGTCCCCTTGGGAACGGCGGCCAGGTCCGATGCGGTCTTCACATAGGCGTCGCCGCCAGCGCGCCACTCGGCGGTCAGGTCGCGGCCGTCGAGCCGTTTGCCGTCGGCTTCGGTCGGGAGGAAGGCGCCTGCGCCGCCGCCGAGCATGACGTCGAGTTGCAGGGCCTTGGGGCCGTCCAGCATCTGCCGGGCGATGTCCCTGCAGCCGGCGGCGAGCGCTTCGGGCGGCAGGTCGGCGTCTGACTGCCACTGGCGCGAAGGGGTATGGGCATAGAGCGAGGCCGGGGTGGCGTCGGTGAGCGCGGCGGTGGAGACGACGCCGGTCGCCAGTCCCTTTCTGCGAGCCAGTTCGGCCAGGGTCGGGACGGTGGAGCCGGCGACCGAGGCGCAGTCGCCGCGCCGGACCTGATCGTTGACGCCGAGCGCGCCGTTCAGGGTTCGACGGCCGGTCAGGATCGCCGAGGCGCCGGCGGCGGAGTCGGTCACCAAGCTGTCGGCGGAATAGGTCCGCACCAGGCCAAGATTGGGGAAGGCCTCGAACGACAGGCGACTGGAGGCGCCGTCCGCTCCGCGCTGCTGGGCCTCGTAGATCCGCGCCGCGGTCAGGGTCGCCACGCCCATGCCGTCGCCGATGAACAGGATGACGTTCCTGGCGCGTTCGGCGGCGCTGGCCGGGAGAGCCAAGGCGCAAATCGCGGCGCTGAGCAGCAGGGCGGTCGACCGACGTCGAGCCCGCGACCAAGTCATTTCGCCCATCACCACAAACTCCACCGACGCGCTGCCTGGCCGCCACGGGGGGCGGCGGCCTCTCGGGCGCGTTCATCGGCGGCGTTGATCACGTGGGCATGAAGGCTGGATGTCGGTTTGATGTCAGGGCGGCCTAGGTGGCCGTTACGGCAGGCGCCCTAACCTGACGCCCTGGTGGTTCAGCGAGGTAGTCATGGTCAAGATTGTCAGGATTGGCGGCGCCGGCGGTTTTCTCGGCGACTCCTCGGTGGCGGCGCCGCAGCTGCTGAAGGGCGGCCGCCTCGACTACATGATCCTCGACTATCTGGCCGAGGCGACGATGTCGTCGCTGGGCCAGCTCAAGGCCGCACGGCCCGACCAGGGCTATGCCCGCGATTTCACCGAGTGGGTCTGGAAGGACAACCTGCATGAGTTGAAGGCTCAGGGGGTGAAGATCGTCACCAACGCCGGCGGGCTCAATCCGCGGGCCTGCCGGGCGCGGATGGAGGAACTGGCCGCCGCCGCCGGTATCAGCTTCAAGATCGCCGTGGTCGAGGGCGACGACCTGATGGACAGGCTCGGTGACCTGGCCGGCCGCGGCCTGACCGAGATGTTCACCGACGCCGGGTTCCCGGATCCCAAGCGGGTTTTCACCGCCAACGCCTATTTCGGCGGCGGACCGATCGCCGAGGCCTTGGCGGCGGGGGCGGACATGGTGATCACCGGCCGGGTGGTCGACAGCGCCTTGGCGCTGGGACCGCTGATGCATGAGTTCGGCTGGACGGAGGCTGACCACGATCTGCTCTCGGCCGGCTCTCTGGCCGGCCATGTGATCGAGTGCGGGGCCCAGGCGACCGGCGGCCTGTTCACCGACTGGGAGGAGGTGCCCGACTGGGCTCACATCGGCTATCCGGTCATCGAATGCCACGCCGACGGCAGCTTCGTGGTCTGCAAGCCGCCAGGCACCGGCGGGCTTGTGTCGCCCGCCGCCGTCGCCGAGCAGATCCTCTACGAGGTCGGCGACCCGCAGGGCTACGCCTTGCCGGACGTGGTGTGCGACTTCACGGAAGTGAAAGTCGAGACCGTGGGCGAGAACCGGGTGCGGGTCACTGGCGCGAAGGGGTACCCGCCGAGCGGGGCCTACAAGGTCTGCATCACCTTCGAGGACGGCTACCGCTTCATCGGCGCGATGCCGGTCGTCGGGCGCGATGCGGCCCGCAAGGGCGAGCGCCAGGCGCAGGCCTTGCTGGAGCGGCTCTCCGAAATGCTGCGGGGCCGTAACCTGCCGCCCATTCGGGACCACAGGATCGAGCTGCTGGGGGCCGAAGCCTCCTATGGCGCCCAGGCTCGGCCGGAGGCGCAGGCCGTGCGTGAGGTGGTCGCCCGTATCGGGGCTGAGCACGAGAGCGCCGAAGCGCTGGGCCTGCTGGCCCGCGAGTTCGCTTCGCCTACCACGTCGATGAGCGTCGGGTCGACCGGCTGGTTCGGCGGCGCGCCGACCATCACGCCGGTCGCGCGGGTCTATTCGGTGCTGCTGCCGCGCACTGAGGTTCCGGCGCTCGTGAGCCTTGGCGACGAGACGCGTAAGGTTCGGGTCGAGCCGCCGCCGCGGGCCTTTGATCCTGCCGAGGTCGTGCGACCAGCGGTTCCCGAACCGCCCAAGGCCGATGGTGAACTCGTGCGCCGGCCGCTGATCGATCTGGCCTGGGCGCGGTCGGGCGACAAGGGCGACGCCTTCAACATCGGGGTCATCGCGCGTAAGCCCGAATACCTGCCATGGATCCGGCGCGGCCTGGGCGCGAAGGCGGTGCAGGCCTTCTTCGCGCACGAGTTCGAGGGGGCGAAGGCGCCCAAGGTGCTCTGCTACGAATTGCCGGGCCTCCAGGCGATCAACCTGCACTGCATCCAGGCCTTGGGCGGCGGGCAGTTCTCAAGTCTGCGGCTGGATCCGCTGGCCAAGGGCAAGGCCCAGCAACTGCTGGACATGGAGATTGAGGTTCCTGCGGATCTGGTGGACTGAGATATCCCGACTTCGTCATCCTAGCATTACAGTTGCGGCCTAGTCTTGATGTGGGCGCGTCGAGCTGCAGCTTG
>JBEBYB010000146.1:0-6996 GCA_040391295.1 Phenylobacterium sp. | reverse complement strand
TCATCGAAGGACCCAACCAAGGTCTTGGCGAAATAGTAGGTCATGGCGAACTCCAGTCAGGTGGCTTGGTTGAACATTGAACGTCAGACAGCCAACGTCGCTGGCCTGGGCGCAGGTCGGTGTCGGGGCATCTAAGGCCGACGGCCTAACTCGTTGATTTGATGGAAAAGGCGAAAATCGGCAACTTAGGGATTCCAACTTAACGCTGGCCCTAGAAGGGGTGTCGACAACTTAAGACAGACCCTGAGCGAAGAAAGCGCTGCGCTCTGGAGGGCGAAGTGGCATCGCCTCCAATCAGATGTGACGTTGGTGGTGGCGTTGGGCGAGCGCCAGGGACCGCTGCCTGGCGACTAAGACTCAGCGCTTTTTAGCTGATGCTATTTGGGATGCGGCGGGCTGGGATCGGCAACGAGGCTGCAGCTTCCCTCTGTCCGCGGCAGGTTGGAGGCGCCTTTCGCGCGCCAGTAACCGCCGCCGGTCGTCCGATCCACGCCGATGTTGTAGGTCATGCTCGCTGACGAGATCGTCCCCTCGACGCGCTTGGCGTCCGCGATGCAGGTAAAGGCCCCGCAGAGGCTCGGCCCGAACTCGTGGTAGCGCGAGTTCCACTCGCTGAAGCTCCCCGGCGCTATCCGGAAGATCCGTGGCCCGATGTGGGCGCTCGCCGATTCCTCGGTGCCTATCGGCGAGGGAATATCGCAACTAAGGAAGCGGGGCGATTGCGACCAGGCGCTGGACGCTTGCAGCGCGGCGAAGCCGCCAATGAACAACAGGATCGGAAGCTTCATGGTACGGGACCTTTCGAGCTTGCGACCACGGTCCCAGCCGAAGCGTAGCTGAGCTATCAGGTCGATTACCTAGGTTCAGGCCTCATTGATCAGAGGTGGAAGATGACGGCGGCAGCGATGCAGGCGGCGCTAGGCTATCTCTTGGCGACGACATTAGTCTTTTCCCAGGCCCGGACCCTGGTGCGCGCCTGATCGAACAAACGCTCATAGTTGCAGAGCCGCACATTGGCGCTGGCTTCCGGGGTCAGCTCCGCCCAGAGGGGATTGTAGCTATCGTATAGTGAATAATACTTCGCGGGATCGGTGGGGCCCACCCAGTCCGTCCCGAGTAGAAAGCGAGTGGGGTGTCGATTGAGAAGGTCGGCGGTCGCTGCAACGGTCTCGTCGTTGCGCAGGATGTATTTGGCGACTTCGTCCCAAGAGATATCGAAGTTCACGTGCTTGAGCTTCGGATCGGAGAGGATTTCCTCCAGGAACTGGAGGTGCTGGCTGGGCGGTTGGACGATGCGCCCGAGCCCCGTATGCGCCCAGATGATCGTCGTATTGGGGTGGCGCGCCAGGACGGCTTTGGCCTGTTCGAAATAGCCGCGCTCTTTGTCCTTCTTGGTGAAGGGCATGACGATGTCGTTGTGCAGGATCACCACTAGGCCGACTTCGCCGGCGAACTCCAGCAGCCGGTCCAGCGCCGGATCCATCAGGCTGGCCGGTCCGCCTGCGGTCTTCGAGGATACGAATTCCTTGTGGATCGAGAACTCGCCGATGCCTTCAAAGACCCCGGGATAGGTGGTGAGCACTCGCCGCACATGATCGGCGGCGTACATATCGGCGGGATTGAAGCCGGTGATCATCGGATCGAACCGCGCCCGCTTGGCCGGCGGCAGCGCCAGGTAGGCCTCGGCGATCACCGCGTCGGTGAACGAGTAGTAGTAGAGCGGGGCGTCGCTCTCCAGATAGTAGGTCGGAGCGAAATCGCCGGTCAGGGTGTGGGACCACTCCTGTTGCAGCGGGATGCCGAACAGCGTCGCCCGGGGAACCCGGTCTCCCATGATCTCCAGCAGCTTGGCCGGCGTGACGCCCTCCTGGACATAGTTCGTCATGTGCAGGTGGGAGTCGTTGAAGTCGCCCTTCGAGGCACAGGACTGGGCCTGTGCGGCCGACCCGGCCATCAGGTTGAGAGCGGCGGCGAGGGTGGGGGCTAGGTAGGCCACGATCGTTTTCCCTCGCCGCGTCATCGATGTGCCTAGACCGGGCGGACGGAATATGGATTTCCGTCCAGCGCGTTGGAGATGTCGGTGATCGCGCGTTGACCGCGCACGCTGTTGCCGGCGGCGTCCAGGGGCGGGGAGAAGGTGCCGATCCCGAACTTGCCGGGCGAGACCGCGATGAGGCCGCCGCCGACGCCGCTCTTGGCCGGCAGGCCGGTATGGAACAGCCACTTGCCGCTGTCGTCGTACATGCCCGCTGTCGCCATCACCGCCAAGATCCCGGCGACGTGACGGCTTTCGATCACCTGCTTGCGGGTGATCGGATTCTTGCCGCCGTTGGCCAGGGTTGCGGCCATAATGCCAAGATCCTTGGCGTTCACGGCGATCGAGCACGCCCGGGTGTAGAGGTCCACGGCCTGGGCTGGGTCGCCCTTGAAGCGTTCATAGGCCGACATCAGCATGCTGATCGCGCGGTTGCGCTGATTGGTGTCGGACTCCGACTTGTAGACCTCCTGGTCGATGTCGAGCTGGCGTCCTGCGAAGTCGCTGTGGATGCCCAGAATCCTGCTCCAGACCTCGTCGGCGCTCGCGCCGGTGACGTTGCCAACCGTCGCAATGGCGCCTGGATTGACGAAGGGATTCATCTCCTTGCCCTTGAACTGCTCCACGGCGGTGATGGAGTTGAACACTTGGCCGGTGGCGTCGACGCCGACCGAGTCCTCGATCAGTTTGTCGCCGGACTGCTGCATCACCAAGGCCATGGTGAAGACCTTGGAGATCGATTGGATCGAGAATTTCGGTTCGATGTCGCCGACAGACGCGGTGTGCCCCTGGGGCGTGGTGAGGGCGATACCGAAATGGGTCGAGGGGACCTTTGCGAGCGCGGGGATATAGTCGGCGTTTTTGCCTTCGTTGAGGCCCCTATATTTGGCGTGCGCCGCGCGGACGGCGGCGTCGACCGCGCTCGACGCGGCGGCGCCTTGCGCCATCGCCGCGGGAGCTGAGGCCGCGAGGCCGAGGAATGCTAAACCCTTGGCCAAGTCTCGGCGGGAACTCCGAATTTCAGGCATAGGCGTCACCTTTCGATCGCCGCTTAGCGGAAGTCGTTGCTTGAGAAGTTGTATTTGAACGAGAACTGCACGCGGTAATCATCACCCTCCGCCCCGTCCTTGTCTTCGCGGTTACCCCACAGGAACTCACCGCCCATCAGGATCTTGTCGGACGGCGTGTAGAGGAGGTTGACCGAGGCGTACTGGGCGGTCTTGAAGGCGGTCGGTTCTTGGAAATTGGTGTTGTCGACCTGGACGCGGCTATAGCCGATCGAGGAGCTGAACTGGTCATTCCAGTAGTGGTCGTAGTAGGCCATCAGGCCGAGCAGCGGCACGACGTCGCCGCGCAGGCCGGGCGGCGGTACGCCGACGATCGGGGGCGTGACGGCCGGATCGGCCTTTGGGGCCAGATCGGTGCCGCCATCGTTCATATAGCTGGCGATGCCCTCGCCGTAGACGGCGCCCAGGTGGATGACGTCTTTTTTGGACACCTTGATGTTGGAGGTCAGATTGATCCCCCAGCCGACCTTGCTATCCGACGGCTCATTGTTCGGCGTTCCGGCGGTTTCAAATCCGACACGGCGAAGAATGCCGGCGGCCTGGACATGGCCCCAGTCGCCGGTATAGCGCCACTGCGCGGTCAGATCGGGCAACTCCTCGTCGCCTTGCAGGCTCGCTGCGATGTCGGAGTCGAGCAGGCGGACGTTGCCCGGATCGATGTCGTTGCTAGGCTGCTCGATCGCGATTGCGAACTGGTTCGCGCCTGTCTTGTAAGTGTAGCGGATCTGCGGATTGCGCAGGAACACCATCCCGTTCGGGCCCCAATAGTCGATCGTGTTGGGGAAGGTGTCGCCATCCATGAACAGGCTGTTGGTCTGGCCTGCGAGGATCGGGCCCCACTCGCCATAGGCGTGGCGCAGGCGGAACGTGGTCTGGCCGGCGTCGCCGCCGACGCCAAACAGGTCGAACTCGAAACGAACAAAGAGGTCGCGGCCACCGACCGGCTGCTTGGCGCGAACGCCAAATCGAGATTGCCGGACGCTGATGACGCCTTGGCCGTCGTCGCCAAAGATGCCGGCGGTGGTCGGGATCTTGGAGGGGCGCAGCGTGGAGTCCCAGGCCGGATCGACCCGCTTGAAATCCTGTATGTAGTCGACCTGCGCGAACCCGTAGATCTCGAACGATCCACCTTCGCCAGCCGAGGATGGCGACCCGGCGAGGGATGTCGCAGGCACGTCAGCCACAGGTGGGGCGCCGGTTGCGGCGTTGAGCCGGTTCTGCAGGGCGGCGACTTTTCGTTCGCGCTCAACGGCTTCGGCGCGCGCGCGCTCGGCGTCGGCTCGCATCGCCTTCAATTCGGCTTGTAGCTGCGCGGCTTCCGCAGCGGAAAGCGTTGGGGCCGCTTGCGCCAGAGCTTGTCCTCCGGACAGAAGCGCCGCGACGGATACTGCGCTGGCGAGAGCGGCCGCTGTCGTGCGGTACGGGCGAATATGGCGTAGGGGCCAGGTACGACGACTCATGCACGTCCCTCCTTGTGGCTGGCGCTCAATGGCGCCAAGCCTCGCGGAGGCTGTGGCCGATTGGTGAAGCTACCAATAGGTAAAACTACTGAAATGGCCGCAGATTTTTACCCACGATTTCGCCAGCGGTGTCTGGTGATTGTCACGTATTTTCTGATCTGGATGTAGGCAATGGCGTGCCGTCTCGGGTGAAATACCTATATTGATCTCAGAGACTACTCGGGTTCGCTCAAACCCAATCGACACCGGCATTTTTGACAAGCCACTATCTCGCAACCTTCACCAAGGGCGGCGGGAGTGTTTCCGGGGATGAACGGTCAGCCTAGTCATATGATTGGCGTGCGTTGCGACCGGCGTGCGTCAGTGGGGCGTCAAATCTGGCTATGCGCCGCCGTTGCTGTCGGCGCGCTTTGGTCGGGGGTGGCGCAGGCCCAGACCGGGTTCGCAATCGACGCAGCCCAGCGCCAGCGCGTCGAACAGCAGCTGAAAGAAATCAAGACTTCCCGGCAGGACATGGTGCGTCAGATGGGCGATATGGACGCCCGCATCCGGGCCCTCGAGATCGAGCTGCATGGCGTCGTCGCCGCCACGGCGGTGGCCCCCGTGACCCCTATGGCGGCCACGGCGCCAGCGACGGCCCCGATCGAAACCGCCTCTGGCGCAGATGTCAGGCCAGCCCCGGCCAAGCAGGCCGACTCTAACTCGACCTGGGGAAGCTATGAGCCCGGTAAGGGCTTCGTGCTGGTCAGGAGCGATCTCGGTGAAGCGTCCTTCGCCCTGGTTAGTTATGCCCGCTACCTGAACCAGACCAACCTTGAGGATACCTATACCGACCACTTTGGACGGACGATCCCGGTCCAAACCCGACAGGATATCCAACTCTCTAAGGTCCAGATCACCCTCAAGGGTTGGCTGTTCGACCCCAAATTCAATTACAATGCCTACTTCTGGACCTCGAACTCAAACCAGGGTCAGAGCGCCCAGGTCGTTGGGGCGGGCAATCTCTCCTATCACTTCAACAGCGCCCTTCAGGTGTTCGCTGGGGTGCAATCTGTGCCCTCGACCCGGTCCACCAACCGGACCTTCCCGTACTGGCTGCGCAACGACAACCGGCCTATAGCCGACGAATTCTTCCGCGGTTCGTACACGCAAGGCATCTGGGCTCAAGGCAAGATTGCTCACGGGCTTGAGTATCGGGTGATGGTCGCCAATAATCTCAGCGCGCTGGGCGTCAACGCCGGCCAGCTCGACGCCAAGCTGAATACAGTCTCAGGCGCCCTCGCCTGGATGCCGACGACGGGCGAGTTCGGACCTCTGGCCGGTTTCGGCGATTTCGAAGAGCATCAGGAAGTCGCCACTCTGTTTGGCGTTCACTACACCAGCAGCACCGAAACCCCGCAGTCTCAGCCTGGCACTGAGAGCATCGAGAACACGCAGCTCCGCCTGTCCGACGGCACGCTGCTGTTCAGGAACGACGCATTCAACACCCCTGGGCGGATCACCGAAGCGCGCTATCAGATGCTCGACCTAAACGCGGGCGTCAAATACCGCGGCTACTCGCTTGAGTTCGAGTACTACGCCCGCTGGCTGAATGATTTCAGCGTCATTGGAGAAATTCCCGTCGGCAGCCTCTTCGACAGCGGCTTCCAGCTGCAGGCCTCGGCCATGCTGATCCCCAAGCAACTGCAGCTCTATGTGTCGGGGTCCAAGATCTTTGGCGAATACGGCGATCCCTATGACGTGGCCGTTGGCGTCAACTGGTTCCCGTTCGTTCGCAAAGAATTCCGGGTCAACGCGATGGGCCTCTACGTCAATCGCTCGCCGGTCGGCTACAGCGCTTATCCGGTGCCGGTCGGCGGCGATGGCTTCACCTTCCTCACCGACTTCTCGCTGGTCTTTTGACGCGCCGCTTCTGCTGGCCGACGCTTCCTGGGGCTCGCGCCTGGTCGTGTGAACGATTGATCGCCGTATGCCCTTTGGGCATCGTTTCGATTTGCGGATTGCTATTGAGCCTCCCAGCTAAGGGTTTCCACCAATAGTCAGCGAAGAGGGGGTGGCTTATGTTTTTCCCAATACTCTTCGGTATTTGGCAAAATCGCCGTAGCGCACGGAGTTCGGAACGTGAAGAACACGCGGACGCTTGTCGCCGTTGTGAGTTCCGTCGGGCTTCTGGTCTTCCAGGTCGACGCAGTTCTCGCACAGCAGAAACCCTCTCCCGCGGTGCAGAGCCCGTTGCCGCCCCACGCGACGGAAGTCGAAGAGGACGCCCTGAAGGCGCTCAGGCGCATGGGCGCCTATCTCGACACCCTGAAGACGTTCGGGCTCACCGCCAACACGTCACTGGAGGTCGTGACCGTTGATGGTCAACGCCTGCAGCTTGACGGCGTCACCACCTACAAGGTGCGGCGACCGAACGGTTTCGTCATCAACATGA
>JBEBYB010000145.1:0-7111 GCA_040391295.1 Phenylobacterium sp. | reverse complement strand
CATACTCGGTCAGGTCCGAGATCTGCGCCGAGGTCAGCATCTGGTCGCGGCCGAAGGCCGGCATCTGCGAGAAGCGGGTGTCGGGATGGTCCGAGCGGATGCCCACCTCGATGGTGCGGTGAATGTCGCTCAGCGATCCACCCCACAGCCACACGTCGTCGCGCAGGTTGGCGTAGCCCTTGGTCCCGACGCCGCCGGTGCCGTGACAGGTCGCGCAGTTGTCGCCGAACACCGACTGGCCGATCGCCTGGGCGTAACCCTGGAGTTCGGGGTCGGCCTCGATCTCCTCCAGCGAAGCCTGCTGCAGCTTGGCGGCCTGGGCGCCGCGCAGCTCCTTCAGGCCCTGCAGTTCGCGCACCACATCGGCGCGGTCCGATTGGCCGAGAACGCCCTTGGTGTAGCCGCTGACGCCCGGCCAGGCCGGCATCAGCACCCAATAGATCATGGCCACCACGATCCCGGCGTAGAAGGCGTACAGCCACCAGCGCGGCAGCGGGTTATCCAGCTCGCGAATGCCGTCCCACTCATGGCCCGTGGTCTCGACGCCCGTGACCTCGTCGGTCTCACGCTTCGACATCGGGGGCCTCATTGTCTTGCAGGGGAAGGCTGGCGAGGCGTTTGAACGCCGCGCCGTTACGGGGCCAGAGCGCGTAGGCGACACCGCAGGCGAAGATCGCGCTGAAATAGATCAGCCCGCCCTGCTGGGCGAACCGCGCCACGGTTTCATAGGTCAGGCCGCTCATCGCCGGTTCTCCGGCGCCTGCGCCTGGTAGGTCGAGAAATCGACCAGGGTGCCGAGCATCTGGAGATAGGCGACCAGGGCGTCCATCTCGGTCAGGCGTTCGGGATCGCCGTCGAAGTCGCGTTGCAGGACCTTGCCGCCATAGCGGTTCTGGAACTTGGTCGGCGCGGCGAAGGGATCGGCCTGGGTCTCCAGGTCTTCCTTGGCGTTGTCGATCATGTCCTGGGTGTAGGGAACGCCCACCCGGGTCATGGCGCGGATCTTGTCTTCGATCGCCCGGTAGTCGAGCGTCTTCTTGGCCAGGAAGGCGTAGGGCGGCATGACCGACTCCGGCACCACCGAGCGCGGGTCGATCAGGTGGTCGGTGTGCCAGCCGTCGGAATACTTGCCCCCGACGCGCGCCAGGTCCGGCCCGGTCCTCTTCGAGCCCCACTGGAACGGGTGGTCGTACATGCTCTCGGCCGCGAGGCTGTAGTGGCCGTAGCGTTCGACCTCGTCGCGCAGCGGACGGATCATCTGCGAGTGGCAGGTGTAGCAACCCTCGCGGATGTAGATGTCCCGGCCTTCGAGCTCCAGCGGGGTGTAGGGCCGCACGCCCTCGACCTTCTCGATCGTGCTCTCCAGATAGAAGAGCGGCGCGATTTCCACGATGCCGCCGATCGAAACGACGATCAGGATGGCGATGACGAGCGGCAGCGAATGCCGTTCAAGCTTGGTGTGATGCTTCCACATGATCTGCTTAAGGCCCCTACTCGGCCGCGATGAGCGCGGGCGCGGGCGCCGCCAGGCTCTGCGCGCTAGGCGCGGAGCTGGGCATGCGGACGGTGCGCCACAGGTTGTAGGACATGATCACCGCGCCGGAGAGGTACATGAGACCCCCGATGGTGCGGATGACGTTCTCGATATGCTTGGCCGCGACGGTCTCGACGAAGGAGTTCGCGAGGAAGCCTTGGGGCGTGTATTCGCGCCACATCAGGCCTTCCATGATGCCGGAGACCCACATCGCGCAGATGTAGAGAAGGATCCCCAGCGTCGCGATCCAGAAGTGCCACTCGGCCAGGCGGTTGGAGTAGAGCTTCTCCTTCTTCCACAGCCACGGAACCAGGCAGTACATCGCCCCGAAGGAGATGAAGCCGACCCAGCCCAGCGCGCCGGAGTGCACGTGGCCGATGGTCCAGTCGGTGTAGTGGCTGAGCGAGTTGACCTCGCGGATCGACATCAGCGGACCTTCGAAGGTCGACATGCCGTAGAAGGCGATGGACACCGCCATCATCCGGATCACCGGATCGGTGCGCAGCTTGTCCCAGGCCCCCGACAGCGTCATCAGGCCGTTGATCATCCCGCCCCAGGACGGCATCCACAGCATGATCGAGAAGGTCATGCCCAGGGTCTGCGCCCACTGCGGCAAGGCCGTGTAGTGCAGATGGTGCGGGCCCGCCCAGATGTAGATGAAGATCAGCGACCAGAAGTGGACGATGGACAGGCGGTACGAATAGACCGGCCGCTCCGCGCGCTTGGGCACGAAGTAGTACATCATCGCCAGGAAGCCGGCGGTCAGCAGGAAGCCCACGGCGTTGTGGCCGTACCACCACTGGATCAGGGCGTCCTGGACCCCCGCGAAGAGCGAGACGCTGCGGCTGTTCAGGCCGCTGACCGGAACCGCCAGGTTATTGACGATATGCAACAGCGCGATGGTGACGATGAAGGCTAGATAGAACCAGTTCGCCACATAGATATGCGGCTCCTTGCGCTTCCAGAGCGTGCCCAGGAAGACGAACAGATAGGCGACCCAGACGACGGTCAGCCACAGGTCCACGTACCATTCGGGCTCGGCGTACTCGCGCGACTGGGTGATGCCGGCCAGGTAGCCGGTCGCCGCCAGGACGATGAAGAACTGGTAGCCCCAGAACACGAACCAGGGCCAGACGCCGCCGGCCAACCGGGCGCGGCAGGTCCGCTGGACGACGTAGAAGGACGTCGCGATCAGGGCGTTGCCGCCAAAGGCGAAGACCACCCCGGAGGTGTGCAGCGGCCGCAGGCGGCCGAAGTTCAGCCAGCCATGCTCAGGAAAATAGAACACCGCGGGCCAGGACAGCTGGGCGGCGATCACCACCCCGGCCAGCAGACCCACGACCGCCCAGAACATGGTGGCGATCACGCCGGCCCGGACGACGCCGTCGGCGTATTCGTCCTGCGGCGAACGCAGCCGCCCCCAGGACAGCCCAATCGTCATGGCCGCCAGCCCCATCACGAAGGCGGCGATGAAGAACCATCCGTGGAATCTGAACAGCCGATCGTCGCTGAAGGCTGTCGCGAGCAACGCCCCCAGCGCGCCGACGCCGAGCAGGACATAGAGCAAAGCCGCGTCCAGCGGCGTTCCGTCCCGTTTAGCCGAGAGAGTGGTCATGTTCCCCGCGAATGGTTGCGATACTTCGCGAACCAGTCTGGCGACCGGGCTGAACGGGGGCATTGATTTCGGTCAAGGCGGAGCTTCGGCGCGCCTAGATAGTCGGCTCGCGACCGGGGGCTTTAGTCCTGGTCAGGCGCGCCCAGCGGGAACAGGGGCCGGTATGGCCGGGCCTCCTCCACCGCGCGGGCGAAGGACGGGCGGGCGAGCAGTCGCGTGCGGTAGGCGCGCAGCATGGGATAGGCCTGCGATATCGGGTGGATCCAGTCGGCGTAGAACAACGACGGCGCGGCCGCGCAGTCGGCCAGCGAGAAATCGCCCCCCGCCGCCCAGGTCCGGCCGACCAGCTTGCCTTCGAGCCAGGCGTAGGCCCGCTCCAGCTTTTCCTTGGCCAGCGCCAGACCATCCTGCCGCTTCACCGGGTCGCCGGTCAGCGCGCCGTCCACCGCGTGCTGCGCCGCGTTCATGACGTGCAGGTCGAAGAAGCGGTCCAGGAAACGCACCTCCAGCGCGGCCATCGGATCGGCGGGCAGCAGGCGCACCGGCCCCGGATGAACCAGGTGCAGATACTCGATGATGATGCTGGTTTCGACGACCTCGCGTTCGCCGTCGAGCAACAGCGGGAACTTGCGCAGCGGCCAGCGCGCCAGCCATTCGGCCGTGTGCTCGGGCGTATCTGGCCCGATGGTGCGGAACTCGAAAGACGTATCGTTCTCGTACAGCGCGACGAGCACCTTGTGCGTGTACGACGAGAAGGGGTGACCGTAGAGCGCTAGCGACATGGGGAACCTCCCGATCCAGCAACTTGCATAATGCAAGCTGATATCCAGGAGAACGGCCATTCCGCGCTGAGGCGCCTGGTAGCGTCGGGCCTGCTGGCGCGACGCCCCGATCCAGCCCACCGGCAGAAGGGAATCTACAGCCTCACGGAAGCGGCGATCCAGCTCGTGCCGCTGCTGGCCCAGATGGCCGCCTGGGAGCGTCGGCATACGTCGCCAAGCGAGGAACTGTCGGCGCGCGCCGAACTGCTCGAACAGGGCGGGCCAGCTCTCTGGGACGCATTCATGGACGAGTTGCGCCACCTGCACCTGGGCGCCCCGCGTCCGGCGCGCTCGGTGTTTGGCGAGCTTCAGGCCGCCTACGAGCAGGCGCTCGCCCGCCGCGCCTCAAACGGCGCCCAAGTCCCAGGCGATCTGGCCTAGTCTGGGCTCGGGCTCCAATATCGAGAAGGATCACCGCCTTGCTTCCCAACCGCTACTCGACCCTTGTGCTGTGCGTGATCGTCACGGTGATCAGCGCGATCTTCGTCGGTCGCCTGCAGGGGCTGTGGCCGGTGTTGATCCTGGCCGCCGGTTTGTCGCTGCTGGGCGTTTGGGACCTGCTGCAGCCCCGGCACTCGATCCGGCGGAACTATCCGGTGCTAGGCCACGTGCGCTGGCTGGCGGAAATGGTGCGGCCGGAGATCCGCCAGTACCTCATCGAATCCGACCAGGAGCGCGCGCCGTTCTCCCGCAACCAGCGGTCCCTGGTCTACGCCCGCTCCAAGAACGAGGGATCGGAGCGGTCGTTCGGCACCCAGGTCGACGTCTATAGCGAGGGCTACGATTTCATCGGCCACTCGATCCGCCCGGCCCAGGCGCTCGATCCACGGACCTTCCGCATCACCATCGGCGGCGACCAGTGCGCCCAGCCCTACTCCGCCTCGGTGTTCAACATCTCCGCCATGAGTTTCGGCTCCCTGAGCGCCAACGCCATCCGCGCGCTCAACAAGGGCGCCAAGCTCGGCGACTTCGCCCACGACAGCGGCGAGGGCGGCGTCAGCCCCTATCACCGCGAGCATGGCGGCGACATCATCTGGGAACTGGGCAGCGGCTACTTTGGGTGCCGGACCGACGAAGGCGCCTTTGACCCCGAGCGCTTCGCCGCGCAGGCCGTCAACCCTCAGATCAAGATGATCGAGATCAAGCTCAGCCAAGGCGCCAAGCCCGGCCATGGGGGCATACTGCCGGCCGAGAAGGTCAGCGCCGAGATCGCCGCCACCCGCGGCGTCCCGATGGGCCAGGACTGCGTTTCGCCGGCCACCCACAGCGCCTTCTCCACCCCGTTGCAGATGATGGCGTTCATCGCCGAGTTGCGCCGCCTGTCCGGGGGCAAGCCGGTGGGCTTCAAGCTATGCCTCGGCCAGCCCTGGGAGTTCATGGGCATCGTCAAGGCGATGCTGGAGACCGGCGTGCGCCCCGACTTCATCGTCGTCGATGGGGGCGAAGGCGGCACGGGCGCGGCGCCCGTGGAGTTCGTGGACCATCTGGGCGCGCCCATGCGCGAGGGGCTGCTGTTCGTGCACAACACCCTGGTGGGCGCGGGCCTGCGCGATCAGATCCGCATCGGCGCGGCCGGCAAGGTGGTCAGCGCCTTCGACATCGCCAGCGTCCTGGCCATCGGCGCCGACTGGGCCAATTCAGGCCGGGGGTTCATGTTCGCCCTGGGCTGCGTTCAGGCGCTGAGCTGCGGCACCAACCGCTGCCCGACCGGGGTGGCGACCCAGGACCCGCTGCGCCAACGCGCCCTGGCCGTCCCCGACAAGGCCGACCGGGTCCACCACTTCCATCGCAACACTCTGAAAGCCCTATCGGAAATGCTGGCCGCCGCCGGCGTCGAACACCCCGATCAGCTTGGTCCCCATCACCTGGCGCGGCGAATCAGCCAGACGGAGATCAAGCTGTTCTCCCAGCTGCATGTCTTCCTGAAACCAGGCGAGCTGCTCTCGGACGCCTCGGCGCACACCTTCTACTCCGACAGCTGGCGGCTGGCGCGCGCCGACCGCTTCGACCTCGCCGACCAGCCGGCCTAGCCAGCAGCGCCGCTGAGTTTTTCGGTTTCGAGCGCGTGGCCGCGGTCGACCGCGCGCCAGGTGCGGCGATAGAGTGAACGCAACAAGAAGGAGCCCCCATGAGCCGCGCCAACCTCGAACGTCGGAGTTTTCTGGGCGGCGCCGGCTTGTTGATGACCACGCCGGTCGCCAGCCTGGCCGCGCCGGGCAAGCCGCTGGTTGTGATCACCACCAGCCACGGCGCGATCGTCGTCGAGCTCGAGGCTCAGAAGGCTCCCCTCACCTCGGCCAACTTCCTGCGCTACGTCGATGCGGGCGCCTATGACGACGGGGTGTTCTTCCGCGCGTCGCGAGATCCCGGCGCGCCCAAGCAAGGGACCATCGTGGCCCGGCCTCGCGCCAAGGTCCTGCCCTTTCCGCCGATCCGTCACGAGAGCACGACCAAGACCGGTCTTCGGCACACCACCGGCACGATTTCGCTCGGACGTTTCGCGCCGGGCACGGCGACGAACAACTTCTTCATCTGCGCCAGCCCCGAACCCTACCTGGACGCCCATCCCGGCGCGCCAGGCGACAATCTGGGATACGCCGCCTTCGGCCAGGTCGTGCGAGGCATGTCGGTGGTCCGCAAGATCCTGTCGCTGCCGACCAACGGGAAATCGGAATACGCCGACCAGCGCGGCCAGTGGCTCAGCCCCCCGGTCCCGATCCGCAGCGCGCGCCGATCAGCCTGACGCGCGTGGGCCCCTTGCTTGCCGCGACGTGAATCTTGCCGTTGCCGGCAAGCTCCCTAAAAGGGAAGCCACATCATAACGAACCAGGCTGGAAACGAGATCGACATGGCGGACACTGCTAGCGGCGTCGAACTTGAGGCTTTCCGCACCGAGGCGCGGTCCTGGCTTGAAGCCAACTTCCCGGCCTCGCTACGCGGGCGGCCCGGCGTGGCCTCCGCGCTGATGGACGGGCTGGTGCCGGAGGGCGACGTCCTGGCCTGGAAGCAGGCCATGGGCGCCAAGGGGTGGGGAACCCCGACCTGGCCGTCCGAGTACGGCGGCGGCGGCCTCTCGCCCCAACAGGCCCGCGTGCTGACGCAGGAGATGGGCCGCATCGGCGCCTTCAACCCGCTGACCTT
>JBEBYB010000144.1:0-7185 GCA_040391295.1 Phenylobacterium sp. | reverse complement strand
TGTGGTGGCTGACCATGTTGTTGGTGATGCAGCCGACCTTGAAATGCTGCTTGCAGGCCTTCAGCGCCGCAACCATCCGCGGCCGCACCCCGCCGGAGATCAGGGGCAGGACCTCGCGACCGGGGACCGGATGGCCGAGCGCCGTCGATTCCGCCAGGAACAGTTCGTCGAAGCCCTTGGCGTCGATCTCGTTACGCTCGAACAGCGCCCAGGCGTTGGAGTCCGGATTGGTGGAGTTCACCTTGCGGATCAGGTCCTTCGGCAACCCCTTCTCCGCCTCGTAGCGGGCGAAAGCCTCGAAGGGCGAGGTGGTGAAGACCCCGCCGAAATCCCAGATCACCGCCGCGAGCGTCATACGTCTAAACCCGTGTTTGAATTTCTGATCGGAAGCTAGTGGGCATTGACCGACTTTGAAAGGCTCGCCGTCCCGCCGGCTGCTCGCTACTAGTCGTGGTCATGCGCCCGCTGTTCTCCTTCATCCCTCGTCCGATCCGCATCGCGGTCTTCCTCGCGGCGGTGAGCGTAATCCTCTACCTCACCCTGGCGCCCAATGAAGACGTGCCGGGATCGGGCATGGTCTGGGACAAGGCCGCCCATTCCCTCGCCTATGGCCTGCTGACCTTGATCGGCCTCTTCATGTCCACCCATCGCCGCTGGATGGTGGTGGCGGCGGTCTGGAGCCTGGGGATCGGGGTCGAGATCGCCCAAAGCCAGATGGGCTTTGGCCGTCAGGGCGACTGGCATGACGCCCTGGCCAACACCATCGGCATCGTCCTGGCCTATATTCTGTGGACGATCGCCAGACGCTTCAAACCAAAATGACCGTCCGCCACGCCCCCTATGAGGACAGCGCCGACTTCACCATCGGCCTCAGACCCATCGGAGAGGCGGCGTGGCTGGAAGGCGGGGAAACCGATCCGGCCGCGCGCAAGGACCCGCTGTTCGCCGCCCGGCGCGAGATCGTCTGGGGCGAGACGCCCGGCTCGCTGGCCGGGCAGGAAGAGGTGCTGGCCCTGGTCGAGGCGGCGCTCGGCGAACAGGCCAGAGACCGAGGGCTGCCCGCCCTCTACGCCGCCGCCCGGCGGACGC
Organism: Phenylobacterium sp.; assembly: GCA_040391295.1. Classification (GTDB taxonomy): domain Bacteria; phylum Pseudomonadota; class Alphaproteobacteria; order Caulobacterales; family Caulobacteraceae; genus Phenylobacterium. The sequence goes on along the minus strand of JBEBYB010000144.1, from coordinate 6,096 downwards.
CCGACGACCTGGTGCTGATGGAGAAGCAGGACGGCGCCTGGCGCGTCTCGGCCCTGAGCCTCTGCGCGCCGACCTTCTTCACGGCCAAGGACGTGCTGGGCCGCAGCCTCGCCGAAATCCACGGCCCGGTGCACGGCTTCGCCGAGCGCTTCCTGACCCGAGTGGAACGGATCTTCGAGGGCCTGCGTCCTGGCCTGATCCTCCAGCGCCGCAATTGGAGCCTGGTAAATTCGGGCGAGCCGTTCACGCCTGACCCGGCGCCGATCCGCGCGCGTATCGGATCGATCGATCCCGCCCGCGCAGGCGCCGAATTGTTTGTGCGGGTCGAACGCCAGACCTTGAGGCGGCTGCCGCAGACCGGCGGCGCGCTCTTCACCATCCGGGTCTGGCTCCACCCCCTGAAGGCCCTACTCGAAGATCCGCCGCGACTGGCGGCGTTCGCCCGGGCCTGGCGCGCGGCGCCCGCCGATTTCCGCGACTACAAGAAGCTTGGCCTCTACGACGACCTGGTCGAGGGCTTCCTTCGCGCCCACGGGGCCGGTTAGGCCTCGTCCTCCGGGGTCAGGCGATAGCCGACCCCCGGCTCCGTCAGCAGGATGCGCGGCGTCGACGGCTCCTCCTCGATCTTCTGCCGCAGCTGCGCGACCAGGACGCGGACGAACTGCGCGTCGACCTGGGCGGTCGGCCCCCAGACCGCGGCGATCAACTGGCGATGCGTCACCACCCGCCCGCCGTAGCGGGCCAAGGTCTTAAGCAGGTCGTATTCGCGGGGCGTCAGCCGCACCTCGTAGCCCTGCAAGGCGACCCGGCGGGTGGCGAAATTGACCTCCAGGTCGCCGCTCTTGAACACCGCATGGGTCGAGAACCGCCGCTCGCGCCCACGCAAGGCGGCGCGGATACGGGCCAGCAGCTCGCCGACCGCGAAGGGCTTGTTGATGAAGTCGTCGGCGCCAAGATCCAGGGCGGCGATCTTCTCGTGCTCCAGGTCGCGGGCCGACAGCACCAGGATCGGGGTCTCCGACCATTCGCGGATCCGCGAGATCACCGCCTTGCCGTCCATGTCCGGCAAGCCAAGGTCCAGGATCACCACGTCGCAGGCCTCGCCGGCCAGATAGGCCATCGCCTCATGGCCGGTCTCGGCCGTGGCCACGGCGTAGCCCGCGGCCGCCAGCGCCGGCTTCAGGGCGCGCAGGATCTGCTGCTCGTCATCGACCAGCAGCAGATGGGCCAGGACGCTGGTCATACCAAAACTCCGGGCAGGATGACGCTGACCACCAGGCCCGGACGGCCGTCGCCTCGGGCCCGCGCGACGACCGCCCCGCCCATGGCCTCGACCAGGCCGCGGGTGATGGAAAGACCAAGCCCGGTGCCCTGCTGGTTGGTCGAGGTGGCCGATGAACGGTAGAACTTCTCGAAGATCCTCGGCAGATCGGCCTGCGGCACGCCCGGTCCCTCGTCGGTGATGTCGAGGACGACCCGGCCATCCTCGGAGCGCCCGGAAATCTCGATGCGGCCGCCGTTCGGCGCGAACCGGACGGCGTTCTCGACCACGTTCGCCAGGGCCTGCTCCGTCAGGATCGGATCGCCCTGCGCGGCCAGGTCGTCGGGGAACATGCTGATCACCAGTTCGCGGGCGCCGGCCCGGCGCTGCACCCGCTGCACCACGCGGCCGACGACCTCGGCCATGCCGAACGGAACGCCTTCAAAGGTCAAGGCGCCGGACTCCAGTTTCGTCATGTTCAGCAAGTTGGCGACGAAACGGTTCAGCCGCTCCGCCTCTTCCTGGATCGTCAAGGTCAGGTCCTCGCGGACCTCGGCGTCGAAGCGGTCGCCGAACTCCCGCAGGCTGGTCACCGAGGCCAGGATCGCGGCCAGCGGCGTGCGCAGGTCGTGCGAGATCGAAGACAACAGCGCATTGCGAAGCTGCTCGGTCTGGGCGCGGGCCTGCATATCGGCCCGCTCGACCGCCAGCCGCGAGCGGGCGATAGCGGCGCCGGCCATGTCGACCAGCACGTCCACCAGCCGCTCGTCATCCTCTGGATTGTCCGCCGCTCGGCCGTCGAGCGGGGTGACGCGCCACGCCGCCAAGCCCAGAGCGACGCCGTCGGCGCGCAGGTGGCGCAGACGCCAGCCGCCTTCGCGCTGCGCCGCCGCCGGCCGCGCGGCGATATCCGTCAGGACCTCCGGGATCACCAGGTCGGGCGGCCAACTCCAGGAGCCGCCCTCGTGGAGAACCACCGCCTCGCCGCGCCCCGCCTCGGCGATCCTCTGGGCCAGGGCCTGGCGGACGGCGTCTTCGTTGTCGGATGAGGAGAACTCCTCGCTGGCGCGGAACAGCGCCCCGGCGGTCCGCGCCCTGGCCTCGGCCCTGCCCTGGGCCTCGCGGACACGGCCCGCCAATCGCCCGGTCAACATGGCGACCGCCAGGAACACGGACAGGACCAGATAGTCCTCAGCCGAGTTCATCGTGAACGTGAAGCGGGGCTCGACCAGATAGATGTCGTAGATGATGAACGCGGTGGCGGCCGCGAAATAGGCCGGACCCGACCCCAGGGTGACGGCCGTGATCAGCACGCCGGCCAGAAAAACCATCGACAGCCGGTCGGTCTCGAACGTCCGGTACACGGCTTCGGCGACCAAGGTCGAACCGACAACGAGAGCGAAGGCGGCGGCGTATCGCCAGATGCCGCGCAGAGGCGTGACCCGCCGCATTGTCCATTGCCGCGCCATGCGGATCCTTGCAAAGCCGGGCGTCGGCGGCGCTCGCCTGTCCGTGGGAACCCAGGCTCGATCAAGGGAGACGAGCGAGGCCGCCGACGGAACGGACGATGGGCCAGCCGGCCGGCCGTTTCAATTATGCCAAGCTTATGCACCGGGCCGCGGCCCGAGCTTATAAACTTCTTATGCTTGCCTCAGCTGGCGCCTCGTCGCACCAGACTGGCCGATGAGCCTGATCATCGGCCAAGCTGCGCCTTGGTTCACCGCCCCGACCCCGTCCAATCCGCGGTTCGCCTTCTCGAGCGTGGCCGGCCGGTACATTCTGCTGGCCTTCCTGCCCGGCGATCCGGGGGCGCGGGCGGGCGCCCTGGCCCGAATGGACGCCAGCCAGGCCCTGTTCGACCAAACCAACCTGCTGGCCTTTTGCGTTACCCGCGATCCGGCCGCCTTCCATAAGACGCGCGACACCCTGGGGATTCGCTGGTTCCTGGACGCCGACCACGAGATCGGCCGGCGTTACGGCGCCGTGGACGAGACCGGCGCGGAGCAGACGACGTGGTTCATCCTCGATCCCACCCTGCGGGTGCTGGCGTCAGGATCGATGGCGCAGACCGACCGCATCTTCGCCATGCTGCACGGCTTGCCGCGCCCCGACGGCCATGCCGGAGTCCCCCTGCACGCCCCGGTCCTCATCGTGCCCCGCGTCTTCGAGCCGGAGATGTGTCGGCGGCTCATCGACTTCTACGATCAGACCGGCGGAAAGCCCTCGGGCGTCATGCGCGAGATCGGGGGCAAGACCGTCGGGGTGTTGGACAACTTCAAGCGGCGCAGCGACGCCGCCATCGAAGACACCAGCTTCCGCGCCGAGCTGCTGCAAAGGATCGAAAGGCGGCTCATTTCGCAGATCTACCGATCGTTCCAGTTCCAGCCGACCCGGATCGAGCGCTATCTCGTCGCCCGCTACGACGCCGAAGACGGCGGCTACTTCCGGCCCCATCGCGACAACACCACCTCGGGAACCGTCCACCGAAAGTTCGCCTGTTCGATCAACCTGAACGCCGAAGAGTTCGAGGGCGGCGATCTGCGGTTCCCCGAGTTCGGGTCCCGCACCTATCGGCCGCCGACCGGCGGCGCGGTGGTGTTCTCCTGCTCGCTGCTGCATGAGGCGACGCCCGTCACCCGCGGCCAGCGCTACGCCTTCCTGCCTTTCTTCTATGACGAGGCTGGAGAGGAACTGCGCCAACGCAATCTGCATACGCTGGTTCTGCCTGACGAGGCCCCGGCGCCCCCGGCGGGGTGAGTCAATCTCCGCCGGCGCGGCTAAGCTTGCTAGCCGACATCCAAGCAATTGCGGCGAATACACCGACGAAATCTAAGAACATCACGACCGTCCCGAGCTGCCGGACGCGGCTCGACATGTGCTTGGCAGATCTAGGCGACATCAGGTCGACAAGTACCGATGGATAGATCGCGATAGCCGCGCCGACGCCCGGGTGGATCCACAACATGCGCCGAGCACAACCGATCAACTAAAACCCCTCAATACATAACTATTGAGAGATTTTCCCCTTCTGCGCGATTTTTTCCCGCTCACTTAATTCATATGACTTCTGAAAACCTGGATGTTCTTATTGATCGTCTTCTCAAAAGATGTGGCCAGAATCTGGCCCGATCCAACAAGGTTGATATTTACTTAATCGGCCCACTCAGGTATCGCTGATATCGAAGGCGGTCGCGCTCGGCGGGCGCCAGCAAACGAACTGAGGGGCTATCCCTATGAATAGGTTCCTGAAAACGGCCGCATTCGCTGCTGCCGCCAGTTTTGCAATCGCTGGTTCGGCGAACGCGGCGCCAGGCGATGTTACAACCACCATCTTGGGCGACGGCAGCTACGGCTCATACGCTGGCGCTGGCCAGATCATGGTGCAGGATTTTGATGCGGCGCTTGCGTCTGGCTACGACTTCGGAGCGACAGACCCGTTCTTTATCGGCACTGGCAGCTCCGATGGTCTCTATGCCGCACCTCCCGGCACACCGGGGAAGTATATAGCAGTGCAGAGCGCCGACACTGACGGTTCGGCGACCCTGACCTCGCTCGGAGGCGGCTTCAAGGACTTCAGCCTCTTCATGGGCTCGCCGGACACCTACAACTCCATCACCTTCACCTTCTTCAACGCGCCGTCCGTGACCTTGAACGGCACGCAGATTTCGAATGGTGGAACGCTGTTCTCGACAACCGGCGACCAAAGCCTAGCCTATCGCGTCAACTTCAATTTCGGCGGTGCCATCGCCAAGTCGGTGACGCTCCAATCGATCGGTCAAAACGCCTACGAAAGCGACGGCTGGGCCGTCTCGGCGGTTCCGGAACCGGCGACCTGGGCGATGATGATTGCAGGCTTCGGCCTGGCCGGCGCGGCGATCCGTCGTCGTCGGAATATCCTCGCCGTCGCCTAAGACGAACGAGGGCGACTATTGATCAGCCGGCGGGACCCCAAGCCTCGCCGGCTTTTCTTTGCCTCGACACACGCACAGGAGGGCGGCGCGATCAGGTCGTGGTCCTGAGCCTCAGATCACTGACCGAAAACGGCTGCTGACAGGCCGCTGTCAGCAGGCTCATGTTCTGTTGGGGCAAACGCCAGGAGCCGACCATGTCCAACCTCGTCTTCTACACCAACCCCATGTCGCGCGGCCGCATCATCCGCTGGATGCTCGAGGAGGTCGGCCAACCCTATGAGACCAAGATCCTGCGCTGGGAGACGCAAGAAGCGAAGGCGGCCGACTATCTCGCGATCAATCCCATGGGCAAGGTGCCGGCCATCGTCCACGACGGGGTGGTCGTCACCGAATGCGCCGCCATCTGCGCCTACCTCGCCGACGCCTTCCCGGGGGCGGGCCTGGCTCCGCCTGCGAACAACCGGCTACGCGGTCCCTATTATCGCTGGCTGTTCTTCGGGGCCGGCCCGATCGAGCAGGCCGTGGGCGCCAAGGCGGTCAACCTGGAACCGACGATCGAACAGCGCAGCATGCTGGGCTTCGGCTGCATCGAGGACGTCCTGGCGACCGTGGAGGGCGCGGTCGAAAACCGCCCATACCTCGTCGGCGACAGCTTTACCGCCGCCGACCTCTATCTCGCCTCCCACCTGTCCTGGGGGATGAACTTCGGCACGATCGAAAAGCGCCCGGCGTTCGAGGCCTATGCCGAGCGCCACCTGCAGCGCCCCGCCGCCCTGCGCGCCGACGAGATCGACAACGCGCTCATCGCGTCGGGAGGCCAAGGCTAAGCGCCCTCAGTCGCCGGGAGGCCGACAAGTCGTTCAAACTATTGAAATTCTCTGGCGCACCCGACACGATTCGAACGTGTGACCTTTGCCTTCGGAG
>JBEBYB010000143.1:0-7216 GCA_040391295.1 Phenylobacterium sp. | reverse complement strand
CTTCTCGTTCAGGCGCGGGTTGTGCTTCATCGTGCACGAGCCCAGCGGATAGAGCGCCAGGTCGATGGCGTGGTTTTTCTGGCTGAGACGCACGTAGTGGCGCACGGCCTCGGGCTCGGAAAGACCCGGCAAGCCGATCGGCGCGGTCCGAACCAGATCGCCCAGGTCGGACGCGTCATGCTGGGACGGGGCCAGGTCGACGCCGGTCTTGTCCCAGCCGCCGAGTTCGAAGATCAGCGCCTCGTCCTGCAACAGGCCGCGGGCGCCGGTCAGGGAGGTATGGCCGGACTGGGTCACGGCGGCTTGCGGGCGCGTCGGGCGGCCAACGTTCTGCATGGTCATTATGCGGTCCTCCCGGCAAGCGCCGAGGCGAAGGCTTGGATATGTTCGGTGGTGGTGGTCTCGGTCGCGCTGACCAGCAGGACATCGTCCATGCCGGCGTGCGGGTTGAGCCGTGAGAACGGCACGCCGCCGACGACGCCGTCGGCCAGCATGGCCTCGACAACGCTCGCCGCATCGCCCTTCAGGCGGATGGCGAACTCGTTGAAGAAGCGCGGGGTCAGGACCTCGACGCCCGGCACGGCGGCCAGGGCGTCACGCAGCTCGCGAGCCTTGGAATGGTTCAGCGCCGCCAGTTCACGCAGGCCCCGCTCGCCGAGCAGCGAGAGGTGGATGCTGAAGGCCAGGGCGCAGAGGCCCGAGTTGGTGCAGATGTTCGAAGTCGCCTTCTCGCGGCGGATGTGCTGCTCGCGGGTCGACAGCGTCAGCACGAAGCCGCGACGGCCCTCGGCGTCGACGGTTTCACCGCAGAGGCGGCCGGGCATCTGGCGCACCAGTTTTTCGCGGCAGGCGAACAGTCCGATGTAGGGACCACCGAAGTTCAGCCCGTTGCCGATCGACTGGCCTTCGGCCACGGCGATGTCGGCGCCCATCTCGCCCGGCGACTTCAGCAGGCCGTAGGACACCGCCTCGGTCGTCACCACGATCAGCAGCGCGCCGGCCGCGTGGGCCGCCTCGGCGATCTTGGTCACGTCGGTCACCACGCCGAACACGTTGGGAGTCTGAACGACCACGCAGGCGGTCTCGGCGTCGATGGCGTCCAGCACGGCCGCCTCGGCGTCGATGGCCGCGGCCTGACGGACGATCTCCATGCCCTCGGCATGGGCGATGGTCTGGGTGGTCGCCGCATAGTGCGGATGCAGCCCCCCCGACAGCACCGCCTTCTTCCGGCGGGTGACGCGCTGGGACATCATCACCGCCTCGGCGCAGGCGGTGGAGCCGTCGTACATCGAGGCGTTGGCGACATCGAGCCCGGTCAGGGCCGCGACCTGGGTCTGGAACTCGAACAGGACCTGCAAGGTGCCCTGGGCGATTTCCGGCTGGTAGGGCGTGTAGCTGGTCAGGAATTCCGAGCGCTGGATAATGTGGTCGACCGTCGCCGGCACATGGTGGCGATAGGCGCCCGCGCCGCAGAAGAACGGCCCGGCGCCAGCCGGCCGGTTCATGGCCGCCAGCCCAGCCAGCTCCCGCTCCACCTCAAGCTCGCCGGCGTGCAGCGGCAGGTCGAAGAGGTCGCGGCGGCGCGCGGCCTCCGGAACGTCCGCGAACAACTCGTCGACCGTGCCGACGCCGATGGTCGCCAGCATTTCGGCGCGGTCGGCGGGCGTGAGGGGCAGGTATCTCATCGGAATTACTCTCCCCGCCCGCCCCGGCGAGAGCCGGGAGCAAGGCGGTGCGTCAGCTTGGGCCCCGGCTGTCGCCGGGGTGAGCGGTGAAAAATCAGAGGCTCTGCAGGAAGTCTTCGTAGGCGGCGCGGTCCATCAGCGCCTCGTACTCGGCCGTGTCCGCGATCTTGATCTTGGCGAACCAGCCGGCGCTCTCGGGCTGGTCGTTGACCGTCTCCGGCGCGTCGCCCAGGCCGGTGTTGCCTTCGACGACTTCACCGCTCAGCGGCGCATAGATGTCGGAGGCGGCCTTGACGCTCTCGACAACGGCGAGGTTGTCGCCGGTCTTCACGGCCTTGCCGGCCTCGGGAACCTCGACGAACACGACGTCGCCCAGTTGCTCAGCCGCATAGGCGGTGATGCCGACAGTGGCCACGTCGCCCTCGAGGGTGACCCACTCATGATCCTTGGTGAAACGCATCTGGGTGGTCCTTCTCAGAGCTTGCGGACGTAGTTGTGAGGAACGAAGGGCATGGCCGTGACCTCTGCGGACTGCGGCTTGCCCCGAACGATGACTTTCAGCTTCGTGCCGGCGACCGCCAAGGCGGGCGGAACGAAGCCCATGGCGATCGGCTTGCCAAGGCTGGGCGAAAAGCCGCCCGACGTGACGACGCCGACCACATTGCCGGCTTCGTCGGCGATCTCGGCGCCCTCACGGGCCGGGGCGCCTTCCAGCACGGTCAGGCCGACGCGCTTGCGGCTGGCGCCTTCGGCGAGTTCCTTGGAGATCCGCGCCGCGCCGGGGAAGTCGCGCGCTTCGCGGCGCTTCTTGGCGACCGCAAAGGCCAGGTCGGCCTCGACCGGGCTGACCGTGTCGTCCACGTCATGGCCATAGAGCGGCAGGCCAGCTTCCAGGCGCAGGCTGTCGCGGGCGCCCAGGCCGATCGGCTTCACGCGCTCATCGGCCAGCAGGGTGTTCCAGATTCGCTCGGCCTCGGTTGCCAGGATCGAGATTTCGTAACCGTCTTCACCCGTATAGCCGGTGCGCGAGATGATGACGTCGGTTCCGAACGCGGTGATCGAACGAGCGTCCATGAAGACCATCGTGGCGGCCTCCGGCGCGTGTACGGCGAGAACCGCGGCCGCCTCGGGACCTTGCAGCGCCAGCAGCGCGCGGTCCTCCAGACGGTCGATCCGGACCTGGCCGGCCAGTTCGCTGTCGATGATCTTGAAGTCGTTGTCCTTGCAGGCGCCGTTGACCACCACGTACAGGCCGTCGTCGTCGGGGCGGGCCGCCATCAGGTCGTCGATAATGCCGCCCTGCTTGTTCAGCAGGACCGAGTAGCGCTGCTTGCCAGGCTTCAGGCCGATAAAGTCGCCCGGCGTCACCTCCTCGAAGGCCGACAACGGCGAGACGCCGCGCAGGCGCGCCTGGCCCATGTGAGAGACGTCGAACAGGCCCGCATGTTCACGGGTCCAGAGATGCTCCTTCATCACGCCGTCCTTGTACTGGACCGGCATGGAGTAGCCCGCGAACGGCGCCATGCGCGCGCCCGCCGCGATGTGGGCGGCGTTGAGGGGCATGGTCTTCAGAGTGTCGTCGGACAAAATAGGACTCCAGCTGATGATCTGGCGATCGCGCGGAGATGCTCTCCGCGACGTCCGCGCCCCCGCTGTCCTTGGGCCTGAGAGATTTCAGGCTGGCCCACCGGGCCACCCCCTCGCTCCTTCGGCGAGCGCAGGAAGCCCCGCGCTACTTTCCAGCGTTCATCAGCTCGTCGCGGTCCTTTTGCCTGAGCGTTTCCGGGGCGGTTGCGCCTTCGGCTCCGAGCCCCGAAAGGCCCGATCTCTCCCGCGAGAGTCGGCGCGAAACTCTTCGATCGCCGAGAGGGAGTCAACGCGCAAAGCGTCCTGGCCACCCTCCCCTTGGCCGGGAGGGTGCAAAACCGCCTTACATGCGTTCCGGCGCGGCGATGCCCAGCAGGTCGAGCGCCTGTTCCAGCTGGCGCAGCGTCGTCTGGGCCAGCGCCAGGCGCGAGGCCCTCACCGCCGGCTCGGCCGACAGGATCGGGCAGGCTGCGTAGAACTTCGAGAACGCCTGGGCCAGCTTGTAGGCGTGCTCGGCGATGAAGTTCGGGGCCTTCTTGTCGTAGGCGTCGATCAGCGCCTGGTCGAAGGCGTCCAGCAACAGGACCAGGTCCCGCTCGGCCGGCTCGGACACGACGATCGGGCCGGCCTGCGCGCCCGCCTCGGCGGCCTTGCGCAACACCGATTTCACCCGCACCGCCTGGTACAGGAGATAGGGGCCGGTCTTGCCCTCGAAGCTGGAGAAGCGGTCGAGGTCGAAGACGTAGGAGGTGCCGCGGAAGTTCTGCAGATCGGCGAATTTCAGCGCCGCGACCGCGACCTTGTTGGCCGTGTCCTCGAAGGCGCCCGGATCCAGCTCGCTGCCGAGATCGGCCTCGTGCAGACGCTCACGCGCCTTGTCCCGCGTCATGACGATCATGTCGTTCAGCTTCAGGACGCCGCCTTCGCGGGTCTTGAACGGCTTGCCGTCCGTGCCGTTCATGGTGCCGAACCCGACGTGCTCCAGGCTGCCCCGCTCGGCGTAGCCGGCCAGATAGGCGGCGCGGAACACGATCTCGAAGTGATCGGCCTGGCGCTGATCCACGGCGTAGAGAACGTAGTGCGGATCAAAGGTGTTCTTGCGGTCGAGGATCGTCGCCAGATCGGTCGTGCCGTACATGGCCGAACCTTCCGACGAGACCACCAGCAGCGGATCGGGGCTCGGGACCACGACCACCGAACCGTCCGGCAGCTTCTTCTTCTTGGTTTCGTTCGGGCCGGCCACATGAACGATGCGCGCGCCCTGATCCTCGACCAGCAGGCCCTTGGCCTCCAGGTCGGCGACCATCGGCGCGATCAGTTCATCAACGTCGCTCTCGCCCTTCCAGAGGTCGAAGTCGACGCCAAGCGCGTGGAAGTCGCGCTCCAGCGCCACCTTCGTCACCTTGGCGAAGTGCTTCCACAGCAGGAAATAGCCCGGCTTGCGCACCTGCAGCTCGGCGGTCAGCTTACGGGCGCGATCGCGGTAATCCGGCTCGGTCTTGCCGCGCGCGGCGGCCAGCGGATAGAGCCGGTCGAGGTCGGCCAGGGTGATCTTGCCGTCGAGCGCCGCAAAGGTCGCGGCCTCGTCCTGCGGCGTGACCTCGGACTTGGCGTTCAAGTCCTCCATCATCGCGCCGATCTCCGCGTCCTCGTCCATGACGGCGCCGATCAGCAGGCCCATCTGGTAGCCCCAGTCGCCGAAGTGGGCGTCGCCCACCACGGTGTCGCCCCGGAACCGGTAGATGCGCTTCAGCGATTCGCCGATGATCGAGGACCGCAGGTGGCCAACGTGCATCGGCTTGGCCACGTTGGGCCCGCCGTAGTCGATCAGCACGCGGCGCGGCTGCGCCACCGGCTGCGCGCCCAGGCGCGGATCGGCGGTGATCTCGGCCGCGCGCTCCGAAAGGGCGGCGTCGCTGACCCGCAGGTTGATGAACCCCGGCCCGGCGATCTCCACCGAGGCCAGGCGCGGATCGTCAGCCAGGTGGCTCGCCACCTCCTCGGCGATCTCGCGCGGATTGCGCTTGGCCGCCTTGGACGCCGGCAGCGCGCCGTTGCATTGGAAATCGGCCAGGTCGGGCCGGTCAGACGGCGTCACGCGGCCAAGTTCGGCCGGCAGTCCCGCCGCGGCGAAGGCGGCGGCGACCGCTTCGCTCAGGCCCCTCTTAAGATCACTCATTTGGATTCGTTGGTGTTCCCGGCCACGGCGGTGCCGGCGTTCAGCCGGAAGCGCTTACCGTCGCGGTTGAAGGCGGCCATCTCCGGCGTCACGTCGAAGCCGACGAGGACCTCGAAATTGGCGCCGCTGGTCGTCGCGGTGGCGCGCGGGATCGTCACTTCGCCGATCTTGTCGGTGGCGTAGACACGATCCTGCCCGGCTTCGAAAGTAACCGGCAGATCGAAATACTGCTTGGCCAGAACGGCGTCGTTCCGCTTCGTGACCGCGACCCAATAGCGGTAGTTCTTCGTCGAATCCTGCGCCTGCGGCCCCCGGCCCAGTTCGAACAGGACTTCCATCGTCACCCTGATGGGCTCGTCGTCCTTGTATTGGCAACCGGCCGAGATGCCTTGGATCTCGCCGGTATAGGCCACGGCGTTCGACGCCTCGCGGCCGTCCTTGAACTCGACGTAGCGGCCGGCGTCGTAGAGCACCTTCACATAGGGGCACGGGCCGGCGTTGCGCAGCTGCGGCAGCGGCGCCTGAACGTCGCTCCACTCGGAATCGCGCTTCTTCTTTTTCGCGGCGTCCTGCTCCTGCTGCTGCTGTTCGCCTTGGCGGCGTTGCTGAGCCGAGGCGATTTCAGGAGCCATGGAGCCGGCCATGATCAAGCCGGCGGCGAGCAACAGCAGAGGGCGGCGCATTTGAGGTCGTCCAAAACAAGAGGGCGCGGGCCGATATCAGCCCTCGCGTGCCTTACCCTACTAATGGCTATCGATTGAGGCCGCAACGCGGCTGGCGGTCCGGCCGCTCAGCGCTTACCTTGGCGCCATGTTGCATGAGCCCCGCCCCCGCCGTCCCCTCAAGGTTTTGCTCGCCACCCCGCGCGGCTTTTGCGCCGGTGTCGATCGCGCCATCCAGATCGTTGAACGGACGATCGAGAAGTATGGGGCGCCGGTCTATGTGCGCCATGAGATCGTTCATAACCGCCACGTCGTGGATCGGTTGAAGAACCTGGGCGCCGTCTTCGTCGAAGAACTGTCGGAGTGTCCGACCGACCGCCCGGTGGTGTTCTCGGCGCATGGCGTGCCCAAGTCGGTCCCGGCCGAGGCGGCTGGCCGCGATATGATCTATCTCGACGCCACCTGCCCGCTGGTCTCCAAGGTCCACGTCGAGGCGCAACGTCACTATGACGCCGGCAAGGAAATCGTGCTGATCGGTCATGCCGGCCACCCGGAGGTCGTCGGCACCATGGGCCAACTGCCGGAAGGCGCCGTGGCCCTGATCGAAACCGTCGAGGACGCCCGCGCCTTCACGCCCAAGGACGCGTCCAACGTGGCCTTCGCCACCCAGACCACCCTGTCGGTGGACGACACCGCCGAGATCGTCGCGGCCCTGCGCGAGCGGTTCCCGGAGATCTCCGCGCCGCACAAGGAAGACATCTGCTACGCCACCACCAATCGCCAGGACGCGGTGAAGGTGGTCGCCAGCCGCGCCGACGTACTCCTGGTGCTGGGCTCGGCCAACTCATCCAACTCCGTGCGGTTGGTCGAGGTCGGCAAGCGCTCGGGCGCCAAGGGCGCCTATCTGATCGACGACGCCAGCGGGCTTGACCTCGCCTGGCTGGACGGCGCCGCCACCGTCGGCGTCACCGCCGGCGCCTCGGCGCCCGAAGTGCTGGTCCAGGGCTTGATCGATCGCCTGGGCGAAACCTTCGAGATCACCGTCGAGGAAGTCGACACCGTCCGCGAGACCGTGAGCTTCAAGCTGCCGCGGGCTTTGGTCA
>JBEBYB010000142.1:0-7218 GCA_040391295.1 Phenylobacterium sp. | reverse complement strand
CAATATCGACACCATCCTGTCGTCGATGCCGCCGATGGTGAGCTGGCCCTAAAGGACGGACGCCACTCCGCCTCGAAAAAGCTCGCCATCCCCCGGATCGTCTTTCAGACGACCGGAGGATGACGACGGTGAGGTGGAGCCACAGCCCTCTAGGCGCTCTCCAGGAACCGCTGGAGCCAGGCGCCGACCCTCAGGCGGTCGTCGGGCTGCTCGTAGCTCATGACGGCCTTATCGGCCTGCTCGTTGGTGTAGCGACTGCCGCGGCGGTTCTCGATCAACGCCCTGGCGTAGGCTGGCTCGAACTCGGGATGCAGTTGCAGCGAAATGGCGCGGTCCGGGCCATAGTCGAGCATGCCCATCGGGCAGAAGTCGTTGCCGCCGATCACCCGCGCGCCCGGCGGCAGTTCGACCACCTGGTCCTGATGCGAGGCGGGTACGGCGATGGGTTCGGACGAATCCATCCAGTCCCGGACCTGGTCGATGCGATAGCGATGCAGGCCCACGCCCCAGCCCTTGGGCGAGGCGATCACCTTGCCGCCGAAGGCCTCGGCCATGATCTGGTGGCCGAAACAGACCCCGACCAGCGGAACCTGCCCCTTGGCGCCGCGCAGGAAGTCCTTCAGCGGCTCGATCCAGGGCAGCGGGTCATAGACGCCCGCCGAGGAGCCGGTGACCACATAGGCCCCGCAGTCCTGGGTCGAGGCCGGCAGGACCCCGCTCGCGACATCGAAGGTGGCGTAACCATAGGCCCCCTCGCCGAACAGCCGCCGGAACATCGACGGATAGTCGCCGAATCGCTCCTTGACGCCGACCGGCGGCTCGCCGGTCTCGAGGATGCCGAGCTTCACAACGCCCCCTCAGTCGGCTTCGCCGACAGCTCCCCCATTGGGGGAGCATCTGATTTCAAAAATCCTCCCCCAGCGCGCAGCGCGATTTGGGGGAGGTGGCGCGTCGCCCTCCTGGCGACGTGACGGAGGGGGCCCTCGTGCGCCACCCTAATACGCCATGCCCTGGGCCACGGCCTTCAGCTTCTCGATCGCCGAGAATTTGTCGTCGATGAAATCGTGGTCGATCCACCAGTCCTCGACCTCGCGCAGGACCAGGCCGACCATCGGCCCCTTGGGCACGCCGGAATTGATCACATCCTGACCGGTCAGGGGGAACGGCGGCGGGGTCCAACTTTCGGCAAGAGCGAGCAGGCCGCGCCACTGGTGAGTCGCGCCAGTCCGGCCAGCGTTGGCCCAGGCCAGCTTGATACGGTCGGAAAAGGTCGCGACGCCGATCTGATAGACCGTCCGGCGGCTTTCGCGCGGGCTCATCCAGGAGGTGATGCGCGGGGTTTTGCCCATCGCCTGGATCAGCCGTTCCTTCTGGTCGTTGGAGAGCCGCAGCGCCTCGGCCGCCTTGCCGGCGCCGATCTGGTCGTTGGGAATCAGGGTCGCCAGCCGCAGGAGCGGGTCGTTGGTGAACAGCTGGTCGACCTCGAACTCGATCATGGCGTTGAAGGCGCTCAGATCCTGGGCGGCCGGCAGCAACTGCGCCAGCACCCCGGTCTGGGCCATCAGGGCGAGCGCAGGACGCGGGTCATAGGCCCCGAGCAGCTTCAGCAGCTCCTTGGCCACCCGCTCGGCCGCCAGGTTCTCCAGCAGCCCCTTGCCGGCGGCGCAGGCGGCCACGGCCGCGGCGTCGGGCTCGCCCTTGCCGTACCAGGCCAGGAACCGGAAGAATCGCAGGATGCGCAGCGAATCTTCCTCGATCCGCGTCGCCGCCTCGCCGACGAAAACGATTCGGCCTGCCTGGGCGTCGGCCACGCCCTGGCCGGTGGGATCGAACAGATTGCCTTCGCGGTCGCAATAGACCGCGTTCAGCCGGAAATCCCGGCGCTGGGCGTCCTCGCTCCAATCCTGCGTGAAGGCCACCACCGCCCGGCGCCCGTCGGTGGCGACGTCGCGGCGCAGGGTGGTGATTTCAAAGGGCTTCCCGCCCGAAATCGCCGTGACCGTCCCGTGCTCCACGCCGGTCGGCACGGCCTTCAGCCCGGCATCGGCCAGGGCTTGCGTCACCTGATCGGGCGTCAGCGTCGTGGCGATGTCCAGGTCGTCCACCGGCGTGCCCAGGATGGCGTTGCGCACGCAACCGCCCACGAACCGGGCGCAACCGGGGCCGCCCTTGGCCTCCAGCGCGTCGAACACCGGGGCGGCGGTCTTCATCCAGGGCTTCAGGCCAATGCTCTGCGTCACTTCGAGGGCGCCTTCTTTTCAAAATGGCCGGGCGTCACGCGACCGCCCGCAGTCACCTCCGCGGGGACATAGGTGTCCTCGCGGTTGTCGTCATGGAACAACGCGCTGGCCATCAGCGAAAGCCCGAACAGCAGACCGGCCGCGGCGACCAGCCAGACCCAGGGCGTCGCCCCCATCGGCCGTCCGGTTCGCCGGGCGACGTCGCGCCAGATGAACCAGGCGATGAACGGGACCGCGATCAGCAGGAGGCGGAATATGAGCATCCTAGGCGACCGCCGCGCCGTAGAGCCGGTCGTACAGCACGCGCAACATTCCCGCTGTCGCGCCCCAGATGAACCGGTCCTCGTGAGTCATGGCGTAGAACCGCCGGGTCTCGCCGGTCGGCGCCTGGCGCTCGTGCTGTTCGTGATTGGCCGGGTCCATCAGGAAGCCAAACGGCGTCTCGAAGATGTCGGCCACCTCGTCCGGATTGGCGTGCAGCGAAAAGCCGGGCTGGATGAACCCCACCACCGGGGTGACCAGGAACCCGGTCCCGGTGCGATAGGGCGAGGAGAGCCCGGCCAGCGACACATAGTCGGGCGCCAGCCCCACCTCTTCGTGCGCCTCGCGCAGGGCCGTCTGCCAGATGGTCTCGCCCGGATCGCAGCGGCCGCCCGGCAGGGCGATCTGGCCGGTATGGCGACGCAGGGTGTCGGACCGGCGGGTCAGCAGCACCGAATAGCCGTGCTCGCGCTCGATCAGCCCGACCAGCACGGCGGCCGGCGTCAATTCCACCGGCTCATTGGGAAAGGCGTTGGAGCCCAGGTCGAAGTCGGAGGTCACGGCGGAGGAACGCCCCTCCTCCAGCGGGTCCAGATGATGCTCGATCCAGGCGCGCAGTTCGCCGGCCGGCGCGGTCGGGCTCACAGGCGGTGCGCCCCCGCCGGTCCGACAGGGAACCAGGCGCCCCCCGAGTTAACGCCCAAACGCGGCCCTTCGAGAGTATCGCGCTCCTGGGCCATCTCCACCAATTCATAGAAGACCGGCCGAGCGATCAGGGCCTCGAGCCCGCGCCGGACGTGCAGATATGGGCGCGGCTCACCGGTCGCGGCGTCCGTTTCGATTCGAATCTCGTTGTCGGGACCGGCCTCGACCTCGTCGCCGACATTGGTCAGGAATTTCAGCACCTCGCCCTCGCGATCGACGCGGGTGGCGATGAAGGGCGCGTCCTCGACGGTGATCTTCATCTTCTCCACCGGGGTCACCAGGTGGAAGCCGTCGGGATCCTTGCGCAGAACCGTGGAAAACAGCCGCACCAGAGCTTCGCGGCCGATCGGCGAGCCTTCGTGAAACCACAGGCCGTCCTTGCGGATGACAATGTCGATCTCGCCGCAATGGGCTGGATTCCACAGATGCACCGGCGGCAAGCCGCGTCCGGGGGCCTGCGCCTTGGCCGCGGCGATGACGCCTTCGAGGCCGGGTCGTGCTGTGATGTCTCCCATAGGGGACAAGGTAGGGCTCCGGGCGCTTCGCCTCAATGGCGACGCAGGGTCAAGCGTCACCTTGAGACGCGATCAGGCGGTGACAAGGCCCGCAAGATCGCTCGCGCCCAACACCAGAACCCGGCGCTGATCGACCGGGCCTGGCAGCCGCACATTCTTGGCTGCGGCGACGGAATAGCCGAACCGGCCGAAATAGGGTTCGTCGCCGACCAGCACCACCGGATAACCCGAGCCTTGAGCCGCCGCGCTGGCGCGCTGCACCAGTTCGCCGCCGGTCCCGGACTTACGCCCCTCGGCCAGCACCGCCAGCGGCCCCAGGAAGGTCGCGGGCGCCCCCCCGACATGGATCCCCCACATGCGGACCGAGCCGACCAGGTGCGGGCCGTCCCAGGCGCAGAACGACATTTCGGGCCGAAACTCGGCGAACTCCCGGACGCGCTCGGAGACCTTGGTGAAACGGCCAGGTCCGAAGGCATGGTCCAGCAGCGCCTCGATGGCGCCGGCGTCCTGGGGCTGTTCTTGGGTGAAGGAGAGGGCCTGTTCGGCGGGAACGATCATGTGCGGCTTTGCGAACGACGTGGACTAAAGGGTCCGCCGCCGCGCGCGAGGCGCCACGGGACGGAGACTCAGTTGGCGCGGCTGGCGCGCTCGGTTCGTCGCTGGCGTCGCATCGACCTCGTCCCGTTCGATCACGTAAGAGTGCGCGGCGATAAGGCCATGACAGCGCCGCGTCAATCGCGCGTTGCGAGCCGGGCGGCCGCGCGTCAAGTTGCCCCGCCTTCATTTCAGAGTTCCGATGACAGACGCCACCGCCGAAGAGCCCGATCAGCCCGTCTCCATCCGTGAGCTTCTCAAGCGCACCGACTATGTGAAGTTCTGGACCGCACGGGTCGCCGCGACCCTGGGCGTGCAGATCCAGAGCGTCACGCTCGGCTGGCAGATGTACGCCGTCGCCCGCGAGACCATGGACGTCAAGCAGTCGGCCTTCTACGTCGGCATGATCGGGCTGGCCGCCTTCATTCCGGTGCTGCTGCTGTCGCCGTTCGCCGGCGAGACCGCTGATCGGCATGACCGGCGCAAGGTCTTGCTGATCTGCTACGCGGGCGAGATCACCACAGCCGTCATCCTTGCGGCGGCCGCCATCTTCCACTTCGCCTCGATCCCGTTGCTGCTGGTGCTGTCGGGCCTGTTCGGGGCCAGCCGCGCCTTCATGGGCCCCTCCTCCACCGCCCTTGGCCCGATGCTGGTGCCCAAGAGCCTGCTGCCGCGCGCCATCGCCTGGAACTCGCTGGCCTGGCAGGGCGGGTCGATCATCGGGCCGGCCATCGGCGGCCTGCTGCTGACCCATTCCACCGGCCTCGCCTACAGCGTCACCACCTGTCTCTACGTGCTGGCGGCGATCTGCGTGTTCCTGATCAAGGGCAACGCCAAGCCGATGGTCCAGGTCGGATCGCGCTGGGCGCTGATCAAGGAAGGGCTGGTCTACACCTGGAGCAACAAGATCGTGTTCGGCGCCATCTCGCTCGACATGTTCGCCGTGCTGCTGGGCGGGGCCACCGCCCTGCTGCCGGTCTTCGCCCGCGACGTGCTGCATGTGGGGCCGGAGGGCTTTGGCCTGCTGCGAGCCGGGCCGGCGATCGGCGCGACCCTGGTGGCCGTCGTGCTGGCCAGCTATCCGATCCGCAGGCATGCCGGCCTGCTCATGTTCGCGGGCGTGGCGGTGTTCGGCGCGGCCACCATCGTATTTGGCCTGTCGAAATCCCTGCCGCTGTCGATCTTCGCCCTGGCGGTGCTGGGCGGGGCCGACATGCTCAGCGTCTATGTGCGCCAGACCTTGATCCAGATCGTCACCCCCGACCACATGCGCGGCCGGGTGGCGGCGGTGTCATCGCTGTTCATCGGCGCCTCCAACGAACTGGGTGAATTCGAGAGCGGCGTGGTGGCGCGATTCTTCGGCCCGGTGGGCGCGGCGATTTTCGGCGGCGTCGGCGCGTTGATCGTCACCGGCGCATGGGCCAAACTCTTTCCCGCCTTGCGCAAGGCCGACCGGCTCGAATAACAAACACGGTATTCTTTTAAGGAGATAGTTTCATGGGCGCTCTTTCAGGCAAGGTTGTATTGGTTACCGGCGGCGGCAACGGCATTGGCCGTGACTGCGCGCTGATCGCGGCGCAGGAAGGCGCCAAGGTCGTCGTCAACGATTTGGGCGGCGGTCTGGCTGGCGGCGACGAAGGTTCGGCCGGTCCGGCTGAACAGGTCGCCCAGGAAATTCGCGCCGCTGGCGGCGAAGCGGTCTCCAACTCCGACAGCGTCACCGACCTCGACGCCGTCTACGGCATGGTCGAGCAGGCCAAGAAGGAATTTGGCGGCCTGCACGCCGTGATCAACCCGGCCGGCATCCTGCGTGACGTGATGTTCCACAAGATGACCGAAGCCGAGTGGGACGCCGTCATCGCCGTCCACATGCGCGGCTCGTTCAACGTGGCCCGCGCCACCATCGAGCTGTTCCGCGAACAGAACGACGGCTCCTACATGTTCTTCACCTCGACCTCGGGCCTGCTGGGCAACATCGGCCAGGCCAACTACGGCGCGGCCAAGATGGGGATCGCCGGTCTGTCGCGGATCATCGCCATGGAAGGCGCCCGCAACAACGTCCGCTCCAACTGCCTGGCCCCCGTCGCCTGGACCCGCATGACCCAATCGGTCCCGGTGAAGGACGAAGCCGCCGCGGCCCGCCGCGCGGTGATGGCCGAGAAGATCCGCGCCGACCAGCCGGCCCGCCTGTCGGTGGCCCTGGTGACCCCGGCCGCGGCCCACATCTCGGGCCAGATCTTCGGCGCCTCGGGCGAGACGATCACCCTCTACAGCCAACCCCGTCCGATCGCGACGGAGACCAAGGAATCGGGCTGGAGCGTCGATACGATCCTGTCGGAAGCCATGCCCGCCATGGCCGACAAGTTCTTCCCGCTCTCGCGCCCGGCGCTCGCCAGCCAAGGCGCGGCGCCGGCCAAGGCCGGCTAAGGCTCGGCACCTATCGGTGACGATACTGGCGGCGGCGATCCTTCGGGGTCGCCGCCGCTTTCATGTCCAAGCCTAAAGTCGGTGCAGCCGGGTCCACTGATCGCGGCTCATCTCCCAATAGATCGAACGACGGATCGAGCCGTCGGGGCGGACGCTCTCGCGCTCGCCCATGCGCTCGAACCCAGACCCGTCGATGGCGGCGGCCGAGCGCACATTGTCCAGCGCCGCCGTCAGGCCGATCAGCCGCACGCCCAGGGTCTCGAACATCCAGGCGATCGAACGCGCCACGCCCAGCCGCCCCTGACCGCTGTTCTGGCGATCAGCCCGCGTCGCCCCGGCGATCTCGGCCGACGAGCGGTCCGGCCAAACCGCGAACCGCGAGTAGCCGACGACCTCGCCCGCCTCGTCCAGGTTCACAGCTAGGACGCATTCACCGGCCTGACGCAGGGCTTCGCTCTCGGCCACCCAACGGGCGA
>JBEBYB010000141.1:0-7230 GCA_040391295.1 Phenylobacterium sp. | reverse complement strand
CGTCGACACCCTGATCGTCATCCCGAACCAGAACCTGTTCCGGGTCGCCAACGAGCGGACCACTTTCGCGGAAGCCTTCGGCATGGCCGACCAGGTGCTGCACTCGGGCGTCCGTTCCATCACCGACCTGATGGTGCTGCCGGGCCTGATCAACCTCGACTTCGCCGACGTCCGCACGGTCATGACCGAAATGGGCAAGGCGATGATGGGCACCGGCGAGGCGACCGGCGACGACCGCGCCCTGATGGCCGCTCAGAACGCCATCGCCAACCCGCTGCTGGACGAAGTCTCGCTGAAGGGCGCCAAGGCGGTCCTGGTCAACGTCACCGGCGGTCTCGACATGACCCTGCTGGAAGTCGACGAAGCCGCGAACGCGATCTCCGAGCAGGTCGACGCCGAGGCCAACATCATCTTCGGCGCGGCCTTCGATCCGACGCTGGAAGGCATGATCCGCGTGTCGGTGGTCGCCACCGGCATGGACGGCGCCTCGATCGCCGCCATCGAACCCAAGGTCGAGCGCATGCCGCTCACCGCCCCGCCGCTGCGCGCCGAGGTCAATCGTCCGGCTCCCGTCACCCAGCCGGTGACGCGCGCCACGCCGTCCTACGAACGTCCGGCCCCGCCGAGCTTCGCCGACCGTCCGGCGCCGCGCTATCCGGAACCGGTCGCCTATGTGCCGCCGACCCCGCAGGCCGCCGCTCCGGCGCCGATCCCTGCGCCGACCCCGGCTCCGGCGCCCGCTCCGATCGTTTCGCGCTTCGAGGAAGAGGAGCAGGGCGATCTCTACGCCGCTCCCTTGGCTTCCGCCCCGGCGCCGACCTTCGCGCCCGAGCCGCAGATCAGCCGCCCGATGACCAAGATCGTCGATCCGATGGTCGAGGAACATGACGAGGAGCCGCTGTTTGCAGAGACGGCCTTCGAAGATCGCCGTCCGCAACGCGGCGGTTTCCTGAGCCTGTTCGGCAGCCGTCCGCGCTACGAGGCTCCCGCGCCGCAACAGCGTCAGGCTCCGATCAGCCGCGGTGGGGCTCAACCCGCCGAGCAGCCGATGGAAGAAGCCCAAATCGAAAACCAGGAAGACCTGGAGATCCCGTCCTTCCTGCGCCGCCTGGCCAACTAAGAGACCCAGGCGATCAATAGGTTGAATGGCCGGGCGCAAGCCCGGCCATTCTGCGTTCAGGCCCTGGAAATACTCATGGTCGGGCCGATGAACTTCAGCCCAAGCTTGGCGACGACCCGCTGCGAGGCCAGGTTCGACGCCGCCGTGCTGTAGAACAGGGTGCGACCGGCCAGGGCGGGCAGGGCGCTCCATCCCGCCGTCGCGGCCGCCGCTAGTCCGCGTCCCCGAAACGCCGGTAAGGTCGCCAGGCCGAGTTCAGCCCCGCCACCCCCAAGCCGTGCCGCGAAAGCCAGGGACGCGATCTGTCCGTCCTGTAGCGCCAGGCACCAAGGCGCCCAGAGGTCGCTGACCTGACGAAACCCCATCTCGACCAGGTTGGGCGGCATGCCGTCTCGGATCAGGGTTTCCTCTAGACGCGCGCCCTCGCTGGTCCCCGAGGCGACCAGCGGCGTGCTGACTGGCGATTGTGTTTGGTGGGGGAGGTGGAAGCTGAGGCCAGGTTGCGCCTCGACGGGCCCGAAGGAGCGCAGGAGCTTGAGGTAACGCTCGAGGTGAACGGGAATGTCGCCCGGCGCGGAGAAGGGCGGCTCCGTAGCCGCCAGGGCGCTCAACTCGGCGACAAGATCGTCCTTCAGTTGGTGTCCGAACTGAAGGAGATTGCCGCTGTCGCAACCGGCCAGGAACATCAGCGGTCCGGGCGAGCCGTCCGGGTCGGCCTCACGATCGATCTGGCCGGCGGACGTGAGGGTAAAGCGCGTCGCTAGCTCGGTGTTGATCAGGCTCCAGGCCGACAGGGCAGGAGCAGCCGCGCCCATTGGGGCGGCTGGGGATGGATTGTTGGGCATTGAAGTCTCGTCACAGGGCGCGTGCGCCCGCTGGGCCGGTCGGCCCGGTTTCGTGACGTTCGGGGGTCAGCCGGAAATCCGGCTCACGCCGCGCGCCACGCACGATGAGTTTGCGTTGGATGTATTCATCGTCGCCTCCTGCGTGATTTGCGCTGGACTAGACGCTACAGGCGCTTGTCGCAGGCGGTCAATATAGACCCGCAAAGGGTCGTAGCTCGCCCTGCTTTCGCCTTGATTCCTAAGGGAATATTAAGCGCGTGAAAGCGAAACATTGCGAAACAGGAGTTGTTTTGCGGCGCCGCAGCATCGGCCGTATCTGACGACTGGGGCGTACCGTGGCCACTCCGGCCGCAGGATCGAACCGAGAAGGCAGCGAGTTTTGCGCGCACAAGAGTTTCAGAACACCCTGCAGGGTCCGGCCATCTTCGCCGGCGTCGGCGTCCACACCGGCGCCTATACCCGCGTGGCTGTTCGTTCCGCCCCCGCCAACTCAGGAATCGTCTTCGTTCGCACCGATGTGACCGACCGCGACAACCGTGTTCCCGTCTCGGGCGAGGCCGTCACCAAGACCCAGTTGGGCACTGTGATCGAGAACGCCGCCGGCGTCAGCGTTTCCACCATCGAACACCTGATGGCCGCGATGGCGATGCTCGGCGTCGACAATGCGGTGGTCGAGCTGGACGGCCCCGAAATGCCGATCATGGACGGCTCCTCGCTGCCCTTCGTGCAGATTCTGGATCGCGTCGGCCGCCGGCCGCAGGACGCGCCGCGCCGCTATATCGAGATCTTGGAGCCGATCGAATTCATCGATGGCGACAAGCGCGCCACCCTGACCCCGTCCGATCAGTTCGAAGTCGCCTTTGAAATCGCCTTCGACTCCGCCGCCATCGGGCGCCAGCGGATCGACATGCCGATGGACGAGCGCGCGTTCCGCAACGAACTGGCTAATTGCCGGACCTTCGGTTTCCTGCATGAAGTCGAGTACCTGCGCAGCATCGGCCTGGCGCGCGGCGGTTCGATGGAGAACGCCGTCGTCATCGAGGGTGACCGCATCCTCAATCCGGAAGGCCTGCGCCGCCCGGACGAATTCGTGCGCCACAAGGCGCTGGACGCCATCGGCGACCTCTATGTCCTGGGCGCGCCGATCCTCGGCCGTTTCGAGGGCGTGCTGGCCGGTCACGGCCTCAACAATCAACTGGTTCGCACGCTGCTGGCCTCGCCGAAATCCTGGCGCTACCGCGCCCTGGTGACGGAATTCGCCGAAGCGGGCTGACCGCGCGGGCTCTCCGATCCGGGCGGGCGGCGTCGCGGGCGTTCACTCGACATCTGTTGTCGGTCGGCTAATTTGGCCTGTCCCCGCCTGGGCGGGCTTTCCTTGGCTTCGCCGCATTTGCGCCCCGCATTGCATGATGTAGAAGCGTGGACTCGCGGCGCTGGGGCGCGCGTCGGTCCTTTAGAGGTGTAGGTGTCCTTGCTTCGCAATTCCCGGACTCGCACGGCGCTTGTCGTCAGCGTCGCTGTCCTCGCCCTGGCCGGCTGCGCCGGCAAAGATAAGAAGCCCAAGTTGGCCTATGAGGAGCGCCCGGTGGAGCTGCTCTACGCCACGGGCGCCGACCGGTTGGACCGGGGCCTGTGGAATCAGGCCGTCCAGTACTTCGGCGAGGTTGAGCGTCAGCATCCCTATTCGGAGTGGTCGCGCCGCGCGATCCTGATGACCGCCTACGCCCACTATCAGGGCAACGACTACGCCGAGGCCATCGGCGACGCCGACCGCTTCATCTCGCTCTATCCGGGCAATCCGGCGGCGGCCTATGCCCACTACCTGAAGGCTATCTCCTACTTCGAACAGATCGTCGATGTGGGCCGCGACCAGGCCGCGACGGCCCAGGCGCTGAATAATCTGACGGAAATCGTCCAGCGCTATCCGAACAGCGAATACGCCGCCGATGCGCGCCTGAAGATCGACATGGTCAATGACCAGTTGGCCGGCAAGGAAATGACCATCGGCCGCTACTACCTGCGTCAGGGCGACACCCTGGCCGCGGTCGGCCGCTTCAAGACCGTCATCGACCGCTATCAGACCACGGGCCATACGCCCGAAGCGCTCTATCGCCTGGTCGAGGCTTATCTGACGCTGGGCCTCGTCGAGGAAGCCAAGCGCAACGGCGCGGTGCTCGGCTACAACTATCCGGGCGATGTCTGGTATCGCGACGCCTATCGGCTGCTGACCGACAAGGGCCTGCGCCCGGCGGTCGAGCCCCGCAAAGGGGACGAGCGCCGCAGCCTGGTGTCGCGTCTGCCGTTCGTGAAGGACAAGGACACCACCGTGAAGCCGCCGGGCTACGACGCGGCGGCTCCGGCCCCCGCCGCCGCCCCGGCTGCGCCGGCCGCCGAACCGGTCGCTGCGCCCGCCCAGCCGGAGCCCGAAGCGGCCCAGGCCGAGCCGGCCAAGCGCAAGGGTCTGATCTCCCGCCTGCCGTTCATGAAGGACGGCGACGACAAATAGAACTTAAAGTGAACTGACGGGCTTTCGCCCCGTCTGATTCCAGGCGATCTTGCCGACATGCTGATCGGGCTATGGATCCGCGACGTGGTGCTGATCGAGGCGCTGGACCTTTCCATAGGTCCGGGCCTGACAGCGCTGACGGGCGAGACAGGGGCAGGGAAGTCGATCATCCTCGACGCCCTGGGCCTTGCCACGGGCGCGCGCGCCGAGGCTGGCCTGGTGCGCCAGGGCTCGAGCCAGGCGGCGGTGTCGGCTGTCTTCGCCCCGGCCCCCCAGCACCCGGTCTGGGACATCCTGGAAGAGAAGGGCATTTCCTACGCTCGCGACGAGGACCTCGTCCTGCGTAGGACGCTGTCGGCCGACGGCCGCAGCCGCGCCTTCGTCAATGATCAGGCCACCAGCGCCACGGTGCTGCGCGAGCTGAGCGAACTGTTGCTGGAGGTTCACGGCCAGCACGAGACGGTCGGCCTGCTCGACGCCCGCACCCATCGGCCGCTGCTGGACGCCTATGGATCGCTCTCCGCCCTGACCAGTACGGTCGCTGGGCGCTGGGCCGCCTGGCGCGCGGCCCGCACCCGGGCCGACGACTTGCGCGCGGCCGTCGACCAGGCGGCCGCCGAGTCCGAGGAACTGGCCCTGCGGCTCTCCGAACTCGACCGGCTGGCCCCGCACGAGGGCGAAGAAGTGAAGCTCGCCGAGGAGCGCGCCATCCTGGGCGCCGCCGAGAAGGCGCTGACCGATATCGCCGAGGCCCGCCAGGCCTTCGACGGCTTGACCGGCCGCCTGGCCCAGGCCGTGCGGGCGGTGGAGCACGCCAGGACCCGCGCCCGGGCCGCCGGGGCGGCCGAGGACGGCCCGGCCGTCATGCGGCTGGCCGCCGCCAGCGCCGCGATCGACCGGGTGTTCAGCGAGGCCCAGGAGGCCGAGGCCGCCGTCGACGCGGTCGCCGACGCCTTCGACTTCCGGCCTGATCAACTGGAAAAGACCGAAGAGCGGCTGTTCGAACTGCGGGGCATGGCCCGCAAGTTGTCGGTCAGCGTCGAGGAACTGCCGATCCTGCGCGTGCGCTTCGCCGAGCGCCTGCGGGCGATGGAATCCTCGGAAGACGATCTGAAGGCGGCTGACGCCGCCGTGGCCGCCGCGCGCTCGGCCTATATCGCCGAGGCCGGCAAGCTGTCCGAGGCCCGCCACGCGGCCGGCGAGCGGTTGGCGACCTCGGTGATGAGCGAGCTGGCCCCGCTGAAGCTGGACAAGGCCCGGTTCCGGGTGGCGGTCGAGCCCTTGGCCGAAGACCGCGTCGGCCCCACCGGCCAGGACCGCATCGCCTTTGAGATCGCCACCAACCCTGGCGCGCCGTTCGGCGACCTGGGCGCGATCGCCTCGGGCGGGGAACTGGCGCGTTTCGCCCTGGCCTTGAAGGCCTCGCTGGCGGGCCGGGCCGAAGGTTCGCAGCCGTTGATGATCTTCGACGAGGTGGATCAGGGCGTGGGCGGCGCGGTGGCCGACGCGGTCGGTCTGCGCCTCAAGCGCCTGGCCTCCGACGCCCAGGTGCTGGTCGTGACCCACTCGCCGCAGGTGGCGGCGCGGGCCGAGGCGCATTGGCGGATCTCCAAGGCCGGCGACAGCGAGCGTATCCGCACCGCCGTCGAGACCCTGTCGCTTGGCGAGCGCGAAGAAGAGATCGCCCGCATGCTGGCCGGCGCCCAGATCACCGACGCCGCGCGCGCCGCGGCCAGGGCCCTGATGGATGCGTGAAACGGTCATAGATGCTCCCCTCCTGGGGGAGCTGTCGGCGAAGCCGACTGAGGGGGACTTTGACCCCGGCGACCGCGGCGCCCCCTCCGTCACGCCTTGCTTCGCGCGGCGCGCCACCTCCCCCAGAGGGGGAGGATCTGAAGAATGACCGACGTCTCCCAACTGACTGAGGCGCAGGCCGTCGAAGAGCTGACGAAACTCGCCGACGAGATCGCCGCGCACGACATCCGCTATCACCAGGAAGACGCGCCGAGCATTTCGGACGGCGAGTATGACGAACTGAAGCGGCGCAATGCGGCGCTGGAGGCGGCGTTCCCGCATCTGGTCCGTGAGAACTCGCCCTCGACGCGGGTTGGCGCTGCGCGGGCCGAGCAGTTCTCGCCGGTCGAGCACGGCGTGCCGATGCTCAGTCTCGACAACGCCTTCTCGAATGACGACGCGCTGGAGTTCGACGCCAGGATTCGCCGGTTCCTGCGGCTGTCCGGCGCCGAGCCGGTGGCCTATACGGCCGAACCGAAGATCGACGGGCTATCGGCCTCGCTGCGCTACGAGAAGGGCGTCCTCGTGCAGGGCGCGACACGCGGCGACGGCAAGACCGGCGAGGACGTCACCGAGAACCTGCGGACCCTTTCTGAAATCCCCAAGCGATTGTCCGGCGCGGGCTGGCCCGACGTGATCGAGATCCGCGGCGAGGTTTACCTGGGCCACGAGGAATTCGCCGCGCTCAACGCCGCCAACGAGGCGGCGGGCCAGAAGACCTACGCCAATCCGCGCAACGCGGCGGCGGGCTCGCTGCGCCAGATCGACCCGAAGATCACCGCCACCCGGCCGTTGCGGTTCTTCGCCTATGCCTGGGGCCTGGTCAGCCAGCCGTTCGCCCAGACCCAGTGGGAGGCGCTGGGGTTGCTGAAATCCTGGGGCTTCCAGACCACGCCGGAGAGCCGGCAGGTGATCAGCGGGCAGGGGCTGCTGGACGCCTACACCACGATGGAGGCCGTCCGCCC
>JBEBYB010000140.1:0-7237 GCA_040391295.1 Phenylobacterium sp. | reverse complement strand
AGCGCGCCGTCCTTGACGAAGAACACGTTCGAGCCGGTGCTCTCGGCGATATAGCCCCGGTAGTCGAGCATCATCGCGTCGGTATAGCCGGCCTTCTCGGCGGCGTGCTTGGAGATCGTGCAGATCATGTAGAGGCCGGTGGCCTTGGCATGAACCGGCTCGGTTTCCGGCGACGGGCGCTTGTACTTCGCCCAGGTCATGCGGATGCCCTTGGCGCGCTCTTCCGGCTTGAAGTAGCTGGGCCAGTCCCACACCGCGATCGCCACGTGGATCTTGGTCTGTTGGGCCGACACGCCGATCATCTCCGAACCGCGCCAGGCGATCGGACGCAGATAGGCGTCGGTCAGGCCGTTCTTGGCGCAGGTGTCCTTGCAGGCCTGGTCGATCTCGGCCACCGTGAACGGGATTTCGAAGTCGAGGATCTCGGCCGACTTGAACAGACGCTCGGTATGCTCGGTCAGCTTGTAGATCTCTCCCCCATACATCCGCTCGCCTTCGAACACCGCCGAGGCGTAATGGAGGCCGTGGGTCAGTACGTGCACCGTCGCCTCGCGCCAGGGCACGAACTGGCCGTCCAGCCAGATCCATCCGTCGCGGTCATCGAAGGGCAGTAAAGACATGAGGGAAAGTCCTCCTTTCAACAGGGGTCCCTTACAGACCTCCGAGCCCGCCGCGTCAAACAAAATGGATTGCAAAACGTAATGGCGGCCGCTGATCCCAGGCTCATCCTGCGCGACGAGGAGCTCGACGCCGGGCTGGAGTTGATGATGTTGGCCGAGGCTGCGCTATGGGCCGGCGTCGACGCCGGACTGGCGGCCGAAAGCCTTGGCCTGGGGCGATCCCATTGGCGCGCGGCCTTTCTGCTCAAGCGGCGACCGGGGGTCGGCGTCCAGGAACTCGCGCACCTGACCAGCCTGTCGAAGCAGGCCGCCAGCCGGATCCTCACCGACCTTGAGGCCAAGGGGTTGGTCGAAAAAGTCGCGGGCGACCTGGACGGCCGCCGACGCGCCGCCAGCCTCACGGAGACCGGCCAGGCTTTCGAAGAGCGCATCGCCGAACGCTTGCGCGCCCAGCTCGCCAGGTCCTATCGCGTGGGCGGCTTGGACGGCGTGGCCGGCGCCAGGCAGATCCTGTCGGCGCTGGCCGGCGGGCGAATGAAAAGCGGAGGCGCCTGATGGCCGTTGCCGAGACTTCCGAGCGTCACCTGCTGGTCGTCGATGACGACGACCGCATCCGCAGCCTGTTGAAGGAGTATCTCAGCCGCAACGGCTTTCGGGTGACCGCCGCGCCTGGCGGGGCCGCGGCGCGCAAGCTGATGGAGACCCTGGATTTCGACCTGGCGGTCTTCGACGTGATGATGCCGGGCGAGGACGGCTTTTCGCTGACCGCGTGGCTGCGCGAGCGCAAGGGCGCGGCGGGTCGCACGCCGGTGCTGATGCTGACCGCGCGCGGTCTGGCCGAGGACCGAATCGAGGGCCTGAGACGAGGCGCCGACGACTACCTGGCCAAGCCGTTCGAGCCCGAAGAGCTGCTGCTGCGCATCGAGGCCATCCTGCGCCGCGCGCAGGCCAGGCCCGCTGCGGGAAACGGCTCGATCTCGCTCGGCCGCTGCCAGTTCGATTTGGAACGCGGCGAGCTCAGCTGTGACGGCGCCCCGATCCGCCTGACCGAGGCCGAGGTCGCCTTGCTGAAGCGCCTGGCCCGCAGTCCGCACGAACCGGTCGACCGGCTGGAGCTGGCCCGCGAAACGGTCGATCCGTCAGGCCGCGCGGTCGACGTCCAGGTCACCCGTCTGCGCCGCAAGATCGAGAGCGACCCGAAGGCCCCGCGCTACCTCCAGACCGTTCGCGGGGTCGGCTATCTGCTGGCGCCTGACTGATGGACAAGGCCCCCTCAGCCGGCTTCGCCGCCAGCTCCCCCAGCGGGGGAGCATCTAAGAGCCCAAGATCCTCCCCCGCTGGGGGAGGGGGACCGCGAAGCGGTGGAGGGGGCCGCCGACACGCGGACGCCTGCCGATGAAGATCCCGCGCCGCCTCGAGCCGATCCATATGCAGCGGCTGATCAAGCGCAGCCTGCCGACCTCGCTGTTCGGCCGCTCGCTGCTGATCATCGTGCTGCCGGTGGCGCTGATGCAGATCGCGGTGACCTGGATCTTCTTCGACGCCCACTGGCAGACGGTCACCGGCCGGTTGTCCGACGGCCTGGCCGGCGAGGTCGCCTGGGCGGTCGAAACCTATGAGGACGCGCCCAATTCCGAAACCATGGCCACACTGGCCGACCGGGCCGAGAAATCGCTGAGCCTCTCCATCGCCCTGCAGCCCGGCAAGGCGTTGCCCGCCAGCCGACGCACCAACACTTTCGCAGTCGTCGACCGGTCGTTGGAGCGCGCGCTGGCCGAGCGGCTGGACGCGCCGTTCTGGTTCGATACGACCCGCTACCCCGCCTATGTCGACATCCGGGTGAAGGTCGACCAGGGGGTGATCCGCATCCTGGCGCCGCGCGACCGGGCCTTCGCCACCCAGGGCCACATCTTCGTGCTGTGGATGGCGATGGCCACCATCCTGCTAACCGCCATCGCCATCCTGTTCATCCGCAACCAGACCCGGACCATCGAGCGGCTGGCCTCCGCCGCCGACGCCTTTGGGCGCGGAATCGACGCCCCGGCCTTCAAGCCCAGCGGCGCGCGCGAGGTGCGCCAGGCGGCCCACGCCTTCCTGGCGATGAAGTCGCGGATCCAACGCCACATCGACCAGCGGACCGCCCTGCTGGCCTCGGTCAGCCACGATCTGCGCACCCCGCTGACCCGCCTGAAGCTGGAACTGGCCATGGCCGAGCCCAGCCCGCGCAACGCCGAGATGAAGCGCGATCTGGCCGAGATGGAGCACATGATCGACGAGTACCTGGCCTTCGCCCGCGGCGAGGGCGGCGAGGCCGTCGAGACCGTCAGCCTGAAGGCGCTGATCGACGAGGTCAGCCAGGGCGCCCTGCGGGCCGGGGCCAAGGTCACCGTGACCGCCGATCCGGAACTGACCGCCAGCGTTCGGCCGAACGCCCTGAAGCGGGCGCTGTCGAACCTGGTGATGAACGCCGCCGCCCATGGCGAGAACATCGAGGTCGGCGCCTCGCCGCGCATCGCCGGCGGGGTCGAGATCGTCGTCGACGACGACGGGCCGGGCATTCCCGAGGACCGCCATGAAGACGCCTTCAAGGCCTTCAACCGCCTGGACGAGGCCCGCAACCAGAACGCAAAGGGCGTCGGGCTTGGCCTGGCTATCGCCCGCGACGTGGCCCGTAGCCATGGGGGTGACGTCATCCTGGATCGCTCGCCCAAGGGCGGCCTGCGGGCGACGATCCGGCTTCCCGGATAGCAGCGTTCATCGACACGTCACGCGCCATCGGCAACACTCCGCCGAAGACATGGGAAAGAGTCGCATGAAGCTGGTCCATCTCGCCGCCGCCATTGCGGCCTTCACGGCCCTGGGTTCGGCGGCGCACGCGGCCGACCCGGTCGAGGGAACCTGGCTGGTTCAGGCCGGCTCGGCCAAGGTCCGCGTCGCCCCCTGCGGCGGCGACAGGGCCAAGATGTGCGGCGTGATCGTCTGGATGAAGACGCCCAACGACAAGGCCGGCCAGCCGCAGAAGGACATCAATAATCCCGACGCGGCCGCGCGCACCCGCCCCATCGTCGGCCTGACGATGATCCGCGATTTCAAGCCCGCCGGCCCCGGAAAATGGACCGGAGGAAAAATCTACGACCCGTCCAGCGGCAAGACCTACGGCTCGAAGATGAGCCTCAACCCAGACGGGACGCTGAAGGTCGAGGGCTGCATCACGGTCGTCTGTCAGGCCCAGACCTGGAAGCGGGCGAGCTAAAACCAACAATCGTCATCCTCCGGTCGTCTGAAAGACGATCCGGGGGACCCAAACGGCGTGGCAAGTTTGGCGCCTCAGCTTGGGTCCCCCGGATCAGCCTTCGGCTGCCCGGAGGATGACGAGGGTTGGAGCGTTAGCCGCCGAGTTCCTTGGACCTGCGCGCTGCGGCGGCGACGGCGTCGCGCAGCAGGTCGGGGAAGCCGTCCTGGCGCATCAGGACTTCAAGCGCCGCTTGGGTGGTGCCGCCCGGCGAGGTGACCTGCTTGCGAAGTTCGGCCGGCTCTTCGCCGCTGCGGGCCAGCAGGGCCGCCGCGCCGGCGATGGTCGAGCGCGCCAGGCGTGAAGCGTCATCGGCTGGCAGGCCGGCCGCCGCGCCGGCCGCTTCAAGCGCCTCGACGAAGGCGTAGAGATAGGCCGGGGCCGAACCGGAAACCCCGGTGGCCGCGTGCAGCAGTTCCTCGTCGGCCAGATCGACGGCGGTGCCCACCGGTGCGAACAGGGCGTGAGCCCGCGCCCGCGCTTCAGCGCTGGCGGCGTAGATGCTGGTCGTGCCCTGGCCGATGGCCACGGCTGTCGTCGGCATGACGCGGGCGACCGCCCGGCCGCCGAACGCCTCGGAGATGTCAGTGGATTTCACGCCCGCCGCGATCGAGACGATCACGGCGTCCGGCGCCAAATGCTGGGCGACCTGCGCCGCCGCCTCGCGCCAGATCTGCGGCTTCACAGCCAGCAGCACGGTCTTGGCCCGCGCCAGGACATCGTCAGCCGGATTGATCAGAGCGCCGCCCTGCGCGGCCGCCTCAAGCGTCGGATTGGCGTGCGGCTCGCGGATCAGCAGGTCGCAAGCCTGGAAGGCGCCCGCAGCACGCCACCCGTCGATCAGCGCCCCGCCCATGCGGCCGGCGCCCAGCATCAGGATCGGCGTCATGGAAAGCCTAGGCCTCGCCGACCGTCTCGAACATGCAGGCGGCGATCGCGTCCGCAGGCGACTTGGAGCCGCCCACCAGGAAGTCGAAGGCCGGATAGAAGCGATCGGCCGCCTCCATCGCCACGTCGATCATCGCCGCGGCCTGGGCCAGGCTCGGCCGCTCGCCGGTCATCAGCGACATGGCGTGACGGAAGATGATCTCGCCGTCGTCCCAAACCTCGAAGTGCCCGAGCCAGACGCGCTGGTTCAAGGTCGAGACCAGTTCGAAGGCGGCGGGGCGTTGCTCGGCGGTGACCTGCTGGTCGATCGAGAGGCAGAGCTGAAGGCAGTCGGCTTCCGGCCGCCAGGCGAACCAAAGCTCGTAGTCCTTCCAGTCCCCGGCGAGGGTGAAGGCGAGATCGCCATCCTCGGTGCGGTCGAACTGAAGGTTCTCGGCCGTCAGAACGTGCTCGACAACGTCAAGCGGGTCCAAGGTGACCAGGACGTCTTCGTCAGACTGAGGTGTGTCCATAAGACCGGCGGTCCTTTCGCAGAGGGCGTGGAGGCCGAGCGGGCCACCGAATCGCCTGCGATCTTGAAATTAAGCTGCTTCGCGCTGCGTCCGTCACCGGCTTCTTTCCCCGGACGGCCCACATTCGCGTGTTTGTCTTAGTCTTTTTTTGCGGTCTTCTTCGGCGCTGCTGATTTAAGCGCTTCGACCTCGGCGCGCAGAGCCGCGATCTCGGCTTTCAACGCCTCGAATTCATCGCGGCGGATCAGATCGAGTTCGGCGGCGAAGCGGTCGCCCTGGGCGCGAAAAGCCGCTTTCGCCTCTTCACCCGCGGTCTGGGCGAGGCCCATGGCGGCGTTGGTGAGCTTGGCGAATTCGTCCAGGAAGGGATTCTGGGTCTGCATAGCTTCCTATATGGCCCGCCGGGGGATGAAAGCGAAGGGCTTCTCGTCTAAACCCACAGGCGACGCTATAGGAGACATCCGCCTTGCCGTTCCCCGACTTCGACCCGGTCCTGTTACAGATCGGGCCTTTCGCAATCCGCTGGTACGCCCTGGCCTATGTGGCGGGCATCCTGCTGGGGTGGCGCTATGTCGCGGGACTGATCAAGAATCAGGGCCTCTGGGGGCCGCGCGGCGCGCCCGCCACCATCCCCCAGGTGGATGACCTGATCCTCTGGATCACGCTCGGCATCATCCTCGGCGGACGGCTCGGCCACGTTCTCTTCTATACTCCGTCGCTGATCGTCACCGATCCGTTGGAGGTCGTGAAGGTCTGGAACGGCGGGATGAGCTTCCACGGCGGTGCGCTCGGCGTACTGATCGCCGTCGTCACCTTCGCCCGCGTCAACAAGATCGACATCCTGCGGATGGGCGACGCCATCACCGCCGCGGCGCCGATCGGGTTGTTCTTCGGCCGCATCGCCAACTTCATCAACGGCGAGCTCTGGGGCCGGCCGACCGACGTGCCGTGGGCCTTCATCTTCCCCCACGCCGGGATCATGCCGCGCCACCCGAGCCAGCTCTATGAAGCCGCGCTCGAAGGCCTCGTGCTCTTCCTGATCCTGCGCTGGGCCACCCACGGGGCCAGACTGCTGCAGCGCCGCGGCGTCGTCGCCGGCATCTTCTTCCTGGGCTATGCGACGTTCCGGACCTTCATCGAGAACTTCCGCGAACCTGACAGCTACCTGCCCAACTTCCCGCTGGGCCTGACCATGGGGATGATGCTGAGCGCCCCGATGTTCATCGGCGGCGCCTGGCTGATCTGGCGCGGCCTGCGCGAGCCTTTGGCCACGGCGGCCGACGCCCCGCCGGCCAAGCCTCAAACCCCATGACGCTGCGCGATCGCCTGACGGCCCAGATCCGGGCCAGCGGGCCACTGACGGTCGCGCAGTACATGAACGCCTGCCTGCACGATCCGGACTTCGGCTACTACGCCACCCGGCCGGCGCTGGGCGCGGGCGGCGACTTCATCACCGCGCCGCTGGTCAGCCAGATGTTCGGCGAATTGATCGGCCTCTGGGCGGTTGAAAGTTGGGACCGCCTTGGCCGTCCCTCGCCCTTCCGCCTGGTGGAGATGGGGCCCGGCGACGGCACCTTGATGAGCGATCTGCTGCGCGCCGCGCGGCTGTCGCCGGAATTCACCGAGGCCGCCGACGTCTGGCTGGTCGAGGTCTCCACACCCCTGCGCGACCGCCAACGCCAGGTCCTCGGCGATCACATTTCCTGGGCGAGGTCGCTGGACGGAGTTCCAGGCGGCGCCCCGATCCTGCTGGTCGCCAACGAACTGCTCGACTGTCTGCCCGCCCGCCAGTTCGTGCGCACCGAACGCGGCTGGGCCGAACGGATGATCGGGCTGAACGAGGCTGGCGAGCTCGCTTTCGGCCTGGCCCATACCCCGCCCCTGCCCCGCGAGGCGCCGGTCGGAGCCGTGCTCGAACAGGCTCC
>JBEBYB010000139.1:0-7320 GCA_040391295.1 Phenylobacterium sp. | reverse complement strand
CCCACTGGGGGAGGTGGCGCGCGTAGCGTGACGGAGGGGGCCTGCGGGCGCGGTCAAAGTCCCCCTCACCCGGCCAAGAGGCCGGGAGCTCCCCCAGCGGGGGAGCATCTGACGAGGAGAGACCAGCTACCCCTTGGCGCGGTCGACCGTCTCGATGCTGGGATTGGCGCGCAGGGCGGCGGCGATGTGGGTCAGGTGCTTGGCGTCCTTCACCTCGACATCGAAATCCACGTCGAAGAAGTCCGATTGCCGGCGGTGCATGCGCAGGTTGACGATATTGCCGCCGGCCTCGCCGATCACCGTGCAGGCCTGGCCCAGCACCCCGGGAGCATTCTTGATCGTCGCGCTCAGCTTCGACAGCGTGACCGTGTTGCGCTCGGCCTCCGGCGTCCACTGCAGGTCGCGCCAGAGTTCCTCGCGGTCCTCGAAATCAGCCAGGGTCGCGCAGTCGATGGTGTGGATGGTCAGGCCGGTGCCATCCGGCTCCAGGATGCCGACGATCCGGTCGCCAGGGACCGGCGTACAGCAGGTCCCGAAGTTCAGCGACACCCCAGGCGTCAGCCCGCCGCCGCGCACATAGAGCCTGGCGCCCTTGCCGCCCTCGATCCGGCGCGTCGCTGTCGCCGCGTCGCGGTCGGCGGCGTTGAGCCCGGGGAAGATCACGTCCAACACCTGGGTCGGCGAGATACGGCCGCGGCCGACCGCCTCGAACAGGTCCTCCTCGGTGGCGACCGCGAAGCGGTCCAGCGACGGCTTGAGCAGCACGTCCTTGCGGGCCTTGCCGGCCCGCTCGAAGGTCTGGTCGACCGTGGCGCGGCCAAGGCGGATGAACTCGTCCTTCTCCGTCTGGCGGATATGGCGGCGGATCGCCGAGCGCGCCCGACCGGTGACGGTCAACGAGCGCCAGTCCGGCGGCACCACGGGCTTGGTCCCGCGGATCACCTCGACCACGTCACCGTTCTGAAGAGCTGTCCGTAAGGGTTTGAGTTCGCCGTTTATTTTGACGCCGATGCAGGTGTCGCCAACGTCGGTGTGGACCGCATAGGCGAAGTCCAGCGGCATGCCCCCGCGCGGCAGGCTGACCAGCTTGCCCTTGGGCGTGAAGACGAACACCTGGTCGAGATACATCTCGAGCTTGGCGTGTTCGACCAGTTCCTCGACGTCGCCGCCGTGCTCCAGCACCTGAACCAAGTGTCGCAGATTGACCAGCGGATCACGGCCGCCCTCGGCGGCCTGGGCCTCGGCGTCGAAGCCGTAGGATTTGTCCTTGTAGCGCCAATGAGCGGCGACGCCGTCCTCGGCGATGCGGTCCATGGTCTCGGTGCGGATCTGCATCTCGATCCGCATGCCGCGCGGGCCGACGACGGTGGTGTGAATCGAGCGGTAGTTGTTCCGCTTGGGCGTCGAGATGTAGTCCTTGAACCGCTCGGGTACGCTCGGCCAGGCCCGATGGATCACGCCCAGCGCCTGATAACAGTCGGCCTCGGTGTCGACGATCACCCGGAACGCGAAGATGTCGGAGAGCTGGGAGAAGCCGATCGATTTGCGCTGCAGCTTGCGCCAGATCGAATAGGGGTTCTTTTCGCGGCCGAACACCCGGGCCGGCAGGCCGAAAGCCTCCAGCCGGGCGGCGATTTCGCCCGAAACCACCGCGACCGCCCCGCCCTGCTCGATCCGCAGCGCTTCAAGCCGGCGGCCGATCGCGTCGCGCGCCACCGGGTTCAGGTGCTCGAAGGCCAGCTCCTCCAGCTCCGAACAGATCCGGTGACAGCCGATCGAGCGCGCCAGCGGCGCATAGATGTCGAGGGTTTCGCGGGCGATCCGCTCACGCTTGGCCGGGCTCTTGATGTAGTGGAGCGTCCGCATGTTGTGCAGACGGTCGGCCAGCTTGACCATCAGGACGCGCACGTCCTTGGAGATGGCCAGGATGAACTTGCGAAGGTTCTCGGCCTGT
Organism: Phenylobacterium sp.; assembly: GCA_040391295.1. GTDB lineage: Bacteria > Pseudomonadota > Alphaproteobacteria > Caulobacterales > Caulobacteraceae > Phenylobacterium. The sequence goes on along the minus strand of JBEBYB010000139.1, from coordinate 5,366 downwards.
TTGGTGTGTTCGCTGTTGAGTTCGAGCTTGGTGAGCTTTGTCACCCCCTCGACCAGTTCGGTGATCTCGGCCCCGAACAGGGCGCGGATATCGTCCGGCGTGACCGGCGTATCCTCGATCACGTCATGCAGCAGGGCCGTGACGATGGTGGCGGTGTCCAACCGATAGTCGGTCAGGATCCCCGCCACCTCGATGGGATGGGCGAAATAGGGGTCGCCCGAAGCGCGCTTCTGACTGCCGTGCATGCGCATGGCGTAGACATAGGCGCGGTTCAGGATCGCTTCGTCGGCGGTAGGGTCGTACGAGCGGACCTTTTCGATCAACTCGTACTGACGAAGCATCTTCGGACGCTTGACGACCGGCGCGTCCGTTCTGTCGGCGGGGGGTTCGGCCGCCGCCGGTAAGGTAAGAGGTTCTGGGCCTTCTAGGCTCAGTACCGCTCCTCCTGACCACCGTCGCGGTCGCTTTGCAGGGCGCGAACCAGCTCCAGCTCGCTCATCTGCATGTGGGTCGGATCGGCCAGCAGGGCGAGGGTTTCGGCCTCTTCCTCGGCTTCCGAGCGCTCGTCAACGCGTTGCAGCGTCCCGATCAGGTTCTCCCGCAGCTCGTCGGCGTCCACCACGTCGTCGGCGATTTCACGCAGCGAGACGACCGGGTTCTTATCGTTGTCGCGATCGACCAGGAGCGGGGCGCCGGCGGAAATAGCGCGGGCGCGATGGGCCGCCAGCAGCACGAGGCTGAAGCGGTTGGGGACCTTCTCGACGCAATCTTCGACGGTGACGCGGGCCATGGAATCCTCAGAGGGGCGATAGAACCGAACAAAATAGAGGCTTTGCGCTCATTGTGCAACGCCGCAACGCGTGCATTTCGGCGTTCAGATGCCGCAGAGACCCGCCTGAAGCAGGATGTCGCCCGGCGTATCGGACACCACGCTTGGCCGTTGAGCGCAGATCGCCGCCGCCGCATAGCCCCAGGCGACCGCGCAACTCGCCTAATTTGACGCCCCGACCGGGGCGGCGTCGCGCCCGACGCTCGCGGTCAGGGCCAGTTCTTGCGCGGTGCGGCCCAGGACAGGATGGCGCCACCTAGGGCTGATTTCGGCCAGGGGCCCCATTACGAACAACCGTTCATGGGCGCGCGGATGCGGCAGGGTCAGCTCAGGATCGTCCGACACCACGCGGCCATAGGCGATCAGGTCCAGGTCCAGGGTTCGCGCGGCGTTACGCGCGCCCCTCGTCCGACCGAACCGCGCCTCGATCGTGAACAATGTTCGGATTAGGTCTCGTGGCGAAAGCTGAGCCTCGACAAGCACAACGCCGTTGCGATACTCCTGGATATTCGGGTCAGGCCAGGCGGCGGAACGCCACCAGGACGACCTCAAAAGTATGGGCAATCCCGCCTCCGCGAGACCAGCGAGCGCCGCCTCCAGAAGGGCTTCGGACGAACCAAAGTCGCCGGCCATATTGCCGCCAAGGGCGACGATGACCGCCTCGTCCGAATTCATGCCCAACGCCCTATTTCCAGGATCTTCGCACCCATGACCTTCTACCCCACCGACAGGCTCGCGCTCTTCATCGACGGAGCGAACCTGTATTCGGCCGCCAAGGGTCTGGGCTTCGATATCGACTATCGCAAGCTGCTGGAAGAGTTCCGCAAGCGCGGCGTGCTGGTGCGCGCCTATTACTACACCGCCCTGGTCGAGGATCAGGAATATTCGCCGATCCGCCCGCTGGTGGACTGGTTGGATTACAATGGCTTCCGGCTGGTGACCAAGCCGGCCCGTGAATATACCGACGCTCAGGGGCGCAAGCGCTGGCGCGGCGACATGGATGTCGAGATCGCCGTCGACATGCTGGAGATGGCGGCCCACGCCGATCATCTGGTGCTGTTCTCCGGCGACGGCGACTTCCGGGTCCTGGTCGAGGCCGTGCAACGTCGCGGCGCGCGGGTGACCGTGGTCTCCACCGTGAAATCACAACCCCCGATGGCGTCGGATGACCTGCGCCGCCAGGCTGACAGCTTCGTGGACTTGGCCGACCTGGCCGACATCATCGGCCGGCCCTCGCGCCTGCCGCGCTTCATCCAGGAAAGCCGGGTCGCCCGCGACAGCGACGCCGATCACGACGCCGACGCCGAGGCCTGATGTCTGTCGAGCTATGGGGCGCAGAGCCGCCCCGTGACTGCCCGCTCTGTCCACGGCTTGTCGCCTATCGGCAGACCAACCAGGCCCAGAACCCCGACTGGTGGAACGGCCCGGCCCCGTCGTTCGGCGATCCGCAGGCGCGCCTGCTGGTCGCGGGCCTGGCGCCCGGCCGCACCGGCGCCAACCGCACCGGCCGCCCGTTCACCGGCGATCACGCCGGCAAGATGCTCTACGACACCCTGACCAAGACCGGCTTCGCCAACGGCAAGTTCGACGCCCGCGTCGATGACGGCCTGGAGCTGATCGACTGCATGGTCACCAACGCGGTGCGCTGCGCCCCGCCCGGCAACAAGCCGGAGACCAGCGAAGAAAACACCTGCCGCCCATTCCTGACCGCGCGGCTCGAGGCGCTGCCCAGGCTGAAAGTCATCGTCACCCTGGGCGACGTCGCGCGCCGCAACGTGCTGAAGGCCCTCGGCCTGAAGGCGTCGGCCGGCATTCCCGGTCACGGCACCGAGTTCCAGGCCGGCCCCTATATCGTGCTGAACAGCTACCACTGCTCACGGCTGAATACGAACACCGGCCGGCTGACCGCGGAGATGTTCGAGGCGGTGTTCCGCCGGGCGCGCGAGTTGGTGAACGGCTGACGACGCATCGCGCGCGCCCTCAGCTACCTGCTCCAGTACAGATACCGCCAGGCGTGCTCGAACCCGACGCTGCGATAGAGCGATCTCGCGCCGGTGTTGCTTTCCTCGACCTGCAGGAACACCCGGTCGATCCCGCGGGCCTGGGCGGCGGCGCCCAGGCCGGCCAGCACGCGCCCGGCCAGCCCCCGCCCGCGCCGGGCCATGTCTGTGCGCATGCCGTGCACGCTGGCCCAGCCGTGACCGAAGGCGGCCACGCCCACCGCGATGGTGCGCTCGCCTTCGCTGATCCCGCCATAGACGGCGTCGGGCGACCTGGTCAGCGCGGCGACGCGGTTGGCGCCGTCCGCAGGATCAAAGCCCTCGCCGGTGAACACAGCCGCCCAGCCGGGACCGGGCGCGCTCTCGACCTGCGCCGGTTCGCCGCGCGCGCCAGCGATCATGCCTGGCGCCCCGCCCGTCTTCACCAGGGTCGGTTGCTCCGACCGGTAGCCGCGGCGCATGAGCTCGGCGCGGATATCTTCCAGGCCCGGGGCATCGGCGATCCGAAAGGCCGGCTTCAAGTCGCGCGCGGCGTAGGCGGCTTCAATTTCGTCCAGAACCGCGACATCGCAGGACAGGTCATGACGCAGCGGGACCGCGCTGTTGGCGCGCCGGATGGTCCCGGGGTCCAGGGCGACCAGCCAGCCGCCGATCTCCAGCACCTCGCACGGCGTGACAGCGGCCGCCGTAGCGCGCTCGATAGCCTCGACGTCGGCGGCCGTAGCCACTAGCCCTTGTCGCGCAGCAGCCGGGCCTTGTCGCGGGCCCAGTCGCGGTCGGCGGTCGCCTCGCGCTTGTCGTGCAGCTTCTTGCCCTTGGCGAGCGCGATCTCGAGCTTGGCCAGGCCCTTCTCGTTCCAATAGAGCTTGGTCGGGATGATCGTGCGGCCATCGCGCTGGACCGCGCCGATCAGCTTGTCGAGCTGCTTGCGGTGCAGCAGCAGCTTCCGGTGCCGGCGCGGCTCGTGGTTGAAGCGGTTGGCCTGAGAGAAGGGCGGGATGTCGGCGTTGATCAACACCACCTCGTTCCCCTCGATCGAGGCGTAGGATTCAGCGATGTTGGCCCGGCCGACCCGCAACGATTTCACTTCCGAACCGGTCAGCATGATGCCGGCCTCGAAGAAGTCTTCGAGGAAGTAGTCGAACCGCGCGCGGCGGTTTTCGGCGATCAGCTTGCCCGCCATCAGATGACGCCGGCGTCTCTCATGCCGGCCAGAACTTCGGCCCGCGAGGCCTCGCAGGCCGCCACGATGGGCAGGCGCACGTCTTCCAGGCAGACGCCCAGGTGAGCCATGGCGAACTTGGTCGGCGACGGCGAGGCGTCGGTGAACAGCGACTTGTGCAGGCGGATCAGCCGGTCCTGCCAGTAGAGCGCCGTCTTCCAGTCATCGCCCATGATGGCGTTGTAGAAGGTCGCGCAGAGGTCGGGCGCGACATTCGAGGTCACCGAGATGCAGCCATGACCGCCATGGGCCATGTAGCCCAGCCCGGTCAGGTCATCGCCCGACAGCATCACCCAGTCGTCGCCGCACAACAGGCGCTGCATGCTCGCCCGGGCCATGTCGCCGGTGGCGTCCTTGACGCCGACGACGTTTGGCAGCTTGGCGAGCCGCGCCAGCGTGTCGTTGGAGATATCCACGGCCGTGCGCGAAGGCACGTTGTAGACCAGCACCGGCAATTGAACCGCCTCGTTGATCGCCGCATAGTGGGCGTAGAGGCCCTCCTGGCTGGGGCGATTGTAATAGGGCGTCACCACCAGCGCCGCATCGGCGCCGACGGCCTTGGCGTGCTGCACCAGTTCGATCGCCTCGTCGGTGGCGTTGGAGCCCGCGCCGGCGATCACCGGCACGCGGCCGGCGGCGGTCTTCACCGTCAGCTCGACAACGCGGCGGTGCTCGTCATGCGACAAGGTCGCGGTCTCGCCGGTGGTGCCGACAGGCACGAGGCCGTGGACGCCGCCCGCGATCTGGCGCTCGACGAGGGCGACAAGCGCCTGCTCGTCCACCGCGCCGTCGCGGAAAGGGGTCACCAGGGCCGGCATTACGCCCTTGAACAAAGGATCTGGCATGGTCTGCAAAAAGCCGTGAAAGCGAGGCCAGTTGTTGCGGCCTCAAGATTTGGGCGGACAATATGGCGGGCCGACCCCGCGCCGCAACATATCTTCCATATTCCTAGAATACCGGAGTTCCTCACCTTGGCTCTCAAGGCCCGAAAAGCGTTCCTGACAACGGCTTCCATCGTTTTGCTGGCCAGCGTCGCCCAGGCCCAGCAGACGCCGAATCAGGCCCCTGCGCCGCAGGGCCATGCGCCGTATGAGGCCCCGCGCCCCATCGAACTGACCCAAACGCCGCCCTCGGCCTATCGTCAGAGCCTCGGGCAGGCCGACACCGTGGCGCTGAATTCCGCCCTCGCCTCGGCCAAACGCGGCGATGTGACCGGCGCGCGAAGCGCCATCGCCATGCTGAGCGATCCGATCGCCAAGAAGATCGCCACCTGGGCGCTGGTCGATTCGGCCGCCGACTCGCTGTCGTTCTTCGA
>JBEBYB010000138.1:0-7365 GCA_040391295.1 Phenylobacterium sp. | reverse complement strand
TACAACAACCTGACCTTCACCCTGGAGTGCCTGGCGGCGCTGAAGGCGGCGGGCGACCTGCAGGACGCCGAGGTCATCGTCATCGACGACGCCTCGACCGACGCCACCAGCGCGGTGCTGTCCAAGATCCAGGGCCTGACCCTGATCACCAACCCGCAGAACCTGAACTTCATCCGCACCTGCAACCGGGCCGCGCAAGCCGCGCGGGGCGAGTTCCTGATCTTCCTGAACAACGACGTCCAGGTCCGGCCCGGCTGGCTGCCGGCCCTGATGGCCCCGTTCGCCCAGGAAAAGGACGTCGGGGCTGTCGCCCCCAAGATGCTGTTCCCCGACGGCCGGCTGCAGGAAGCCGGCGCCCGCATCGCGGTCGACGGCACGGCCGAGATGATCGGCCTGTTCGAAGACCCGAGCCTGCCGCGCTGGAACGTGCGGCGCGAGGTCGACTACGCCTCGGGCGCCTGCCTGGCGGTGCGCCGCGAAGTGTTCGCCGAACTGGGCGGCTTCGATATCGCCTTCGCGCCGGCCTATTGCGAGGACGCCGACCTGTGCTTCCGGCTGCGCGAGCGTGGCCTGCGGATCATCTACGAGCCGACCTCGGAGATCGTCCACCACCTGAGCATCACCGCCAACTCGATCAACGCCAGCTACAAGCAGCGGCTGGCGACCAAGAACCAGCAGGCCTTCGTCGAACGCTGGGGCGAGCGGCTCGAAGCGCTGAACACCGTGCGGACCATCGCCTTCCACCTGCCGCAGTTCCACACCGTGCCGGAGAACGACCGCTGGTGGGGTCCCGGCTTCACCGAGTGGACCAATGTCAGCCGCGCCCTGCCCAACTATCGCGGCCACTATCAGCCGCACGTGCCGGCCGACCTCGGTTTCTACGACCTCTCCAATCCCGAGGCGATGAAGCGGCAGGCGCAGTTGGCCGCGCGCTATGGGATCGGCGGCTTCTGCCACTATTTCTATTGGTTCACCGGCGGGCGGCGGATCCTGGAAAAGCCGCTGGAGCCCTTGCTGAACAGCACGGCGGGCGATTTCCCGTTCTGCCTCTGCTGGGCCAACGAGAACTGGACCCGCACCTGGGACGGCCAAGAGCGCGACGTGCTGCTGGCCCAGACCTATGAGCCGGGCGACGCCGAAGCCTCCATCGCCGAGATGGAGCCCTATCTTAGCCAACCCAACTACATCCGCATCAACGGCAAGCCGCTGGTGGTGATCTACCGCCCCGGCCTGCTGCCCGACGCCAAGGTCTGGGCCGACGCCTGGCGCAAGCACTGCCGCGAGGCGGGCATCGGCGAGATCTACCTGGCCTTCGTCGAGAGCTTCGAGAAGGCCGGCGGCAAGGTCGATCCGGAAAGCCTGGGCTTCGACGCCTCGGTCGAGTTCCCCCCAGCCGGGGCCGGCGCCCTGATCCATCCGCCAGGGCCGCTCTACAACGCGCGCTTTGAGGGCCGAGTGAACGACTATCGCCAGATGGTCCGCCACTATCTCGGCGCCGCCACGCCCGGTCACAAGCGGTTCCGGGGGGTCATGCCCTCGTGGGACAACACCGCGCGGCGCCAGGACGGCGGCTGGGTCTACCAGCACGCCTCGCCCGGCGCCTTCCAGGCCTGGACCCAGGCGATGTTCGAAGACACCCGCCGCCAGAACTTCGGCGAAGAGCGCATCGTCTTCATCAACGCCTGGAACGAGTGGGGCGAAGGCGCCCACCTGGAGCCCGACCAACGCTTCGGCCACGGCTGGCTGGAAGCGGTGAAGAACGCCGCCGACGCCGATCTGGTGGACAAGTCATGAGCAGCCCCGACCTCGTCCTCGTCGGCCATCCGTTCTCGGCCATCGGCATGGCCGAGCACGTGCGCTCGGCCTGGCGCGCCTTCAAGGCGGCCGGAACCACGCCGGGCCTGATCGACATCTACGGCATGCACCGCGGCGACGACGCCGACTTCGAACGCGAGTTCGCCGGCCACGTCGTCCCGACCCTGAGCGAGAAGACCAACCTCTTCTGCATCAACGCCGACGAGGTGGAGCAGGCCATGGGCGTGCTGGAGCAACTGGGCTCGGGCCCCGCGTTCCAAAAGGCCCACAACATCATCTATCCGGCCTGGGAGCTGGCGAAGTACCCCGAGCCCTGGGCCAAGATCCTCGAGCGGTTCGACGAGGTCTGGGCGCCGTCCGACTTCATCGCCAAGGCCATCGCGCCGACGACGACGCGGCCGGTGGTGCACATGCCGCTGGCGGTGGAGCTGACCGTTTCCTCCCTGCTGGGACGCCGGCACTTCGGCATTCCCGAGAACGCCTTCGTCTGCCTGTTCTTCTTCGACTTCTCCTCCTACTCCGAGCGCAAGAACCCGTTCGCCATGCTGGAGGCGTTCGAGAAGCTGGCGGCCCAGCGGCCGCACGCGCCGCTGCATGCGGTGGTGAAGTACAAGGGCGGCGACGACGGCAATCCCGACCGCAAGGCGCTGGAGGCGCGAATCCGCGCCATGGGCGGCCAGATCCAGGCGATCACCCGCCAACTCACCGACAACGAGATCAAGAACCTGGTGCGCTGCGCCGACGCCTTCGTCTCGCTGCACCGCTCCGAAGGCTTCGGGCGCGGACCGGCCGAGGCGATGATCATGGGTCGCGCGGCGGTCGCCACCAACTATTCCGGCAATCTCGACTTCATGACCCCGGAAACCAGCCTGCTGGTCGACTGCGAGATCATCCCCGTCGCGCCGGGAGCCTATCTGTTCGGCGAGGGCCAGGTCTGGGCCGACCCGTCGGTGGATCACGCCGTGAAACTGATCGGCGGCCTGATCGATAATCCGGAGGGCGCCCGCGCGCTGGGCGCCCGCGCCCGCCGCCACATCCGCACCCACTTCAGCGCCCGGGCCATCGGCCTGCGGTATGTCTCACGGCTGGAAGAACTGGCCGCCGGGGCGGCATAGATCAGCGCGCGGCGATGGTCGTCGGCCCGGCCGTCAACATCGCCAGGGCCTCCGGGCCGGGGCTCTCGGTCACCGCGATCTGGTGGATCACGAAGCCCCCGCCGGCCTGGTCGTCGGTGTCCAGGCGGATCTGGTCGATCAGCGACGTCTTCCAATCATCGCCGCCGCTCTTCAGGCGGGACATGTCGTAGACCACCACCACGGTCTCGTTCAGAGCCGGGTCCGCGCCGTCGATCGGCTTGGCCTGGAAATCGCTGCTCTCGCCGTGATGGGGGGTGCGGTAGAAGATCGCACCATCCCAGGCCGCGCCGGGACGCGTGCGGGTCATCCGCACCAGCACCAGCGAATAGCGACGGCCGTCCAGGGCCAGGCCGGTGGGCGAGCGCAAGATCGGATCAGCCCGCTCGTTCTGGATCTCCAGCCCGACCGGCGCGCCTGGCAAGGCCGCCCCGCCGGTCAGCACGAAGCCCTCGGTCGATCCGTCAAACGTCCAGAGCCGCCCAGCCTTCAGCGGCTCGCCGGCGATCTCAAAGGCGTCCTTGTCCTCGTTCCACATGATGGCCTGGGCGCGCGGCTTGGCGGCGATCAAGGTCTGCGCCGGCGCTGTGGCCGCGCGCGCCCAAGGCGCCGGCTGGTCACAAGCCGTGAGCATCAACAACAAGGAAACAACGCCTGCGCGAAGCAGGAGGACCGACATACGCGTGCTCCAGGCAACCAGGCGCCCGGCCGCAGCGCGGGCGCCTGAGCCAGATAGATAGGGCGAGCCGACGCCGCTAGGGCGCACCGGCGAAAATCCCGTTCAAGGTTGCCAATCGGGACGGCGCCGACTAACCCCGCCTGAATTCGGGAACCGGGCCCAAGGACCATACGCCGACCATGCGTCACGAGTTGGTGCGCGCTCGCGCCCCCCTGAGATTGGGTTTCGGCGGCGGCAGCACGGACGTCTCACCCTATTGCGACGAGTACGGCGGCGTGGTGCTGAACGCGGCCATCGACCTGTTCGCCCATGTGACCGTCCAGAAGCGCGACGATGACCAGGTGCGCCTGGTCGCCGCCGATCGTGACCAGGCCTGGCAGGCCCAGGCGAGCGCGCCCTTGCCCACCGACGAGCCGCTGCGCCTGCTCAAAGGCGTCTACAACCGCTTCATGGCCGACTATGCCGGGGGCCGCGCCCTGCCCCTGACCATGGTGTCCTACGCCGATTGCCCGCCCGGCTCGGGCCTGGGCTCATCCTCGGCCCTGGTGGTCGCCATGGTCGAGGCCATGCGCCGCTTCATGGGGCTGGAGATGGACGCTCACGGCGTCGCCCGCCTGGCCTTCGACATCGAGCGCCGCGAACTCGGGCTGGCCGGTGGCGCGCAGGACCAGTATGCGGCGGCCCATGGCGGCCTCAACCTGATGCACTTCGCCGCCCAGGCCCAGGTCGAGGTGACCGCGGTCGAGGTTCCAGACCGGGTGATGCGCGAACTAGAAGCCTCGCTGGTGCTCTACTTCACCGGGGTCAGCCGCGAGTCGGCGGCGATCATCGACGAGCAGACCAGCAACATGCGCAGCCACGCGGCCAAGTCGCTCGAAAGCCTGCACGCCATCAAAGCCAGCGCCTTCGAGATGCGCGACGCCCTGACCGCCGGCGACCTGCCGCGGTTCGGCGCCCTGCTGGACTCCGGCTGGGGCCTGAAGAAGCAGACCGCCCACAATGTCTCCTCGGCCCAGATCGACCAGGTGTACGAGGCGGCCAAGGGGTTCGGCGTGTTCGGCGGCAAGGTTTCCGGCGCCGGCGGCGGCGGCTTCATGATGTTCCTGATCGACCCCACGCGCCGCGAAGGCCTCAAGCGCCTGCTCTCCACCTTCGGCGGCACAGCCCAGGCCGCGCGTTTCACCAGGACCGGTGTCGAGTCCTGGGACGTGAAATAGCCGTCAAAACCCGCTAGGACGCGCCTATCATCCGTCATCCCGGCGAAGGCCGGGACCCAGCTTCATCCACCGCGGTGGGACCATCTCATCGCCCCGGGCCCTACGATCTGGGCCCCGGCCTTCGCCGGGGTGACCGGAGATGCTGGGAACGGGCAACCTGGACCGCTAAGAACCGCCCGTGAAAGAACTCTCGAAATCCATCGTCCGCCGCATGGCCGACCCGAACTTCACCCGGCGCTGGTTCGTCGGTGAAGGCCTCGACATCGGCGGCAAGCCCGATCCGCTGTCGATGTACGTCCCCTTCTTCCCTGGCCTGACCAGCGTGCGGATCTGGGATTGGGAGGACGGCGACGCCCAGCAACTGGCCGGCCTCGAGCCCGAGAGCCTGGACTTCGTGCATTCCAGCCACTGCCTGGAGCACCTGGTCGATCCGCGCGAGGGCCTGGCCTCCTGGTTCGGCGCGATCAAGCCCGGCGGCTTCCTGATCGTCACCGTGCCGGACGAGGACCTCTACGAACAGGGCGTCTTCCCCTCGACGCACAACCGCGACCACAAGTGGACCTTCACCATGCTGAAGGCCCGCTCCTGGAGCGACCGCTCGCTCAACGTGCTGGAGCTGCTGTCGAACCTTGGCCCGGCGGCCGACGTCGAGAAGGTGGCCCTGCTCAACTCGACCTTCCGCTACGACCTGCCGCGCTTCGACCAGACGCTCACCCCGATCGGCGAGTGCGGCATCGAGTTCGTGGTCCGCAAACGCACCGCGCGCGAACTGGCCGCCGGCGGCCTGGTCCGCGAAACGGTCCAGCCCTCGCCGGCCGACCGCAGGCACTTCAACCAGTACCGCGCTGACCACGCGCACATTAAGACCAGCCCCCCGCCGTTCGAGGACGAGAGCCCGCTCTGATAACGCCGATCAGGACGCCGGCGCCAATTTTCCTTTGGATTACTGGGCCGGCGCCATGCTTGCGCCGCAAAATGCGACCTGTTACCCACCGGCGCGAGCGACTTCGGCGGGACCGCCTTTTTCCGCCTTCAAGCTCTGGGTCGGGAGACTAGATGCAATCCGTACAACACATGGTGCGCACCGGACGGCGCGGGCCCATGCACGAATTCAGCATGGCGTTCGCCGATCTGACCGCGTCGATCCAGCGGATCGGCCTTGCCTGGTCCCTGGCCTGGCACGACATCGTTTCGCGCTACCGCGGCTCGATGCTGGGGCCGTTCTGGATCACCCTGTCCATGGGCTTGATGGTGGCGGGGATCGGCTTCCTCTACGCCAACCTGTTCAAGATCCCGGTCAACGAGTTCATCCCCTATGTCGCGCTCGGCATCGTGTTCTGGGGGCTGATCGCCAATGTGATCCTTGAGGGCTGCGGCACTTTCGTCCAGGCGTCCGGCATCCTCAGCCAGACTTCGCTGCCGATGTTCACCTTCGTGTGGCGCACGATCATGCGCAACCTGATCAACCTGGCGCATCACGCGGTGATCATCGTCGGCGTGCTGATCTTCTACGACCACTGGCGCCAGACCAACGTACCGCTGGGCTTGCTCGGCCTCGTCCTGCTGATGCTGAACATCTCGTGGATCAGCCTGGCCGCCGGCATGGCCTCGGCGCGGTTCCGCGACATTCCACAGATCGTCGGCTCCATCATCCAGTTCTCGATGTTCATGACCCCGGTCTTCTGGCTTCCTGGCGGGCGGCTGCTGGATCATGCGGTCCTGCTGTTCAACCCGTTCTTCCACATGCTCGACGTGGTCCGCGCCCCGCTGCTGGGCCAGAGCGTCAGCGCCTCGACCTACATCTTCCTCAGCGTGCTGGCGGTCGTCGGCTGGGCCGCGACCTTCACCACCTTCGCCCTTATTCGTCGCAGGATTGTGCACTACCTATGAAGGGTCATGAGGTTTCAATCACGGTCACTGACCTGACCCTGCGCTTCCCCGTCTACGGGGTGGATTCCAAGTCGCTGAAGAAGCATCTGGCCCGCATCACCGTCGGCGGACAGCTTGGCCGCAACGCCATGGGGGCGACCGAGGTCACCGCCGTGTCCAAGGTCAATATGAAGCTCCGCTCGGGCGATCGCCTGGGCCTGATCGGCCACAACGGCTCTGGCAAGACCACGCTGCTGCGCGCCCTGGCCGGCGCCTATGAGCCGGACGAGGGCACCATCGACGTCCACGGCCAGATCGCGGCCATGCTCGACCTCAGCCTGGGGATCGATCCCTCGGCCACCGGCCTCGACAACATCCGCCTGCGCGGCCGCATCGCCGGCCTGTCGGCCAAGGAGATCGACGAGCGGCTGGACGAGATCGCCGAGTTCACCGGCCTGGGACAATTCCTGGCCATGCCGCTGAAGACCTATTCCGCCGGCATGCAGGCGCGCCTGGCCTTCGCGGTGGCCACCGCCGTCCACGCCGACGTCATCCTGATGGACGAATGGATCGCGGTCGGCGACGCCGATTTCCGCAAGATCGCCCACAAGCGGATCCTGCAACTGATGGAACGGGCCGGCATCCTGGTGCT
>JBEBYB010000137.1:0-7405 GCA_040391295.1 Phenylobacterium sp. | reverse complement strand
GCCCTCGTCGGTGGAGATGATCCCCTGCACGAATTCGCGCACCTCGTCGGTTCCGACGCCGGGCGGCGGCTGCACCATGTCCTCGGTCACCGCGATGATGTCGCAGACCGCGTCGACCAGCAGCCCCACCGGCACGCCGCCGATGTGAGCCACCACCACCACCGACGAGGAGTCCGGCGTACAGACCCCCAGCCCCAGCCGGGCGCTGAGGTCGACGACCGCCAGCACGACCCCGCGCAGATTGATCATCCCCACCACATAGGACGGCGCATGCGGAACCGGGGTCGAGGCGCTCCAGCCGCGGATCTCCCGCACCGCCATGATGTCCAGCGCGAACTGCTGCTCGCCGATGCGGACGCTGATCAGCTCCGCGCCCGACGAGCCGGCGTGATCGTTCATCAGAACTCCTCCCAGCTCTCGGGAGCCGGGACCGCCTGCAGCTTGCGCGCCGTCGCCCCGATCGAGATCGGGCCACGCATCGGCGCCGTCCGGGGCGCAGGTCCGCGACGCGGCGCCTCGGCCGGCGCCCTGCGCCTCGCCTCGCCGATCTCGAACTCCTCCATCAACAGGTCGAGCTCGCCGGCCTGATGGGCCAGCGCATGGCTCGCCGCCGTCGATTCCTCGACCATGGCGGCGTTCTGCTGGGTCATCTGGTCCATCTCGTTGATGGCGGTGTTGACCTGGCCCAGGCCCACGGCCTGCTCCTGGGCCGAGGCGGCGATCTCGGTCACCAGTTCGGTGATCTTGGCGACCTCGCCGACGATCCGCTGCAGCGCCTGGCCGGTCTTGCCGACCAGATCGACGCCCGAACTCACCTGCGCCGTCGAGGCCGAGATCAGCGCCTTGATCTCCTTGGCCGCCTCGGCCGAGCGCTGGGCCAGGGCCCGGACCTCTGAGGCGACGACCGCGAAACCGCGACCAGCCTCACCGGCGCGCGCCGCCTCGACCCCGGCGTTCAGGGCCAGCAGATTGGTCTGGAAGGCGATCTCGTCGATCACGCCGACGATCTGGCTGATCTGGTTGGCCGAGGCCTCGATCTTGCCCATGGCGGTGATCGCGTCGGCGACCACCGCGCCGGACGCCTCGGCGTCGCCGCGCGCGGCGTTGACCACGCCCTGCGCCTCGCGGGCCCCCTCGGCGGTCTTGCGCACCGTGGCGGTGATCTGGTCCAGGGCCGCGGCGGTCTCTTCCAGGTTGGCGGCCTGGCGCTCGGTGCGACGCGACAGATCGTCGGCCGCCGTGGTGATCTCGCCGGTGCCCGACCGGATCGCCCCGGCCGCGCCGGCCACATCGCCCATCACCTCGTGCAGGCGATTGATCGCGGCGTTGAAGTCGGCTTGCAGCCGCTGGTACTCCTCGGGGAACCGCCCGTCGATCCGATAGGTCAGGTCCCCGGCCGCCAGCCTGGACAGCGCGGTCGCCGTGGCCTCCACCGCGAACACCTGCTGCTCGCGCGCGGTGTTGCGCTCGGCGCTGCGGCGCAGATACTCCTGCTCGCTGGCGGTGATGTCCGTGGCCAGTTTGATGACCTTGTAGAGCCGGCCCGACTTGTCGAACATCGGGTTGTAGGAGGCCTGCAGCCAGACCTCGCGCCCGCCCTTGGCCAGACGCAGGAACTTGTCGGCGACGAACTCCCCGTTGTTCAGCGCCCGCCAGAAGGCCCGATACTCTTCGCTCGCCGCGAATTCGGCCGTGGCGAACATGCTGTGCTTGCGGCCTTCGAGCTCGCCGGCCGTATAGCCCATGACCTTGCTGAAGTTCTCGTTGGCGCGAATGATGGTTCCGTCGAGCTGGAACTCGATCACAGCCTGGGACTTGTGAATCGCCCCCAGGACGGCTTCAAACTCGACTGCTTGTTCGTTGGCCTTCTCGCTCGCGCGATTTCTTCCGAAGATCATGAACTGCCCCCCAGCAGAAGCGCGAGCGCTCTCTACGTTCGCGACGATTATCTAGAGTTGCGCCCCGTGAGTAAACGAACCGGTAACGGCCATATCGTCGCGGCGAGTACCCACGAAAACTTGCGCCGCCCCACATCCAGCCCCATGAACACCTATTCAAGCGTGCAATTAGTGTTTGCGGCCATCGCTAAATAGCAATCTGCTGAAGCCTCGCCCGCCACCGGCTGCTATCCTGGCGCCGCCCAGTCTCGGAGACCGCGATGAACCTCGACGCCATCCTCAAGCCCGGCGCCCTCGCCGTGATCACCGGCGCCGCCGGCGGCATCGGCCTGGCCGCCGCCGATCTCTGCACGCGGCGCGGCATGAAGGTGGTGCTGGCCGACCTCCCGGGCGAGACGCTGGAGCACGCCCGCGCCGCGCTCGCCCAGGCCGCGAGCAACCCGGCCGACATCCTCGCCCTGCCCACCGACGTCGCCGATTTCGATCAGGTCCAGCGCCTGCAAACCGGCGCCGCCGCAGCGTTCGGCATGGCCCCCAGCCTGCTGATGAACAACGCCGGCGTCGGCCTCAACCCTGGCGGCGCGGCCAAGGATCTGGCCGCCTGGCGCAAGCTGATGGACGTCAATCTCTGGGGCGCCGTCCATGGGGTCCAGGCCTTCCTGCCCGGCATGGTCGCCGCGGCCGCCCCGGCCCTGATCGTCAACACCGGCTCCAAGCAGGGCCTCACCGCCCCGCCCGGCAACGCCGCCTACAACGTCTCGAAGGCCGCCCTCAAGGTCTACACCGAGGCCCTGGCCCACGAGCTGCGCAACACGCCGGGCGCCGAGGCGATCACCGCCCACCTGCTGATCCCCGGCTTCACCTTCACCGGCATGACCACGCGGCCCGGCGCCGACCCCGCCGCCAGGCCGCCCGCCGCCTGGACGCCCCTGCAAGTCATCGACTTCATGCTGGAGCGCCTGGCCCGGGACGACTTCTACATCCTCTGCCCCGACAACGACGTCGACCGCGCCACCGACGAACGCCGCATCCAATGGGCGGTCGGCGACATCATCGAAAACCGCCCGGCCCTCTCGCGCTGGCATCCAGCCTGGAAAGAGCGGTTCGAGGCGTTCATGGCCGGCCGATAGCCGCGCGCCGCTCCCTCGGCGACCCGGCTCAGGGCCGGACGTGCGACGGAATGCGCCACCCTCGCCGCCTTGCGCCCGCCTCTACCTGAGATAGGCTCAAGCGCCCTCTGGTGGTGGGGCGACATGGAGTAGCCGTATGCGTACGCTCGTGATCGCAGCCTTCGCGACCCTCGCCCTGGCGGGAGCCGCCCACGCTGAATCCGTCGGTTGCCGAGACACCATCGACGGCGGCGTGCGCTGCAAGGAAGCCGACGGCCACGTCACCGAAACCCGCCCCGACGGCGAGGGCGGAACGCGGAAGACCTCGACCAACCCGGCCCATTGGGGACACGCCGACGGGCGCGGTCGCGGCGTGACACCGCCCGACAGCATGATCCGCAACGACCCGATGCTGCGCCGCGACTATTGGGGCCGGGTGACCGATCCCTGGGAGCCGCGCAAGGAGCCGACCCCGATCGCCGGCGGCTGGAAAGCGCCACGTCCAGATAACCGCTGACGCCCCCCAGGTCGGTGGAACCGCGCAAGACCGGTTCCGTTCAATTCACGAAGGACAGTTACGGCGCTCAGAATGAACAAGGCGGAAGAATATCTTGCACTGGCCCGGGAGGCGCGAGCCGCCGCCGCCCAAACCACCCTCGCCCAGGAACAAGCCCGGCTGATGCAGCAGCACGCCTATTGGCTAAGGTGCGCGGCCAAGGCCGAAAACCGCACCGCCCAAGAAGCCCACTAGGTCTCCTGGCCTCGGTCGATCAGGCGGCGCTGACGACGTTCCGGCGGCGCGAGGCGCGGACCATCGAGCCGACGGCGCCGAAGCCGACGATCATCATCGCCCAGGTGGCGGGTTCGGGAACCGCCGACAGACTGAACTGCGCCCAGGTGAACTCATCTTGGTAGTCGTGGAGGCGATCCATGGTTCCGCCAGCCTGCAGATGGGGGCTGACCCCGACCGCCACGCTGACAGCGTCGCCGCTGATCGCGAACGGGACCACGAAGCCTCTGAAGTCCACAGCGGTCGCCTGAAGGCTGTGATAGTCGGCGTGTGAACGGACTCCATCGAGCGCGGCGACCGCGCTGGACAACGTCGAGAACGTCAGATCCCCGGTCGGGAAGACCGTGTCAAAGGGGCCGTCGTGAAAAGTCACGTCGTAGGTCGACCCCAGGATTTGGACGCCGCGAAACGTCTGTCCGTCAAATACCGTCGCGGCGCTGACAGACGTCGCGAAAGCCAGAGCTGCGGCAATAGAGAGACCCGCGATT
This sequence comes from Phenylobacterium sp., assembly GCA_040391295.1. Taxonomy (GTDB): domain Bacteria; phylum Pseudomonadota; class Alphaproteobacteria; order Caulobacterales; family Caulobacteraceae; genus Phenylobacterium. The sequence goes on along the minus strand of JBEBYB010000137.1, from coordinate 3,120 downwards.
GATGATCTGAGGCTAGTCAACAGCTTTCTCCTTTTTCCTAGTGTTAGGCCTAGCGGCAAAGAGCAATCGATCAAGATCGGAGCGCTCAGATGTTAATGGCCGTTCACAAATCTCCTGATGGGCGAGCATCGCCAGGGCCGGCCCATAGCCGTGGATCGCTGGGTGCTCTGGTGATTGTCAGCCGCACGAAGCGCGCGCCGCCGCTCAGGCCGAAGGTTTCGCCCGCCAGCAGATGGCCGGCCCGCGCGACGGGATTTCGGCGTGAAGGCGTTGGCCGCGCAAGATTGACTCGGGCACGCGGCTCACGTATTTAACCAATACGTTAATTAACTCGCCAGCTAATTGACGAGTTGAAAGTCAGGCCCCAGCAGAAGGACAGGTCCCGATGCAACTCCCCCCGATCGTCTCGCCGCAGGACTGGGAAGCCGCCCGCCTGCAGTTACTGGTGAAAGAAAAAGCCCACACCCGGGCCCGCGACGCCCTGGCCGCCGAGCGTCGGCGAATGCCATGGACGGCCGTGGAAAAGGCCTACGCCTTCGAAGGCCCGGCTGGCCCGGTCAGCCTGCGGGACCTGTTCGACGGCCGCCGCCAGCTGATCGTCTATCGCGCCTTCTTCGAGCCGGGCGTCCACGGCTGGCCGGACCATGCCTGCCGCGGCTGCTCGCTGGGCGCCGACCAGGTCAGCCACCTGGCGCATCTGAACGCCCGCGACACCACCTTGGCCTATGTCTCGCGCGCGCCGCAGCCCGACATCGCCCGCCTGAAGGCGAAGATGGGCTGGCGTATGCCCTGGTACACGCTCACCGACGCCTTCGACGCCGACTTCGGCGTCGACGAGTGGCACGGGCACAACGTGTTCATCCGCGAGGGCGACCAGATCTTCCGCACCTACTTCATCAACAACCGCGGGGACGAGGCGATGGGCTCGGTCTGGAGCTATCTCGACCTCTCGCCGCTGGGGCGCCAGGAGGTTTGGGAGGACTCGCCGCAGGGCTATCCCCAGACCCCGACCTACAAATGGTGGAACTGGCACGACAGCTATGTCGCCGGCGCCGCCGCCGATCCCAAATGGGTCGCGGTGTCGCAGGCCGGTGAAGCCGCGTTCCGGGCCGCCAGCGCGGCCGCCAAGGCATGAGCATGATCTCCGCGCCCAAGGCCGCCGGGCTTCTGGCCCTGGCGGCCTCGCCGACCTTCGCGCTCATGGCGCTGGCGACCATCCTCATCGACCGCGGGCCGGCGGGGGCGTTCTGCGGAACGGCCCCCGGCGGTTGGCCGCTGGACGAAATGGTCGTGATGTACCTGCTGATGAGCGCCTTCCACCTCTCGCCGTGGTTGCGGCTGCGACCAGGGCGATCCGAACGGCGCACGATCCAGGGAGCTGAATGAATGCAGGGCGCGACAGACCAGTTGAGCGCGACGCTTTCGGCCCTGGCCGACCCGACCCGCCGGGCGATCCTGGCCCGGCTGGCCGATGGGGCGGCGACCGTCAACGAACTGGCCGAGCCGTTCGACATCAGCCTGCCCGCGGTGTCGCGTCACCTGAAAGTGTTGGCGTCCGCCGGCCTGATCTCGCGCGGCCGTGAGGCCCAATGGCGGCCCTGCCAGTTGGAAGCCGGACCGCTGAAGGACCTGGACGGCTGGCTCGCCCAGTACCGCCGCTTCTGGGAGGGCAGCTTCGACAAGATGGACGCCTATCTGGCGTCGCTCACGAAAGGGAACCCCGATGGCCCTAAGAACTGACGCCGAGGCGATCTCGCCCCGGCCCGCCGTAGATCCCGGCATGCCGCTGCGCGACGACGAACTGCTGATCGTTCGCGCCTTCGCCGCGCCGATCCCGCTGGTGTTCCGAATGTGGGAGGACGCCGCCCACCGGGCGCGTTGGTGGGCGCCCAGGGGCTGCCGCTGCAGTCACTTCAGCCATGATTTCCGCGAAGGCGGCGCCTGGCGGGCCTGTTTCATCTTCGAGAATTCCGGCGACGAGAACTGGCAGGGCGGCGTCTACCAGGAGATCGAACGCGATCGCCGGATCGTCTTCACCTTCACCTGGGACGGCGGGCCGGCGGCGGGCACGCAGATGACGGTGACCATCACCTTCGCCGAGGCCCACGGCCAGACCATCCAGACCTTCCACCAGTCGCCCTTCACCGATGTCGAGCGTCGCGACAGCCACATCACCGGCTGGAGCGGGCTGCTCGATCGTCAGCAAGCCTATGTCGAGAGCAAGTTCGAAGGAGATCCCTCATGATCACCCTCTACGCCTTCAAATGGGTCCCGGACTTCGCCCAGGGCCTGGCCCGCGACCTGCGCGTCCGCTGGGCGCTGGAAGAGGCGGACCTTCCCTACCAGACCAAACTGGTCGGGCCGGAAGACCGGGACACGCCGCAGTACCGCACCCTCCAGCCGTGGGGTCAGGTGCCGGTGGTCGAAGACGACGGTCTGGCGCTGTTCGAAAGCGCCGCCATCGTCCAGTACATCGCCGACAAGTCGCCGGCGCTGTCGCCGCCCGATCCGGCCGGGCGAGCCAAGATGGCCCAGTGGCTGTTCGCCGCCATGAACTCCGTCGAGCCGGACATCGCCAACCTGGCCACCATCGACCTGTTCAGCGCCGATCAAGCCTGGGCCAAGGCGCGGCGGCCCGACCAGGAGGCGTTCACCCGGCGCACGCTGGCGGCGCTGGCGGCGCGGCTGGAGGGCCGCGAGTGGCTGGAGGACCGGTTCACCGCCGCCGACCTGCTGATGGTGACCGTGCTCAGGATCCTGCGCCACACCGACATCGTCACCGCCGATCCCGTGCTCGGCCCCTACCTTGCGCGCGGCGAGGCCAGGCCGGCGTTCCAGCGGGCGTTGGCCGCGCAGCTCGCGCCCTTCAAGGAGAACGCGCCGGAAATTGCCTGACGGCCGTCGTCATATCCCCTTTCCCTGCGCCCGGACTGGCCTCACAGTCGTGGGCAATAAGATAAGACTCCGGGGAAACGTCCATGATCGCCACCGACGCCGCCGCCGCGCCGCCTGCGGGGCACAAGCCCCTGTACACGGAGGGCTACAAGCAGTCGGTGCTCTGGCTCCTGGTGCTGGCCTACACCTTCAACTTCATCGACCGGACGATCATCTCGACCATCG
>JBEBYB010000136.1:0-7453 GCA_040391295.1 Phenylobacterium sp. | reverse complement strand
CACCTAGGGAGACAAAATGTACAAGCACATCCTCATCTCGACCGATGGCTCGGAAGTCGCCCAGAAGGGCCTTGATCACGGCCTGGCCCTGGCGAAGGAGATCAACGCCCAGGTGTCGGTCATCACCGTCACCGAATCCTTCCCGGTCTACGCCAGCGCGGGCGCGGGGGTCGGCGCGGGCTGGGTTCCGATCGAGATGGCGGACTACGACAAGGTCCAGGACGAATTCGCGAACCGCGTCTTCGCGTCGGTGAAGCAAGCCGCCGCTCAACAGGGCGTCGCCGTCGAGACCGTCCACATCCGCAACGCCCAACCGGCCGAAGCCATCATCGAAACCGCCAAGGCGCGCGGTTGCGACCTGATCGTCATGGCCTCGCACGGACGCCGCGGCCTGGGCCGCCTGCTGCTCGGCAGCCAGACATCCGAGGTGGTGACGCGCAGCCCCCTGCCCGTGCTGGTGGTGCGCTAACGCCGCTCGCGGCGGACGGATCGGCGGTCAAATACCAGAAGCCCTTCAAAAACGATCGCCGCCGCCCTATACTAGTCATGTCGGGTTTCGGCCCGACTATAGGGATAAACGCGCACATAATAAGCGGACTGGACCCGGGTGCGATTCCCGGCGGCTCCACCAATCTTCCCCGGTCGTTATCGCCGGTAAGCATGGGGCCGATCAGCATCGACAGACGTCTAAAGGTGTTGCTTTCTCTCGGCTTGGCCCACCGTTTCGGGCCTTAATCTAAATGCGAACGATAACTTCGCTGAAGAAGTCCGTTTGGCCGCGTAAGCGACCCGACAGATTTCGACATAAACTCCTAACGTCTTAGCAGCGTTAGGCGGGGCCCGGAGGGGGCCTTCCAACAGAACCCCTCCACCTTCCCTACAATTCTCAGCGATTTGCCCCCATCTGGCGCGCGAGCCGCCTTGCGCCCAGGCGCCGAAACGCTACCCTCCGCGCCAGAATTGTTCCCCCGGAGTTTCGATGGCCCAGGACCCGCCGGCCCAAGACCAAATGCACTACGAAGCCATGGCCCAGGAGGCCCTGCGCGGCGTGGTGAAGGCCGCGCTGAAACGCGCCGCCGCGCCGGAAGGCCTGCCCGGCGCCCACCACTTCTACATCACCTTCAAGACCGAGGCGCCGGGCGTCTCCGGTCCGAACGATCTGCTGGGCAAGTACCCGGACGAAATGACCATCGTCCTGCAGCACCAGTACTGGGACCTCGCCCCGGGCGAGACCTTCTTCTCGATCACCCTGAAGTTCGGCGGCCAGCCCAAGCGCGTGTCGGTGCCCTATGCCGCCGTGACCCGGTTCTACGATCCCAGCGTCCAGTTCCTGCTGCAGTTCGAGTCGGCCGCCTCCAACACCGCGACCTTGCCGGTCGCCCAGGAAGAGCCCGCCGCGCCGCCGGCCGAGACCGATCCCGACGCCCCGAACGTCGTCTCGCTCGACACCTTCCGGAAGAAGTGAGCCCGAACGAATGACCGACGTCGCCGCCCCCGAGCCGGAAGTCCTGACCGACGAGGCCATCCTCGCCCGCTTCCAGCGCTCCAAGAACCAGCCCACCGGCTCCCAGACGCTAGGCTTCCGCATCGTCGCGGTCAGTCAGGCGGACAAGTCGGTCGAGGTCGAGTTCGACGCCAAGGCCGAGCTGCTGCTCAATCCGATGAAGCAGATCCAGGGCGGCTATCTCTGCGCCATGCTGGACGAGGCGATGTCGGTGGCCTGCATGGTCGCCTCGGGCATGACCCACGTCGCCCCGACCGCCGAGATGAAGACCACCTTCTTCCGCCCCGGCGCGCCGGGCAAGCTGAAGGGGATCGGCCGGGTGGCCAAGTGGGGGCGGACCATCGCCTTCACCGAAGGCGAACTCTACGACGCCGACGGCCGCCTGCTGGCCAAGGCGACGGGAACGGCGGTGCCCACCCCCTTCCAGCGTTACAAAAGCTAGGATGGGACGGCGCGCCGGCCTCGCCAGCGCACTCTTCACCCTGGCCCTGGGCTGGGCCGGTTCGGCGTTCGCCGCCCCGCCGACCGGGAACCACAGCTTCGACGATTGGGCCGCCGTCGTGATCGCCGGGGATTTCCACGGCAGTCGCGGCGGCAAGACCGAAGTCTTCGACAACGCCCGCCGCGATGTCTCCAAGGAGCTTCAGCGGATCGGCTTCGCCCCAGCCAACATGCGCCAGTTCTCGGTCCGGCCGAGCCGCTACAAGGACCGGCCGCTGAAAGCCGATCCCCGCGCCATCTATGAGACCCTGAACGACCTGTCGGGTCGGGCCAAGGCCGGTTGCCTGGTCTATTTCACCTCGCACGGGGCGCCCGACGGGGTCCTGGTCGACGACAAGATCCTGACGCCTGACCTGCTGAACAAGATCCTGGACGCCACCTGCGGCCCCCGGCCGACCGTGGTGATCATGTCGGCCTGTTTCTCGGGCGTGTTCGTGCCGCCGCTGGCCGGCCAGAACCGCATGATTCTGACCGCCGCGCGCCGCGACCGGACCTCGTTCGGCTGCGGGGAGGACGACACCTATCCGTTCTTCGACGACTGCCTGCTGAAATCGAGCAGGGTGGCCCGCGACTTCATCACCCTGGCCTCGACGGTAAAGGCCTGCGTCGCCCGGCGCGAGACCGCCGAAGGCATGAAGCCGCCGTCCGAACCGCAGGTCTGGATCGGCGGCGAGTTGCGTCCGATGCTGCCGTTCTACGCCTTCCCCACTGGTCCGCCGCGAACCGATTGAACCGTGTTCACCGTCGACGTCAAACCGCTCTGGCGTGGTGCGCGCGAGGCGCCCTACAAAGGGACTCACTGGACAATGGGGCCAGCGGGTGTTCGTCCATGCATTTGATCTTCAAGGCGGTCTTCGCCGCGATCCTGGCTGTCTCGGCCACATCCAGCGTGGCTCAGGAGAGCGCTCCGGCGCCCCCGGCCTCGCCCCCGCCCGCCGTCGGCGCCAATCCGCGCGGACCGGTTCCCTATACCAGCCTGCAGCGACCGGTCGCGCCTCGTCCGAAGGCCAGCGTCAGCGCCGCTCCGGCGACGGCCGCGGCGCCGGCCGCGACGACACCGGCCGCGCCCATCCCCGCCCTGCCCGTCACCCCGAGCGGCGCGCGTCTGGCGCCCGGCGAAGCCCTGCCGCCGGCCGAGCTTGAAGCTTTCGTGGACGGCGTGGTGCGTGAGGCCATGGCGCGCGAACACATCGCCGGCGTGACCGTCTCGGTCGTGCAGAACGGCCAGGTGGTGCTGAAGAAGGGCTATGGCTTCGCCAGCCTGTCGCCGGCCCGCAAGGTTGATCCTGACAAGACGCTGTTCCGCATCGGCTCGATCTCCAAGACCTTCACCTGGATCGCCCTGATGAAGGAGATCGAGGCGGGCCGCATCCGCCAGGACGCCCCGATCAACCTCTACCTGCCCGAGCGCGTCCAGGTCCGCGACCAGGGCTTCCGCACGCCGGTGCGGGTGAGCAACCTGATGGACCACTCCCCCGGCTTCGAGGACCGCGCGCTCGGCCACCTGTTCGAAAAGAACTTCGAGCGCGTGCGGCCGATGGCGGAGTATCTGCGCCAGGAACGGCCCCGTCGCGTCCGCGCGCCTGGCGAGGCCTCGGCCTATTCCAACTATGGCGCGGCCCTGGCCGGCCAGGCGGTGTCCTATGTCTCGGGCAAGCCGTTCGAGCGGCTGATCGAGGAGAGCATCTTCCTGCCGGCCGGCATGACCAACACCAGTTTCCGCGAACCCCATCCGGTCCGGGCCGGCCTGCCCGCCCCGATCCCCCAGCGCCTGGCCGACAACCTCTCGGAAGGCTACCGCTGGACCCCGACCGGTTTCGCCGAGCGCCCCTTCGAGTTCATCAGCCAGGTTGCGCCGGCCGGTTCGGCCTCGTCCACGGCCGCCGACATGGCGCGCTACATGCAGTTGCTGCTGAACGGCGGAACCTTGGACGGCGCGGTCATCTACGGCCCTCGCGCGGCCCAGGCCTTCAACACCCCGATCCGTGAGACCCCGGCCGGGATCAACGGCTGGCGGCACGGCTTCATCGAGTACAACCTGCCGGGCGACCACAAGGGCTTTGGCCACGCCGGCGGGACGCTCTCGTTCCTGTCCAACATGGTCGTGGCGCCGGACCTGAACCTTGGCGTCTTCGTCAGCACCAACACCGAGACCGGCGGCGAGTTGGCCAACGGGCTAGCGGCGCAGGTGGTGCAACAGTTCTATGTCCCGCCCCAGCCCTTCCCGCGGGCCGGATCGCCGGCGCTGCGTGATCGGGCCCGCGACTTCAGCGGCTATTATGTCGGCACGCGCCGCGCCTATCGCGGGCTGGAGGGCATGGTCGGGCTGCTGATCGGCGGAGTCGACGTGACGGTGACGCCGGAAGGCCGCCTGGTGATCGCCTCGGGCGGCAAGGTCCGCACCTTCGTCCCCCAAGGCGAGCTGTCGGAAGGCCGCTTCATCTCGACGACCGGCGCCGACCATGTCGCCTTCTCGACGTCCGGCGGCCGCGCCTACGCTTTCCAGACCCCGCTCGGCGAACAGACCTTCGAGCGTTCCGGGTTCTGGAAACGCCCGACCACGCTGCTCGTCCTGGCGTTGCTGAGCGGGGCGGCGGCGACCGTGACCATCGTCGGCCTCTTCCTGCGCAATCGGCGTGAGTTCCGCGAAACCTCGGTCCAGCGGCAGGCCAGCCTGATCCAGACCAGCCAGGCCGTGCTGTGGCTTGCGGCGATCGCCCTCTTCGGGCTCTGGGCCTCGAGTACGAGCGACTTGGCGAACGTCATGTTCGGCTGGCCGAGCGGAGCATTGATCATCGCCTCGGCCTGCGTGCTGGTCGCCGCGTTCCTGACCTTGCTCAGCCTGATCTTACTGCCGGCGATCTGGCGTGGCGGGCGGCGAGTTGATTCGTGGAGCGGCCTGCGCAAGGCCTCGTTTACTTTTACGGTTTTGATCTATGCGACGTTTTCGCTCACCCTTGGGCTCTGGGGCGCCCTAACTCCCTGGAATGGCTAAGCTTCTCTAATGAGGCTTAGAATTTCCTCCGCGAATTGAGGCGCTAAGACGGCAAAACTTAAACACGTCGTTTACCAAGCACTGGGTAAATCCTGCCTAGCGGCGGGCGAGTAGGCGTCTCTTCCGCAGATCCCCAGGAAGGACGTCCGCGTTGAATAGCTTCGTCGCCGCCCTGCAAAAGTTCGGTATCGGACGGCTGGCGGCGTTCCTCGGGATTGGGGCCGGCGTAGCCGCGGCGTTGGTCGCCCTGACCATGAATTTGGGCGAGCCGAAGGCGCTCCTCTATTCGAACCTGGACATCAAGGAAGCCGGCTCGATCACCGCCGCCCTCGACCAGGCCGGGGTGAAGTACGAGGCCAAGGGCGACGGATCGACGATCATGGTCGGCCGCGACAAGGTGGCCTCCACCCGGCTGCTGCTGTCCAGCAAAGGCCTGCCGACCTCCGGATCGGTCGGCTACGAAATCTTCGACGAGGCCAATGCGCTGGGCCAGACCGACTTCGTCCAGCAACTGAACCGCCAGCGCGCCCTGGAAGGCGAGCTGGCCCGCACCATTCGCGGCCTGGACGGCCTGACCTCGGCCCGCGTCCACCTGGTGCTGCCCAAGCGCCAGCTCTTCGAGGAACAGGCTGAGCAGCCGTCGGCCTCGGTGACCATCACGGTCGGCGGGCGTCCGCCCTCGCCCGATCAGGTCCAGGCGATCCAGAACCTGGTCTCCAGCGCCGTACCGAACCTGAAGCCCGGCCGCGTCACCGTCATCGACCAGCACGCCAAAACGCTGTCGACCGGCGAGGACGGTTTTGGCGGTCAAGCCGCCGACGGCCGTCGCAGCGAGGTCGAGCAACGCATCGCCAAGACCGTCAAGAGCCTGGTCGAGGGCGTCGTCGGCGCCGGCAAGGCCCGCGTGAACGTCACCGCCGACCTGAACCTGGCCCGCATCACCGTCCAGCAGGAGACCTTCGACCCGGACGGCCAGGTGGTGCGCTCGGAATCGGTCAATGAAGAAAACAGCCGCGAGAACCAGCCCGACGCCAACGGCGCGGTGACGGCCAGCGCCAACATCCCGGGCGGCATCGGGGCCAATGGCGAGACCCTCAACCAGTCGGCCAGCGGCCGGACCGAGTCGACCACCAACTACGAGATCTCCAAGACCACCCGCACCGAGATCCAGGAGCCGGGCGACATGAAGCGCCTGTCGGTCGCCGTCGCCATCGACGGGGTCACCGCGCCGGGCGCCGACGGCAAGCCGGGCGCCTACACCCCGCGCACGGCCCAGGAGATGCAGCGCATCGAGCAACTGGTCCGCACCGCCGTCGGCTACAACGCCGACCGCGGCGACCAGGTGACCGTGGTCAATGTCCGCTTCCCCGCCGCCGAGGCGGCCGGCGGCGTTGAAGCGGCCAATCCGCTGATGGGCTTCGACAAGAACGACATCATGCGCGCGGTCGAGCTGGCCATCATCGCCATCGTCGCCATCCTGATGATCGTGTTCATCGTCCGCCCGCTGCTGAAGCCCCCGGCTGGACGCGGCCTGCCGGCCTTGACCTCGGCCGGCGGCGTCGGCGTGACCCGTCTGGTCACCACCGAGATCGATCCAGCCACCGGCCAATCGCTCGCCCTGCCGAACCCCTCCAACGAGTTGGAGCAGCGGATCGACATCGCCCGCATCGAAGGCCAGGTGAAGGCCTCGTCGGTGAAGCGGGTCGCTGAATTCGTCGAAAACCACCCGGAGGAGTCGGTCTCCCTCCTGCGCGCCTGGCTGCATGAGACCACATGAACCCGCGCATGAAGGCCATTACCGACCCCGCCAAGCTAAGCGGCCCCGAGCGGGCCGCCATTGTCCTTCTCGCCCTCGGCGAGGAGCACAGCACCATTTGGGAGCAGCTCGACGACGAGGAGATCAAAGAGATCTCCCAGGCCATGGCCGGCCTTGGCACCGTCTCGTCGGTCGTGGTCGAACAACTGCTGGTCGACTTCATCTCCGGCATGTCCGGCGCCGGCGCGATCATGGGGTCGTTCGAGCAGACCCAGCGCCTGCTCTCCGCCTTCCTGCCGCAGGACAAGGTCGACACCCTGATGGAGGAGATCCGCGGTCCCGCGGGTCGAACCATGTGGGACAAGCTCGGCAACGTGAACGAGGCGGTCCTCGCCAACTACCTGAAGAACGAATACCCCCAGACCGTCGCCGTGGTGCTGTCCAAGGTGAAGTCCGAACACGCCGCCCGCGTGCTGGCCGCGCTGCCCGAGGACTTCGCGCTGGAATGCGTGACCCGGATGCTGCGCATGGAGCCGGTCCAGCGCGAGATTCTCGACAAGATCGAACAGACCTTGCGGACCGAATTCATGTCCAACCTGGCGCGCACCTCCAAGCGCGACAGCCACGAGATGATGGCCGACATCTTCAACGCCTTCGACCGCCAGACCGAGGCGCGCTTCATCGCCGCCCTGGAAGA
>JBEBYB010000135.1:0-7494 GCA_040391295.1 Phenylobacterium sp. | reverse complement strand
GAGCATCAGACTACGAATCTGAGGGTCGGACGTTCGAATCGTTCCGGGCGCGCCAATTTCTTCAATAAAATCAACGCGATGCGGCAGCCCTTCGGGGCCGCCCCCGACTAGAAGCCGGCTTTAGTCGGGGTTTTAGTCGGGGGATTTCGCGCAGGCGGTCCTAGGGGCGCACCCAGACAACGGAATCTGCAGTCCAGTAGGCAAGACTGAAGCCGTGCGGGAAGGTCGGATCGGATCCAATTGTTGCACCAGAGGGGCCAAGCGATCTGTAGGGAGTGACTGGTCGGCTAGGACTGCTTAGCGCTCACTGCGGTCCTTCGGAACGTCCGGTTCCAAGCAGCTTGATGTCGTTATGCTGTGCGGGCGGGTCGACCACCTGCCAATGACCGGTCCTGACTCCTAGGCGACGTTCGAAAGGTCCGTTGGTCGGTAGGGTGAGCAATCGGGCGAGTGCAACAGACCCTTTCGACATGGGCGGGAACTTGCCCCCTGCTGAAGCTCGGCTGTTCATCTTCGGCTTGGGGTTGTAGCGTCAGGGTGAAGCATCGGAACGCGATCCGAGGCCGACTCAACGAGGCGAATCTTTGGGGAGCGACGACGCAGACTTGGCTGAGGCCGCCGCGGAACTTCCGTCAGTCGACGACGTGAAGCCGGCGGAGGAAGGCGGCCCAACGGCCCGGATCGGGTTCAGCTACCAGGACGAGGTCGCGGTCGGCCTCGCCCTTGAGATGCTCGCCAATCCCAATGTAACGAAGATCCATTGCGAGACCCACGACGACATGATCGTCGTGTCGATCGAGGAGAATCCCGAAGGCGGAAAGTCCCTGGTCGTTGCCGAATACGTTCAGATCAAAGGGGGCGGCGCGGAAACCCTCTACTCCGCGGCCAACCTCTGCTCGCGGGTGGACAAGAAGCCCGGAACGTCACTCTTCGAAACTTCGCTCGGGCGCGATCGCCACAAGGAGATGTCGCGGTTCCGATTGATCACCAACCGACCGGTCAAGAGCGAGCTGGAAATCCTCACCTACCCCCTCGGCGCGCCGGGTCGAGAAGTGGATGGGGAGCGATTCAAATCCCTCGTGAGCGACATCGCCGGTCGCATGTCAGGCGTCGTCTCAGCCAAGGGCAATGCAGGCGAATACTGGTGTCGCAACTGCCTGTGGGAGGTTCGAGCCGAACGCCACAACGTTAGAGACGCGAACCTGCGGCGCATCCTCAAACTTGCTCAGGATGACGGTTGGAAGATCGTCTACGAACAAGCCGAAGAACTGCTGACCGAATTACTGGGCTGGATGAAGGCTGCGGGCGAGGCGCGCTGGGAGCCCGACCGGGCGAGGAAGATCATCCTTCGCCGAGAACTGACGGCTTGGTGGAGTCGGCGACGTCAGGAATTGATCGACGGTGCCTCCGATACCGCAGGGGGCAAGCTGTCAGGCAAGTTGAGGGACATCGAGGCTGAGGATAATCAGATAGCGATGGCGGTCGATCTTCGGCGTCGATACAGCGCGGCAGTTCGAACTTCACGCTACATGGAAGATGATCAGATCGAGCGGCTGCAACTGCTCGTTCAATCTAAGATGGCGAGCCTCCGGGGCGCGTATGTGGCTGGGGAGATCGACCCTTCCGGACAAGGCTTCCATGCACTCTGTCTGAAGGCACTGGACGAGGTGTCCCAGGTCGAAACCGTCGAGGGCACCGACGCGGCCGGGTTTCTGAAAGGCTGCATGTACGACATCACGGATCGGTGCCTGCACCGTTTCGCTCGGCCGCGCCGATGAGATCGCTCAATCGCCTCGGCACGCGTCCGGCCAGCCTGCCACTGGCGGCGGACGACATTGTGGAGTTTCACGCAGCGCGGCTTTTGCTGCTGATCCTGCTATGCGGCGTCGCGGGCCGCATAGACGGCCTCACAAAGATGGCGAAGCTGGATTTCTTTGCCCGCTATCCCGATTTCTTCGAGGCTGCGGCGGGGGCGCAAGCCAAGGAGGCGCGCGTCGCCGAGCCGACCGCCGCGGTCGAGTCCGCCATGGTCCGGCATCACTACGGCCCCTGGGACAAGCGGTACTACCACGTCCTCGCTCACCTAGAGGCCAAGCAGCTTATCAAGGTCAGCAAGGTTAAGAAGACCTACGTCATCGCCCTGACCGACCTGGGCAAGGACCGGGCTAAGCGTCTCGCAGAGAAAGCCTCGTTCGCGCCGCTGGTCGCCAGGATGCGCGAGATCAAGAAGGTCTTCGGATCGCGCACCGGGAGCGCGTTGAAAAACATGATCTACAACCTGTTCGACTCCGAAGTCGGGCGCCGACCGCTGGGCGAGATGATCGAGAAATGACCGAGCCCTATCTCTCCGTCGGGCGCGTCGAGCGGCGACTCTGGACCGGAAACATGGAGGCGATTGCCTTCGAGCCTGGCGTCAACCTTCTCATCGGCCGGCCGAATACCGGCAAGACGCAGTGGCTGAAGCTCATCGACTTCCTGCCGGGCGACCCTGATTCGACCTTCGGCCCCGAGACCTTGATCGTGGAACGCCGCTGGCACGAAGTTGGGATGAAGGCCAAGATGGTAGTCGACGGCGAGGTGATCGACGCCGTCGAATTCCAGCACCGGCTGATGGCCAAGCTCGGTATCCCGATCCTCCACTATCCCAAGGGAAATCCGCAGTCCGGTCAGACATGGCCGGAGCTAAGCCTCCGCTCGCTGCTTCGCCACATTCATCGCCGCCAGGGCTTCTGGTCGGACCTAGCCGACAAGCAGCCTGAAGGCGAGCAGCACGCCTGCTTGCTTCAGTTCGGCGGTATCGCTGAGCTCATCTATTCCGAGGAATATGGTGATCTTATCGGACTCACCATGGAGGCCCGTCGCCTCAACGCGCGGCTAGAGCAGTACACGTGGACACTCGACACCCTGGCTCGCGACCTGCTGGACGAGAACGACCCCATCAGAGCCGGCGTGACGAAGGCCGCGATCGAAGCGGGTGACAAGGAGGTCAGCGACCGAATCCTTGAGCTGAGGTCCAAGCGGATCGCGGTGATCGAAGACGCCACACGCAACCTCGACCTCGCCAAATCCTCGCGTGTGGCGCATCTCAGCGCCGAACGGGCGCGGCTCCTGGTGGAGCGCGAAGCGAGCGTGCGGCACGGGCGGGAGACCAAAGAGCGTCTCGTTGACATGCAGAGATACTGGGCTGATCTCATGGAGGAGCTAACCCGCCTGGCGAGGGCTCACGATGCCGGCGAACTGCTCGCTGACCTGCGGATCACGCACTGCCCCGCGTGCGACCAGTTCCTCAAGGCGCGCGAGAGGGATCTCGACCTTTGCCACCTTTGCCACCAGCACCTTCCGGACGAGCCCGAGATGCCGGAATTGGGCGAAGCACGGCTGCACTTCGAACAGGAACGGCTACAGGGTGAGGTCAAAGAGGCGTCCGACCTCGTCGATCTTCTCGGCCGGGACGTGGAGTCCCAGAGGAAGAGTTGGACGCGACGTGAGGAGGAGCTTCGTCAGATTGAGAATGAACTCGAACCGGCCCGCGCCGCCGTCGCGGCGCTTATCCAAGAGAACGTTAGCGGTATCGATGTCGAGCTCGGACGCCTTAGCGAACGCCAGCGCCAGATCACGCGATTGAAGGCGGCTTTGACGTCAGGCGAAGACCTTAAGTCTCAGGTGGACGCGATCGAGGCGAAGATTGAGCCGCTGCAGGAAATCGTCGATGCCACTCTGCAGGCTGTCGACTTCCAAGCGCCGGCCGAGTGGCTCGCTGAGGGGATGAACGCCTACCTGACTCGGATCGAGCAGCTGAAGCCCGGTTCTTGGAGCCACAGCCCCGTGAGCATCACCTTCAACAGGCGTGCATTCGACTTCCGTGTCGGCAAACGACGCTGGTCAGCGGCGCTTGGAGGCAGTGACACCCTCTATTTCCTGATGGCCTATCACTACGGGCTACTTAGCCTCAGCGACAAGCCAGGCATGCATTACCCTGGAATTTCGATCATCGATCTGCCGGGCGATTTCCTCGGGGAGTCCGTCGAGGACAAGGAGAACTTTATCGTCCAGCCTTTTATCGAGCTGCTTGCCGGCGACAGCTTCGAAGGCGCTCAGGTCATCATTACCGGCGCAGCCTTCGATGGCTTGACTTCTGTTCGGCGCCAGACGTTGCAGGAAGTCTTCAAAGGCCAGTAGCGATCTGCCCAGTCTTTACAGCGGAGGGGCGAGTCTCCTTTCCGTTCACGCGCCGACGAGGGTCGTGTTTCCGGCGATCAGCGCAATTCTGCTTCTGGCGCAGAGCATGCGGACGTCCTGCGCGGGGGCAATGCAAGCTAGGCTTCCGTCGGGTCTGGACTCAGTAGACCAACTTGGTCTGCAAACCGCAGCAGACCGTAGCGGATGCATCTTTCGAGGCCGATGTAGGTGGGCGCACGCATAAGAATCTTCTTGAACTCTGGGTCGGACACTTGGGGTTCACCGGGGGTGCGTTCAGCTTGGGTGTGGGCGAGCAACATGGCCCACGAGCCGAAGCTTTGGCCAACGTGGACGTACCTGCTCCGCAGGTCATAGGCTGCACCGAGGGTCTCGCAGATGCTACTCCGCTCTAGCGCACCCCATTCGTCCTGCGCTTCCCTCCGTTCAAAGAAGTTTTGATCGAGCAGGCGGTTCAGCACGGTAACGAAGCGCCGCCGGATCCCAAGCAGGCGACTCCGAAGAACCCGCGCATCCTTCTGACCTTGTGTACCTTGGGCGGCTACGCGGTCCAGGATCGCTCGCGCTGTTTCGTCGAGCGCTTCTGTTTCATCGAGCCCGAAGCCGCCAGAAAGGACTTCGCCGGCGCTGATGAGGTGAAGGTAGGCGACCTCTGGATCGCTCTGAACTGCCTGCAACGCCTGCCAGTAGAACTTCGAGGCACTATGAAAGATATCGCGGTGCGCCTTCGTTTCCGGCGATCCAGTCCACAGGGGCAGGAGGCGGTGAAGTTGCTCCAGGCGCAGCGGTACAGGGTAGTCTGATCTCGGTGATGGCTTGTTCTGAGGTAGCAAGACATCCGACGCTTCGCCATAAGCGGAGAGATCTGGCACGTTAAACAGCCCAGATGCCTGGATCGGCCCGTGACTATCAAAGCGCTTGCCGAAAAGGACGGAGAAGTAGGCGCTAAACGCCGGCCCGGCACCTTCGTAAGTGTGGATAATGAGGTTGTCGTCTTGCGCGGGATCGGTGCGAAAGCTGATCACCAGGGCTTTTCGCGCATAAGGGCCGGGCAGACTGCGAGTTGCCTCGCGTCCCCCGCCAAGGTGCCAAGCGTGATCGACCCGCATCCAGTCGGTTTCGAACTCCCCGATGATATCAGTGGTGGCGGAAACAAGGACACGTTGGACGTGGCGTTCAGGGCGCATAGACCATTCGACTCGCGAGGATGTGACCGAAGAAGTGCAAGATGGTACCCGACTACTAAGGTGAGCTAGGCCCGAATAGTCGGGATGCCGGACTTACTCCTTGCGCCGGCAGGCCCAGATCAGTGTGGCCAGGGCCGACACCAAGCTTGCAAGGGCGGAGATCTGTTCGAATGTCATTGCGGTCGCCTCTTAAGGTGAGGCGGCCCTTGTCCGCTAGAGGGCCGGGTAGGTCAGGAGACGACCGGCGATCATCTCCCTCTAACCGCCGGTGGTACCCACCTCTGCGCCGCGGCGTGGACGGTATTCCCGGCCGCCGCCCCGCTTTTCGAACAGTTCGCGGATGTGGCGAGTGATCCACTTGGCGTCCGACTTGAACGGCCAGGTTGGATCAACGGCGACGATGGCCTCAACCTCCCGGGCGCAGCGCGAGAGCGAGATGTCGCCGTCCCGCGCAATGAGCTCGCGCGCAAGGATCCTGAGCTTTTCGGTCTGCTCTCGGCTGACGCTGCGGCGGGCGCTGGAGGCCTTGGCTTGTGCCCCGGCGGCTTGCCGGCCGCGCGTCGCGGCGTCGAGGAGCTGAGTCTCCGCTTCGGCCTTGGCCATGAGGTAGCCGAAGGCGGTGAAGGCTTCGTGGTCGTAGGACGCGTAAGCATTCATCAGAGCCAGCAAGGCCCTGCCATAGGCCGGCGGCAAGCCTGGCTTCGGCTTCGGCCAGGTGTCGACGGGCTCGCTCGCCAGGGCTTCCAGATCCTTCAGGCCTGACAGCTGCTCCAGCCGGTCCACCAACCCCTGGAAGGCGCCTGAAATGTCGTCGATGGCGATCAGGGCCTCGGTGGCGGAGGCGGTCAACAGGGTCAGGGGGCGCTTGGCTTCCTCTACCTTGCCATCGGCGTGCAGCACAAACAGGTGGGCCTGCTTACCGTCCCTTTGCGTCTCGTCCTGGAAGTCGGCAAAGGGGGAGTTGAGCTGGGCCGTGGAGACCAGGCCGATGACGACCGTCGCCCCGGGATCAACCTCGATTACCGGGCCGAACTTTTCCATGAACTCGCGGATGTAGGACGGCGTCCAGGGAAAGATGAACTCAGGCCCGTAGAGGGCAGCGCGCCGGCCGTAGAGGCCGATCGGCGCCAGGGGGCGCCAGACCTCCTTGTCGACGTCGCACTTCAAGCGGAAGTGGACGCCGTCGACGGTGGTGCATTCGGACGTCTTCCAGGCCAGCAGGAGCCTGTGGGCGCGCAGGAAGTGCGCCTCGTCTTCCGCGCTCAATCGGCTTGCATGCGACGCCTTTGCCATGGCCCCAGTCTAGCCTCGCCATCTCGGGGCGCCAGGGCGCTCACCGGCCTCGGCCTTCTGCGCGACGTCGCAGCAGCTCTCCACGAGCCGGGCCGCTAGGGTGCGGGGCCGGACTCCGTCGTAGAATAGCTCCACGAAGTTGGGGTCCATGACATAGGCGCTGACGCCGTGCGCCTTGACGATCGGCAGGCGGCTGCGGACGAGCGAGGGTCGAAGGTTGCGATGCATGGCCCGGGCGCGGCCGGCTTCCTTCTGGCTCCCCCAATGCAATTCGCCGCCCGCCTGCTCGATCAGCTCGGCGAAGCCGTCCCAGTCGAGGTACATGATGACGTTGTCCAGGAAGGCGCCGTAGGTGACGGCGGCGACATTGCTGGGGCCGAGGTTGCGGAAGTAGAGCGGCATGGCCAGCGGGTAGCTCACACCGGTGTTGAGGCCGACGAGCTTATCTCGGTCTCGCGGCGGTGACCGGGATCTTGCAGCACCATACCAGCTCGACTTCGTCTCAAGGGCCTCGGCGAAGGCATGGTACGTGCGCGGCGCCTCGAGGCGGCCAGCCGGCGCTGCATAGATCCAGAGACAGCCATCGACACAGTTCAGAACGCCCTTGCCGCTGGCGAGCGCCGCGTCCAGTTGCTCACGCAGCTCGGCGTCGTAGGTTTCTGGCGCCACGGCGCTCTCCACGACGGAGATCATGTGGCCGGTGACCGGGTCGATCCCGTGCTCGTCCTTGAGCAGTTGCAGGACCTGGTTCGCCGTCGCCTTCTGGCGCCGCACCCGCTGGAGCTGTCGCAAGGCCTTCTCGCCATGCTTGTCGCGC
>JBEBYB010000134.1:0-7562 GCA_040391295.1 Phenylobacterium sp. | reverse complement strand
GCCGTCCTGCGGCCTAGCTTGGCGTCCATGAAAATGGTCGCCTCCGCCCTGCTCGCCGCCCTCGTCTCCACCTCGGCCCTGGCCGCGCCCCGTGAAGAGGCGCGAACGCTTAACGGCCTTCAGAAGCCGGCCGAGATCCGCGTCGACCGTTGGGGCATAGCCCACATCTATGCGGGGGACGTGCGCGACGCCTTCTTCCTCCAGGGCTACAACGTCGCCGGCGACCGGCTCTGGCAGATCGACCTTTGGCGCAAGCGCGGCCTTGGCCTGCTCGCCAAGGATTTCGGCCCCGCCTATGTGGCCCAGGACCGCGCCGCGCGCCTGTTCCTCTACCGCGGCGACATGGATCGCGAGTGGGCGGCCTACGGGGCCGGCGCCAAGGACAACACCGAAGCCTTCGTCGCCGGCGTGAACGCCTATGTGGCCGAGATCCGCGCCGGCAAGCGGCCCCTGCCGCCGGAGTTCAAGCTGGCCGGCTCGGCGCCTGACCTTTGGACGCCCGACGACGTGGTGCGCATCCGCAGCCACGGCCTGACCCGCAATGTTCCCAACGAGGTGGGCCGCGCCCAGATCGCCTGCGCCGCCGGCCTCGACGCCGCCAAGCTCTATCGCCACATCGAACCGGCCTGGGAGACCAAGATCCCCGAGGGCCTTGATCCCTGCGACATTCCGAAAGACGTGCTCGCCGACTACCAGCTCGCCACCAGCGGCGTGAAGTTCGCCGGGCCGCCGGCCAAGACCGCGATGCTGGAGATCCCGCCCGACGCGATCGGCTCCAACAACTGGACCGTGGCCGCCAGCCGCACCGCCACCGGCCGCCCGATCCTGGCCAACGACCCGCACCGCGAGCACAGCGCGCCGTCGCTGCGCTACATCGTCCACATGGAAGCGCCGGGCTTTTCGGTGATCGGGGCCGGCGAGCCCGCCCTGCCCGGCGTCTCGATCGGCCACAACGGAACGGTGGCTTTCGGCCTGACCATCTTCCCGGCCGACCAGGAGGATCTCTATGTCTATGAGACCGATCCGAAGTCGCCGCTGAACTACCGCTACGCCGGCGGCTGGGCGCAGATGGACAGCGTCATCGAAGACATTCAGGTCAAGGGCGAGGCGGGGCCGCGCAAGGTCGAGCTGCGCTTCACCCACCACGGGCCGGTGGTCTACGCCGATCCCGCCAAGGGCCGCGCCTTCGCGGTGCGCAGCGTCTGGGCCGAGCCGGGGACCTCGGCCTATTTCGGCTCGATGGGCTACATGACCGCCAAGACCTGGGAAAGTTTCAAGGGGTCGCTGGCCGACTGGGGCGCGCCGTCGGAAAACCAAGTCTACGCCGACACCAAGGGCGACATCGGCTGGGTCGCCGCCGGCAAGGTTCCGCGCCGCGCCAACTGGGACGGCCTGCTGCCGGTCCCGGGCGACGGCCGCTATGAGTGGAACGGCTTCCTGAAGCTCGACGAACTGCCCAGCGCCCACAACCCGGCCTCCGGCTGGTTCGCCTCGGCCAACCAACTGAACCTGCCCGCCGACTTCCCCTATGCCGAGCGCAAGATCGGGTTCGAGTGGTCGAACCCCGCGCGCATGCAGCGGATCACCGAGGTGCTGACCGCCAACAACAAGCTGACCCTGGCCGACGCCGCCGCCCTGCAGACCGATCCCTACAACATCACCTCGCGGCGGATGCTGGTCCTGCTGGCGCCGATCAAGACCACCGACCCCAAGCTCGCCTCGGCGCTGAAGCTGCTGCGCGGCTGGGACCACAGGGCCGCCAGCGACAGCGCCGGCGCGGCGCTCTACGAAGTCTGGATCGCCAAGCACCTGGGCAAGGCGACCGTCGCCCGCGCCGTGCCGCAGGCCGCCCGCGCCACCGTCGGCCAGGGCGACCTGGCGGCGGTCATGGCGCTGCTGGAGCATCCCGACGCCAGCCTGGGCGCCGATCCGGCCGCCGCCCGCGACCAGATCCTCACCTCCAGCCTGCTGGCCGCCTATGACGAGGTGGCCGGGCAGTTGGGCCCCGATCCGAAGACCTGGGCCTGGGGCAAGCTGCACCAGGCGCGCTTCGACCACGCCCTGAGCCCGCTCGCGCCGGCGGCCGACAGAAAGGCGATGTCCAGCGGAACCCTGCCGATGGCCGGAACCATGCTCTCGCCGCTGGCCGCGACCTGGCGGCCGGACGACTACCGCGTGATCGCCGGCGCCTCGTTCCGCATGGTCCTGGACGTCGGCGCCTGGGACAACAGCCTCGCCATCAACACGCCTGGCCAATCCGGCAGTCCGGGCAGCGCGCACTACCGCGATCTGTTCCCGAAGTGGGCCAAGGGCGAATACGTCCCGTTGAGCTATTCCCGCAAGGCCGTGGAGGCGGCGACGGAGCGTGTGCTGAAGCTGACGCCGGCGTCTTGAGCCGGTCGTCTATCGAGGCTTCCAGATATCCTGGGGCTCGGCGGCATTGACATTGCCGGGCCAGCGCCGGAAATACCGCCGCCCGATAAGAGCGGCCGGAGCCCTATTGCGCTATGACCTATATCGTCATGGATGCTTGCATCAAATGTAAGTTCATGGACTGCGTTGAAGTGTGTCCCGTCGACTGCTTCTACGAGGGCGAGAACTTCCTGGTGATCAATCCAGACGAGTGCATCGATTGCGGCGTCTGCGAACCGGAATGCCCTGTCGACGCCATCAAGCCCGACACCGAAGACGATCCCGACTCCAAGTGGTTGAAGATCAACACCGATTACTCCAAGGTCTGGCCGAACATCACGGTGAAGGGCGAACCGCCCGCCGACCGTGAAGAGTTCGAGCGCGAAGAAGGCAAGTTCGAGAAGTACTTCAGCGAGAAGCCCGGTCGCGGCTCCTAGGGCTCCCAGGTCACTCCGGGGGCAAGCCTTTCTTTCGGCTGATTTTTATGCTAATGTCGCCCTTGACGTGGTGATAGCAAGAACGCTCGCCTCGTCGTTTCTGCAGAAGAGCCGTCCCCGGCCAGTGTACGCCTTCACAAGGCGAAGGGTGTCCTAGAGGTCAATTCCGTTCCAACAGGGGTAAGCCGCCGCGCAGTTTTGCGGATGGCGACCTTTGCTCTGTTGGAAAGTTGTTAACGCCTCTTAACGGGTTCGGACGCGTCGAAAGGACTTGAGCGAATGAGCAAGAGCGGTCTGGAATTCTCCATCGGCGACCACGTCGTCTATCCGGCCCATGGCGTGGGCCAGGTACAGGGGATCGAAACCCAGGAAGTCGCCGGCTATTCCCTCGAAGTTTACGTGATCACCTTCGACCACGAGAAGATGACCTTGCGCGTTCCGACCGCGAAAGCCCGCGGCGCGGGCCTGCGCTCGCTCGCCGAAGGCAATGTGGTCAGCCAGGCGCTCACCACCCTGAAGGGCCGCGCCCGCGTGAAGCGCACCATGTGGTCGCGTCGCGCCCAGGAATACGAAGCCAAGATCAACTCCGGCGACCTGATCTCCATCGCCGAAGTCGTCCGCGACCTGCACCGCGCCGAGAACCAGCCGGAACAGTCCTATTCGGAGCGCCAGCTCTATGAATCGGCCCTGGACCGCATGGCTCGTGAAGTCGCCGCCATCGAGCGCATCGACCGCGACGCCGCCATCACCATCCTCAATAAGAGCTTGATCAAGGCCGTCGCCGCCTAAAGGCTTCGACCAAGATCGAACTTGAAACGCCCGGCCGCAAGGTCGGGCGTTTTCGTTTGCGCGACGGCCGGCGACGCAACTCAGCCGCGCCAGAAACCCCGCGCTCGTTGACATCGGTTACTTGTACGGCATACAAATTTGTAGCCAGACAAACAAACCGGGACAACCGCGTCATGAGCTCCAAGGCCGAGCCGCCTACAGCATCGAAGGGCCCCCTGCAGGGCATCCGGATCCTTGATCTGTCGGCCGTGGTTTCCGGCCCTATCGCCACCATGATCCTCGCGGAACAGGGCGCTGACGTGGTCAAGGTCGAGCCGCCCGGCCTGGGCGACTCCGGCCGCTACATCGGTCCGGGCGTCGACGGCTGCAGCGCTCTCTTTGCGATCTGCAACCGCGCCAAACGATCCATCGTCATCGATCTGGCTACGCCGGAAGGCGTCCAGCTCATTCACAGCCTCGCCGCTCAGGTCGATGTGGTGGTCGAGAACTTCCGGCCCGGCGTCGTCGAGCGCCTGGGCATCAGCTACGCCGATCTGAAGACGGCCAATCCCGAGCTGATCTACGCCTCGATCTCCGGGTTCGGGCCAGACGGTCCCAACGCCGGGCAGCGCGTCTATGACCCGATCATTCAGGCCGCCTCGGGCCTGGCGGTCAGTCAGACCGCCGTGGGCGACGGCTCGCCCTCGCTCATCTACTCGCTGATTTGCGACAAGGTGGCGGGCATCACCGCCGCCCAGGCGATCACCGCCGCGCTGCTGGCCCGCTATCGGGGCTTCGGCGGCCAGCACCTGCAAGTCTCCATGCTGGAGGCCTGCCTGGCGTTCAACTGGCCCGACCTGATGTGGAACCACACCTTCGCCGACGCTCCGCCGGCCTCGCCTGCGGGGCTGAATCAGACCTACCGGCTCTGGCCTACCCGCGACGGCCACATCGCTGCGGTGACGGTTTCGGAAGAGGAGTTCGGCGGCTGGTGCCGGGCGCTCGGCTCCGCCGACCTGCTGGAAGACCCCAGATTCCCGACCCACGCCGCGCGCCGGCGACAGGCGCGCGCCCTGACGCCGCTCTGGGAGACGCGCCTGGCGGCCATGACCACCGCCGAAGCGCTCGAGCGCTTCGGGCAGGAAGGCGTCCCGGCCGGTCCCGTCAACAGCCCCGGCGACCTGCTCGGCGACCCGCAGGTCCTCCACAGCCGCATCGTCCAGGAATCGCACCACCCGACCCGCGGCCGGGTGCTGGAGCCGCGCCCCGGCGCACGGCTGGCGGGCGCGTCGGACGCCCCGCGCCACGCGCCCGATCTTGGCGCCCACTCCGGCGAGATCCTTGCGGAGTTCGGCTACGACGCTGCTGCGATCGCGCGCCTGACCGCCGCCGGAACCGTGAAATAACTTCATAAGAACAGCCGCGAACGCGGCGGAGGAAATCAGATGGAATACCGCTCGATCGCCTATTCGACCGAAGGCCGCGTGGCCACGATCATGCTCAACCGCCCGCACCGGATGAACGCCATCGACGGTTACATGCCTCGCGAGATCGCCGCGGCGGTCCAGCGGGCGAACGCCGACGACGAGGTCCATGTGATCGTGGTGACCGGCGCCGGCGACGGGTTCTGCGGCGGCTACGACCTGGTGGAATACGCCCAGCACGCCGGCGCGCGGCCGGGCTCTCAACTCGGCGGGGCGCCGTCCGACGATCCGACCAACCAGTCGGCCCTGCCCTGGGACCCGATGTCCGACTTCTACGGCATGTACCGCAACACCCAGGACTTCATGTCCCTCTGGCGTTCCTACAAGCCGACCATCGCGCGGGTGCATGGCCCCGCCGTCGCCGGCGGCAGCGACATCGCTCTATGCTGCGACATCGTCGTGATGGCCGACGAAGCGCGCATCGGCTATCCGCCGGCCCGCGTCTGGGGTTGCCCGACCACCGCCATGTGGGTCTATCGACTGGGCGCGGAGAAGGCCAAGCGCATGCTGTTCACCGGCGACCTGGTCTACGGCCAGGAGGCCAAGGACCTTGGCCTGGTGCTCGACTCGGTGCCGCGCGACCAGTTGGACGCCCGCATCGAGCAATTGGCCGCCCGGATGGCCGGCGTTCCCCGCAACCAGCTGATGATGCAGAAGCTGATGATCAACCAGGCCTATGAGAACATGGGGCTGCACAGCACCCAGATGACCGCGACCCTGTTCGACGGCATCACCCGCCACTCACCCGAGGGCGTGTGGTTCAAACAGCGCGCCGAGGAGGCCGGCTTCAAACAGGCCGTCAAGGAGCGCGACAGCGGCGACCCGATCGCGCCCGGCTGGAGCCGCCCGTTCGGCCGCCCTCAAGCCGGCAAGTAGCGGCGCGGCGCGCGGGGGGGCATCTCGCCTCCCCCGCCGCCAAGCCTAGACCCTGACGAAGATCGGACCCCAGAGGATCTGATAGCGTCGCGCATCCAGCCGCTGGCGAGGCCGCAGTTGATAGACGCCCGGCGCCAGGCGTGCGTCGACGGCGTTCTGGGCGAGCTCGCGGCTCGCGGCCTGGTCCAGCGGGTCGGTCAGGGAGAAGCTCTCAAGGTATGGGGAGGCCTGCTCCAGCACATGCGACAGGTCGGCGGCCGCATTGATCTTGAAGGGTAGCGGCGCAGCCAGCTCTCCATCGGGATGGGCGTAGAGGCCGACGGCGTAGGTGTGCTCGCCCCGGGTGACGACGCCAAATCCGACCTGGGCGTGAGTGGGCGTCAGCACGTTGCGCCAGTGGCGCGGGCTATCGCGCCAGAGCCCCATCAGATACTCGGCCGAGGGCGCCGCCGGCGCCTGGCGATAGGCGATGTTCTCGCTGGCCGAGCCGATCATTCGCCGCGCCAGCACGCCGAGCCGGTGGGTGGGATCAAAGCCCTCGGGCGTCTGGTGCTCGACATATTGCCGGTCGGCGAGATCGGCGGCGTGGGCCCGCGCGGTCAGCGCCAGGTCGTCGCTCCACCCACAGGACTGCAAGCCGTCGGCGGCCCTGGCGGCGTTGGTCAGGGTCCAGAGCTGGCGGGCCTTGGGCGCCTCGAAGCGGCCGCCGCCGGCATCGACGAGCCGGTTGCGGAGCCGGGCCTCATAGGCGAGCCAGGCGCCGGCGCCGATCGAGCCGGACGTCGCGAACGCCGGCCACGCCGCAAGACTTCCCATCCCGGCGAGCAGGGTGCGGCGCGCGACGCCGGCCGAGGTCAGGGAAGGTCTGGTCGTCAGCATCCCGCGTTCCGTTCGGCGGTTTCCCGCCAGCCAAGCCTCGCGCCGTGGAGGCGAAGGCCCACTGGCGGAAGCTGACCCAAATCTACAGCCATTGGATTAACGGAGAGTCAGGGGCGCGGCCGATCGCCCCCGCGCCTTGGCGATCAATCCGGGTCGACAACGCCGATGGCGGGCGGATGAATCGGCGCCCCCATCGCGCCTGGTCCCTTGTTCAGCTCATAGGCCAGCTTCTCACGGTCGAGATCGCCCTCCCAGCGCGCGATGACGATGGTGGCCACGCTGTTGCCGACCAGATTGGTCAGCGCCCGGCACTCGCTCATGAACCGGTCGACCCCGACCAGCAGGGCGAGCGAGGCGATCGGGATGTCGGGCACCACGGCCAGGGTGGCGGCCAGGGTGATGAACCCCGCCCCGGTCACGCCGCTCGCGCCCTTGGACGTCACCATCGCCACCCCCAGCAGGGTCAGCTCCTGGGTCAGGGTCAGATCGATATTGGTGGCCTGGGCGAGGAACAGCGTCGCCAGGGTCATATAGATGTTGGTGCCGTCCAGATTGAACGAATAGCCGGTGGGAATGACCAGGCCCGTGGTGGTCTTGCCCGCGCCCAACCGCTGCATCTTCTCCATGATCTGCGGCAGCACCGATTCCGAGGAGGAGGTGCCGAGCACGATCAGCAGCTCTTCGCGGATATAGGCCAGGAACTTGA